>METI01000137.1 GCA_001771285.1 candidate division NC10 bacterium RIFCSPLOWO2_12_FULL_66_18
GGGTTTTGGAATAGGCGTAGGGCCCGGGGACATCCGAATGCGGAAAGTGGGATGCGGAATGCGTGAACACGGACAGACTGAGAAGGCAGCGAAGCGGCGGCTCCCCTGGTACGGGTGGGTCGGACTCTTCACGCTTCTGGCGGGTGAGGTGGGGCTGTTTCTCGGGGTCTTCGCGGTTCGTGTCCTGTTCTATTGCATCGCCTGGTGGGCCTACATCGTGCTGGCCGACGCCTGGGTGTGGAAGCGGCGTGGGCATTCCCTTCTGCGCGACCGGCCGTGGGAATTTCTCGTCCTGGCGTTCTGGTCCATCGCCGTCTGGAACCTGTTCGAGGTGTTCAACTTCCGCCTCCAGAACTGGTTCTACGTCAACGTACCGACGGACTTCCTCTTCCGGGCCATCTTCACTTTCTTCGCCTACGCCACGGTCATCCCGGGGATCTTCGAGACCTACGATCTCCTTCGCGCCTACGGGATTGCCGACGGGGTGCGGATGCGGCCCTGGCGGATCCGATCGTGGGGGCTCGCCCTGTCGGTCGCGATCGGGCTGGTGATGCTGGTGAGTCCGCTACTCTGGCCGCGCTATGCGTTTCCGTGGGTCTGGGGCTTCGCCGTGTTCCTCTTTGATCCCATCTGCTATCGCGCCCAAGAGACTCGGGCCAAGTCGTTGCTGGGCCAGTTCGAGCAGGGCGACCCGCGGCCCTTCCTCCGAATGCTCCTGGCGGGGCTCATCTCTGGCGGCCTGTGGGAGTTCTGGAATTTCTGGGCCTACACGAAGTGGATCTACACCGTGCCCTTCTTCGAAGACTTGAAGTGGTTCGAGATGCCGCCCCTGGGGTTTCTCGGGTTTCCTCCTTTTGCCGTCGAATGCTACGTCCTCGTGAATCTCCTCAACCAGTTCCGGCGGGGCCGGGGCTGGGAGGAACCCGGCGAGAGAGGCCCCGGCGCATCGCGGCGTGTGGCGACGGTTGCCGTCATCATCGCGTCTCTCTTCAACGTCGCCGTATACGTGGGCATTGACCGGGTCACGGTCCAGAGCTACATCCCGACGTTGGCGGATATCGAAGGGGTGCCCGGGGCTCTCGTGGAGAGGCTGGCGCGGCTGGGGATAGACTCGCCGCCGGATCTGCTCCGGCGGACAACTACGCCCGGGGGACTGGCAACCCTGGCCCAACAGGCGGGAATCGCCGAGGGCGAACTGCGCGCGGTCCGCTCGGCGGCCGAGCTAGTGGACCTCAAGGGGCTCGGCGCCCCTCACTACGACGAGCTGAGGCGCCTCGGGATTGCAAGGGTCGAGGATCTGGCCCTGCAGGAGCCCGAAGCCCTGGTCATCCGGTGGCGAGCGCTCGGCGCTCCGAAGCCGCCCACCCTCTCCCAGGTCAAGGTCTGGGTGCGGGCGGCCCGAAGTAGGACAAGAGCGTTCGACGGTTCGGGGGTTCAGTAGTTCAAGTGTTCGGGAACGCCCGAACCATCGAATCCGCTAAAGGCGGAAACACCCGAACGCCTTTGCGCAACCTGATCGCAGACCCTACGGCGTCACCACCAGCCGGGCGCGCCCGATGAGCTGGCCGTGGGCCGTGAGGACGTCCACCGACCAGACCCCCGCCGGATCCTGGCCGAGGTCCGCCTTCCGCGAGTAGGTCCGGAATCCTCCGGGCCGACCTCCCCGGATCGGCGACAGCGCGATCCGCGCCACCTCCGCCCCGTTCTTCCACCAGACGTGATAGATCGGCTCACGGAGCCCGGCCGGCGCCGCCACCGCGGTGAAGGCCACGATCCCGCCCCAGGTTCGCAATTCGTCGGCAGTGACCGTGGAGACCGGTTCCGCCGGCTCCAGCCGAACGACCGATCTGGTAAACGTGGCCCTGGTAAGGTGCAGGGGCACGGGCGGGATCCACCCGCGCAGCGGCCAGAGGACGAGAGCGACGGCCACGCCCCACATCCCCGCGCGGACCAACGCATTTTTCCACGAGGAATCCGGCCCCCGCCGGAAGACCGGGGCCAGAGCCAGCATACTGACGATCCCACTCAAGGCGAGTGCCCAGGTGCTCCGCACCCTGAGCAGCGGGAAGGCCACATTCAGCGAGGCGAAGAGCCCGAACCCGAAGAGGACGATCTCCACCCACCCGAACCGGCGAAGCACCGCCCGGTACCACGGATCGATCGTCGTGAGCAGGGCTGCGGTTGCCAGCACGATGAGGAACCACACGTTCCGCGACGCCAGCGTCGTGCTGGCATAATAGATGGGCAGCAGGAAGAGCAGCAGACCATGGAACATGCTCTGGATGGCGTAGTTCACGGCCAACCACACCACCCTCCCTCCACGCGCCGCCAGTGCCTGCCGCGCCTCGGCAAGAACCACCCCGGCCAACCAGAGCAGGATGAGGTAGCCGACGAACCAGGGAAAATACTCGAGCCCCCGCCGAAAGATGAAGAGGGTCAGGAGGCCGAGCACCAGCGATCCGGCCGAGATGCCCCATTTCTCTACCCAGCGGAGCCACGGGTATCGCGCCGCGAGGCCAGCCCAGATATCGCGGAGACTGTCAAGCCATGTTGCGGTCGTCATGGTGATCCGGGAAGGATCAGCTGGGTATTGAATCGAGAGGAAGATGGGTCATCCACTTGCAGGAGATAGGTTTCGCGCCCCTGCTGGCCCGATCGCACGACTCGAACCGGGGTGAGGTCGACCCCGAGCTTATCCTCGCCGATGCGCCGGATCAGATCAAGCGCGGACTCCCCCACCCGGAATGAGCCGGCGGGCAGCCCCCAGACACCCGGGTGCTCGGGGTCATCCCACGCGCGCCGCACCGCCAAAATCTGCGTGGGATCAGCCGGGTTGCGAATCAGGAGGGCAATGGTTCTCTTGCTTGGTTTCATGAGCGAGCGTTCTGTGTTTTCTTCCTCTTACCTCTTGACGAGGCCGACCGTTTGCCCTATTTTTTCATTGGCCGCAGGGATCAGTGGGGAGCCGCCATCTCGCCATTGCGCGCGAGGTTCCTCCCGCGGGTCGCCCAGAGGATACAGACCTCAGGCGTCGGAACCGATCCCGAAGGTGGGGTCGCGAGGGCCGGCGCCGGCGATCCCGGAGGAGACGCTGCACGGCTCGAGTCTGATCGCCTGCGGCATTTTCTTTCTCTCCCCCCGGTCCCCGCCTTCCTTTCTCCCCTCGATCCAGCCCAGTGACATTCCGAGGACAGAGGTGATTTTCCAATTCGCCCCTCGGGGCACACGGATTTCCCTCACAGGCGTGCCCCCTCCCGGATGTCCCTGCCGGAAGGCAGCCTGCCCAACTCCCGGATGGTTGGAACGATTCGATTTTAGACGGCGGCCCGGTTGAGGGAGGCGCGGGACGACACCGAGGGAATCACCAGCTTCTCGAGCCAGTTGCGCAGCTCGGACTGGCGGATCGGGGGCGACAGCAGGTCGTCGCCGATGGCCAGGTCCCAGCGCAGGTCCTTGCGGTCCGGGTGGCGGCCGAGGGTTTCCATCCGGGCGACCTTGGCCTCCAGGTCCGCCCGGTCGGCGAAGAATCCCTCCTTGACCAGGACCTCGCCCCGGGCGACGAACAGCCGGGCCATCTCGTACAGGTCGTACTCGGGATGGTACTGCGTGGCCCAGAAGATCCCCTTCTTGTGCCGCACTTCCAGGGCCTGGACCGGGGTGTGCTCGTTGGTCGCCAGGAGCCGCCCCCCCGGCGGGACCCGGGATACCTCATCGAGGTGCATGATGAAACCGTCGAAGACGTCGGGTTTGCCCTCGTACATCGGGTGCGCCCGCCCCTCGGCGGTGAGACGGATCTTCCGCCCGAAGCCCAGCTCGCGGCCCCGCGGATTCTTCCGCACCTCGCCCCCGGCCGCCGCGGCCGCCATCTGCACCCCCCAGCAGCTCCCGAAGCTGGGCCGGCCGACCTCGTAGACCTTCCGGGCAAACTCGATTTGCCGGGTGACCCGAGGGTCATCCTCATAAATGGTCAGGTTGGAGCCGGTCCAGATGAAGGCGTCATAGGCTTCGATCCCGCCTCCAGGGAGGGAGGATCCAGGATCGGCGATCATGAACACGTCGATCTTTGGGTCGGGGATCAGCTGCTTCAGCACGCGGACGTACAGATCGTCGGCGCCGGCCACCCCGGCGTCAGTCAGCGCCTGCCGGTTCTTCTCGGGATATCCATTGATGATGCAGATCTTGAGTGCCATGGAATTTCCTCACGGAGCCGCCAGCCGACCCCCCATCCCCTGCAGCGCGGATCTGAAGGGGTTCGCCTGTCTGACCCTCAGGTCACTTCTCCATCTGCTCGATGATCCGGGCCAGGTCCTCGGACCGACCGCAGACGGCATCGGCCGAGGTGGCCTGATCCCGGTTCTTGACCGCCGTGAAGAGGATGGCCCGAGCACCGGCCGCCTGGGCCCCCCTCACGTCGTTATGGTCCCGATCGCCGATATGGACCAGGTTGGCCACCGGCACCCCGAGTGTCTCCGCCGCCTGATCAAATACCCGGCAATCAGGCTTGGAACTGCCGATCTCGTCCGAGAACACCAGGGCATCGAAGAGTCCGAGGAGGTCCTCTCCTCGGAGGAGTTCCCGCAGCGCGCGGCCCGGAGAGAAGATGGCGTCGCTGATCACCGCCAGCTTGTAGCGGCCCTGGAGCCCCTCGAGGGCCTCCCGGACGCCCGCGACCAGCCGCGGCCGCACCGTGAGCTCCATGTCCTCGTGTAGTCGGACCAGTTCTGCCAGCTCACCCTCGGGCAAACTGAGTCGCAGTCCCTCCAGCAGTACATTCAGCCGCTCTCGCACGGTCCACGTAACGTGCTGGTCGTGCCAGACCTTGCGAAAGGCAGCGTCCACCACGTCGTAGACCAAGCTGACCTGGTCTGCCGTCACCCGGTGATGGCGGCTCAGGGCCTGATGCAACAGGAATCGCCGCTCGGTCTTCTTGGTGCGCATGCCCCGGCTGGCCCGGATGGGCTCATCCGAGTCATCAACGAAAAGCGTGTCCCAGAGATCGAAGGTGATGGCCTGCACGGGTCTGGTCACGAGCGTTGGCTAGCTACTCTTGACGAGAAAACAAGACCATATCTTTTGAGATCGGAAGGGACTCGGGGTCAGGTCCGAGGGAATTCCTTCTCCAGAATCTCCGCGATGAATCGCTCGATGGACACCGGGTAAAACTTCACATCGGGAGAGAAGATCACCCCGGTATCCAGGATCTCTTCACGCATGAGATCGTCCATGGCCCGCTCGATCTGGGATCGGGGATCCCGCTCGGCCCGGATGATCCGCAGGTCGTCGCTCTCCAGTTGCACGTTCTGCCGGGCCGCGTACAGGAAACTGAAGACGCGACCGACCAGCGTCTTGTCCATCAACTCGGGATCCTCGAACAGCTCCCCGTAGGTCTGTCCCAGGTGGCGGGGGGAGAGGATCAGGCGAGGCGAGACCCGGATCCGTCCACGGATCTCGACCGACCGCTGGCCCCGCTCCTCATCCGGGGCCACGAGGATGTACGGGAGCACGTGGTACCCGGTCACGATGCCCGTGATGGGCTTTCGCAGGACCTGGGTATCCTCGAAGACGCGCTTCAGGTATTCCGGCTCGGGATTGGATCCGAACATGGCCTCTGTTTGATGGCTACTTCGACAGGCCGGATGGCGCTTGGCCGCGTGCAACCAGTAGACTATCCAGGCCCTCCTGAAACGTCTCGAAGGGATACGCCCCGATCAGGAGCTGGCCGTTGATGAGGAATGTCGGCGTCCCTGTAGCTCCCAGGGCCCGCCCAATAATGGTCTCGGCCTCAACCCGTTGCGCGAATTTTTTCGAGTCCACGCACGCCGTGAAGGCCTTCTTGTCCAACTTGAGCTCAGTAGCATACCGCTTCAAGCGGGACGCGGTGAACGCCAGGGCACCCGCCTGGCTGAATAGCGTATCGTGATACTCCCAGAATTTTCCCTGCTCGTGCGCACACGAGGCCGCCTGGGCCGCCTGGACGGACGCCTCCCCCAGGATCGCAAGGTGTCGATACACGAGGCGGACCTTGCCTGTTCGGATATACCGATCCTCGATCTTCGGCAGTGTTTCTCGCCAGAATTGTCGGCAGTATGCGCACTGGAAATCGGAAAACTCCACCATGACAATCGGGGCAGCCGCCGATCCTTTCGTCGGGCCAGGGCTCCGCTCCACGGCGGTGACCAGGTCAGCCCGCGAGAGTCCCTCCTGGCGCTCGCCGGCCAGTGCGGTCCCCGGAGCCGCCACCAGCAGGCTCCCAGTGATGAACCCCACGAGGGTGTGGGAAACCCTTCGACAGGCCATACGGGACGGCCTCGCTTCGACAGTCGCGTCCTGTTCGAAAATTCTCCAAGCAGGCAGGTAAATGTCCCGGGCATACCCTAGCGCTGCCAGAGGGAACGGATCCGCACGACTCGCTCCGGCTCGACCGCATCATTGGTCTGGAGGCGGATCGTGAAGAGATGGGGCCCACCCATCCCTTCGTGCATGGTGAACTCCGTGGAGAGGTCTGTCTCCTGCCCGGGATCCAAGGTCGTCGCACCGACGACCGCTTTGGGGGGTCAGCACCCCTCGACTGCGTCCACCGGAGGATATGCTGGCAGCCGCAGCGGTTTGTCGCCCACGTTTCGCAGCCGGAAGCTGGCCCGGACGAATTTCTCAAACCCGACGGTGCCGAAGTCAATCAGTTCCTTGTCAACGGCCAGCCTGGGCCCACCCCGGTACTGGGCCGCGTCGCTGACCGGGCTCTGCTTCAACAGGAAGAACCAGGTCCCCAGGCCCACGAATATCGCCAGGGCCAGGACCCCCGGAATCAGAAGACGCCCCCAGGGCGAGCCCGCCTGTGCTTTCTCGATCGGTGTGGACTTCCGCTTGCGTTTTCCCATGGCCTCTCCACGCGCCACTGCTCTCAGAGTGGCGCGTCCAGCTCCGCGACCTAAGTGACGCAACAAGACTTACAATACCCGGTAAAGGCTCCAAGGTCAAACGCCGGGTGCTACCGCAATTCCTCCTCCGTTTCCTCCGAGTCACTCATCCCTTCGACACCAGGATCTTGCCGTCGACCGCCACCTGGATCTTGTAGGGGTCCAGCGGCCGGGGTGGCGGGCCGCTCACGGTCTTCCCGTTCAGGTCGTAGATGCCGTTGTGGCAGGCGCACCAGATGTCCTGCTTTTCCTCCCGGTACTGGACCGTGCAGGCCAGGTGGGTGCAGATTGCAGTGTATGCGCGCAGTTCACCCC
>METI01000138.1 GCA_001771285.1 candidate division NC10 bacterium RIFCSPLOWO2_12_FULL_66_18
TGGGCATCGAGATTGACCAGGACGTGCTGGGGCGCTACCGGGTGGCGTGATTCGGAAGAGGGCCGGCTGCCTGCAAGCCATCCAGGAATCGGCGGATCGGGAAGGAAGGGAATATGGTCGAGGAGAGGCGAGTCAAGTTGGGTGTGATCGGGTGCGGCAAATTTCCCAACGCCGCGCTGTTTCCCTGCTTCCATCTGGCGCCCATCGAGCTGGTGGCCGTCTGCGACCTGAACCGGGAACGGGCGGAGCGGACGGCCGCGGCCTTCGGGGCGGCGCGGGCCTACCAGGATCACCGGGAGATGTTCGCCCGGGAATCCCTGGAGGCCGTGATGATCGTCGTGGGGCCGGCGGTCAATCCCGCCCTGGCGATCGACGCCATGCGCGCGGGGCTGCATGCCTACGTCGAGAAGCCGCCCGCGCTCACGGTCGAGGACGGCGAGCGCATGGCCAGTGTCAGCCGGGAGACGAACCGGTTCCTGGCGGTCGGCTTCATGAAGCGTTTCGGGACGGCCTACCGGATGGCCAAGCGGATCATCGAGTCTCCCGAATTCGGGGGACTGGCCCACCTCACGTGCAAGTTCACCTCGGGGCTGTACGTCCCGGTCTGGTCGAAGGAGCTGACGCCGTTCTCGTTCCTGCTCGACCACAGTATCCACCACCTGGACCTGATCCAGCACTACGCCGGCCCGGTGGAGTGGGTGTGCGCCCAGCAGAGCACGGGGGGGAAGGAGCGGTTCGGCTTCGCGGCGGTCCTCCGGTTCCGGAGCGGGGCCACCGGGCTCGTCGAGGTGTCGAATTACGAGTCCCGGGGAGTTCCGAACGAGCACCTCCGCCTCATGGGGGAAGGGCGGACCGTCATCGTCGAGAACGTCAGCCACCTGACGTACCACCGGAACGCGCCGGCCATGGACCGGGGCCGCGACCTGGACCCGGAGCACGATTCGCTGACCTGGGCGCCGAACATGACGGCGATTTCCCCGGAGAACTGGTCGCTGGCCCACATGGGGTACCTGGGGGAGGTCCGGAACTTCGCCGAATGCGTGCTACGCGGGACCCCGCCGAAGCCGGACATCCTGGACGGCATCGCGGCGGTCCGCCTCGTCCATGCCATCCACGACAGCAATGGCCAGCCACTGACGTTGCGCGGCTGACAACGAGGAAGACGGGTCCCATGGGAAAGAACGGGTTCGATCTCAGCGGGCGGGTGGCCCTGGTGACCGGGGGCGGGACCGGCCTGGGCCGGGGAGGCGCGGCGGCCCTGCGGAAGGCCGGGGCGACGGTCACCGTGGCGGGGCGGCGTCCCGGACCGCTGGAGGCCGTGGCCGCCGAGATCGGCGGCGACTGGATCACCTGCGACGTGACGGATGCCCGGAGCGTGGAGGCAGCCGTCCAGGCGGTGGTCGGGCGGCATGGCCGGCTCGACATCCTGGTCAACAGCGCGGGCCTCAACCTGCGGGGACCGTCGCTGGAATACCCGGCGGCGGACTGGGACCGGGTCCACGCGGTGAACACGAAGGGGACCTTCCTCTGCTGCCAGGCCGCCGGCCGGGTGATGCGGCCGCGGGGCTACGGCAAGATCATCAACATCGCCTCGCTGGCCAGCGAGGCCGGGTTCCCGAACATCGTCGCCTACGCCTCCAGCAAGGGGGGTGTCCGCCAGATCACCAAGAGCTTGGCGGTGGAGTGGGCGCCGTATGGCATCCGGGTCAACGCCATCGAGCCGGGCTTCTTCCGGACGGAGCTGACCGAGCCGCTCTTCCAGGATCCGGCGTGGGTCCAGCGGGTGACGGCGCGGGTCCCGCTGGGGCGGACGGCGCTGCCGGAGGAGCTCGGCGGCACCGGGGTGTATCTGGCGGCGCCCGCCTCGGACTACGTGACCGGCGAGCTGATCCGGGTGGACGGGGGCGTCCTGGCGGGGTAGCCCGGATAAATCACGAACGGATTCGTGAATCCTCCGGATCAAATGACCAATGACCAATTCCCAATGGTGGTGGGGGCGCGGCGCGCGCTGTCAAGGCCCGTCACACTGAGCGTCCCCGCTGTTGGTCATTGCCCGTGATTGTTCGCGAACGGGTTCGCGAACAATCGCCGCTAGGGGAGAGGACGACCGAATGCAGCGGGACTGGTCGGAGAAGGCGATCGAGGCGCTGGTGGTTCCCGGCGTGCTGGGATTGATAGCCCTGGGCTTCGTCTCGATCTGCCTCCGGTATCTCCTGCGCGGGGAGTACGCGCTCTTCTGGGCGGAGGAAGTGATCCGCTACGGGTTCATCTGGATCTTCTGGCTCGTCTCGCCCCTGGTGGTGCGGAAGGGTCTGGCCTTCGGCGTGGACCTGGTGATCCAGTACCTCCCGGAAGGCCTGCAGCGGGTGGTGATCCTCGCCGGAAACCTGGGGATCATGATCCTGCTTCTGGTGTACCTGACGCAGGGGCTTATCATGGCGTCGGTGAACCGGACCCAGCTCTCGACGGCCCTGGAGATCTCCATGAGCTGGGCATACCTGGCCATCCCGGTGGGGGTCGCGGGCATGCTCCTCGAGGTGGCGTGGCAGAGCCTGCAGCAGTTCCGAGCCCTCCTCTCCCCGGCACACACCCGCCGGAGGTCAACCGGATGATCGGGACCCTGTTCATGAGCTTCGCCGTCTGCCTGGCGGCCGGGATCCCGGTGGCCTTCAGCATCGGCCTCTCCTCGCTGTTCGTGATCGCGCTCACGCCGTCCCTCTCCATGAAGATCATGATCACGAAGACTTTCGGGGGGATGGACTCGTTTCCGCTGATGGCGATTCCCTTCTTCATCCTGGCCGGGGAGATCATGGGACGATCCGGGATGACGGACCGGATCGTCGGATTCGCCTCGGCCCTGGTCGGCCACATCCGCGGGGGCCTCGCCCACGTGAACATCATCGCCAACATGCTCATGGCGGGAGTATCGGGATCGGCCGCGGCGGACTGCTCGGCGATCGGGTCCATCGTGATCCCGGCCATGATCAAGGAAGGCTACAAGCCGGACTTCAGCGCGCTGGTGACCGCCTTCGCCTCGACCATGGGCCCCATGATCCCGCCGAGCATCTTCATGATCATCTACGGGACCATCGCGGGGGTGTCCATCGGGGCCCTGTTCCTGGGGGGGATCATCCCCGGGATACTGATCGGCCTGTTCCTCATGGGGCTGGTGACGATCCTGACCCGGGGGGCCAGCTATGCCGTTCCGAAGGGGAGATTCACCTGGCGGGCCGTCTTCGTCCGCGGCCGTGAGGCGATCTGGGCCCTGGTGATGCCGGGCATCGTCGTCGGGGGCATCCTCGGCGGTCTGATGACCCCCACGGAGGCCGGGATCGTGGCGGTCGTGTACAGCCTCCTGGTGGGGATGGTGTTCTACCGCGCCGTGAGCTGGACAGTCCTGCGGGAGACCGTGATGGCCGCAGCCATGGCCTCCGCCAACGTGATGCTGGTCGTTGCCTTCGCCGCGGTCTTCGGCAACCTGCTGACCCTGGCCCGGTTCGACGAGATCCTCCTCCGCCTGTTCCAGCAGACCACCAGCAATCCCTCGCTCATCGTCGCCGAGATCATCATCGCCCTGCTGATCATCGGCGGGATCATGGATGAGATCGCCACCGCATTCATGTTCGTCCCCAGCCTGGCGGCCATCGGGGCGAACCTCGGATACGATCCGGTCCACTTCGGGGTGGTCATGGTGCTGGCGATCCTGCTGGGCGCCGTGGTGCCGCCCGTGGCCACGCTCCTGTTCATCGGCTGCAGCATCGCCAAGATCCCCCTGTCGGGGATCATGCGCCTCGTGTGGATCTTCCTGGTGCCTCTGGTTTTGGTGACGTTCCTGATCGCGTACATCCCACCGCTGGTGACCGCGATCCCGCGACTGGTGTTTAAATGAGGGGAGGAGGAAAAATCATGACCACGAGAAGAGTCCTGCGGTGTGCTGATCTGGCCTTGCTGGGGATCGCTTTCCTGGCGCTCCTGTCCCCGGGCGTGGGGGTGGCCCAGACGGTCACCCTGAAATTCGGGGACATCTACGCGGAGAACCACAGCAACAGCAAGGGGGATTTCAAGTTTGCCGAGCTGGTCTCCCAGAAGACGAAGGGGCAGGTCAAGATCGACGTGTTCGTGGATTCCAAGCTGGGAAACGAGCGGGAGATGGCGGAGAGCGTCGTGGCGGGCTCCATCGACATCGTGGCCAGCGGCCTGTCCGGGATCGGCCGGTTCATCCAGCCGATCCACACCCTGGAGCTGCCCTACATCTACCGGGACCTGGAGCACATGAACCGTGTGGCGGAGGCCCTGGCACCCGATGTGGACAAGATCCTGCGGAGGAGCGGCCTGCGAAACCTGGGCTTCTTCTATCTGGGGCCCCGGAGCATCGCGGGCAAGCGGCCCATCCGGAGCCTGGAGGACATGAAGGGACTCCGCTTGCGGGTGCCCGAGACGCCGCTGTACGTGGGGATGGCCCGGGCCCTGGGAGCCACGCCGACCCCGGTGGCGTTCCCCGAGGCGTACACGAGCCTCCAGACGGGCGTGGTCGAGGCGGCCGAGGGGGGTCCGGATACCCTGTGGAGCACCAAGTGGTACGAGCCGGCCAAGAACATCAGCCTGACCGAGCACATCTGGCACTTCCGGTACCTGGCGATCAACGAGAAATCCTTCCAGAAGCTGTCTTCCGCCCAGCAGCAGGCGCTGCAAGAGGCCGGCAAGGAAGCCAGCGTGTACCAACTGGGGCTCCTGAAGGAATTCAACAAGGAGTCTCTGGACAAGATGCGGGCGGCGGGCGCCACCATCGTGACCATCGCGGACACCCGGCCATTCGCCAAGGCCCTTGAGAAGTTCAACCGGGAGTACGCGGAGAAACTGGGACCGGAGGCGGTGGCCCTGCTGGAAAAGGCCATGTCGGTCAAGTAGGACGGGTCGCACGCCCACCCGTCGGGCCGATCATTCGGTCGCGGAGCATGTCCGGGTGACGGCTCGACGGGGTGCGCCGACTGCGACGACGGAGAGATCGAAGGTGACACTGGTCATCACCGTGTTCGAGCCGGTCTCCAAGCGCATGCAACTGGAAAGCGTGCATCCGGGCGTGACGGTCGAGGAGGTGAAGGCGAAGACAGGGTTCGACCTTCTCGTTCCTTCCACGATCCCCCAGACCGTGCCGCCCACTCCGGACCAGATCCGGCTGCTGCGGGAGAGGATCGACCCGGAGTGCGAATACCTGGCACCGCCCCAGCCGGCGGCGCGCAAAAACCAAGTGACCGCCCGCCGGGGGCTGGAACTGTGAGAGAGAAAGGATGAGGCCGTGAGCACGCAACGCATGTCTGGCGCGAGAGCCGTGGTGGAGTGCCTCAAGGCGGAGGGGGTGGAGTTCGTCTTCGGGGTGCCGGGAGGACAGACCCTCTCCATCATGGATGTCCTGTACGAGACGCCCGAGATCCGGTTCATCACCACGCGGGACGAGCGCGGCGCGGCCCACATGGCCGACGCCTACGGACGGATCACCGGCACGCCGGGGATCTGCCTGGCCACCACGGGCCCGGGCGCCACCAACCTGATCACCGGGATCGGGGGGGCCATGCGGGACTCCAGCCCGGTGATCGCCATCACCGTGAATAACCGGCGCAAAGACATCGGCTACGACGACGCCCAGGACGCCGATCACGTGGCCCTGTTCCAGAGCCTGACCAAGTGGAGTGTCCTGGTCACCGCCCCCGAGCGGATCCCCCACGTCATGCGCGAGGCCTTCCGGCGGGCGCTGGCGGGATGCCCCGGGCCGGTGCTGGTGGATTTCAGCCGGGACACGGTGGAGGATGGGGAGCTGGAGTTCACGCCGGCCGCCCCCCTGACGTACCGGGCGACCGGCCGGGTGCGGCCGGACCTGGAGGATGTGGTGCGGGCGGCCCGCGGGCTGCGCGAGGCGCGGCGACCCGTCCTCTGGGTGGGCAACGGGGTCCTCATCTCCGAGGCCTCGGCCGAGGTCCTGGCGCTGGCCGAAGCGCAGCAGATCCCCGTGATCACCACCTTCAACGGGATCGGCGCCGTGCCCACCGTGCACCCCCTGGTCTTCGGACCGCGCAGCCGATTCGGGACGCGGCTGGCCAAGGAGATCCTGGCGGAGGCGGACCTCCTGGTCGCCGTGGGGAACAGCCTCAACGCGCCCTCGACCTCGCGCTGGACCCTGACGCTCCCGGCGCGGATCATCCAGGTGGACATCGAGCCGACCATGGTGGGGAGGCACTATCCTTGCGAGGCGACCATGGTGGGAGACGCCCGGGAGGCCCTCCTCGCCCTGGCATCGGCCATGAAGAGCGCGCCCATCCCGGCCCAGCGCACGGAGTGGGTGGCCGACCTCCAGCGGCGGCGAACGGCCTGGCGGGCAGAGGTGATCCCGGCCCATTTCGCCGGGAAGATCCCCATCAAGCCGCAGTACCTGGTCCAGCGCGTGCGGGCCATGCTGCCCGAATCCGGCATCATCGTGGCCGGCGCGGGGAATCCGGGGATCTGGTCCCACCTCATGGATGTCTACGAGCCCCGGACGTACCTCAAGCCGGTGGGCTTCGGCAACATGGGCATCGAGGTCCCCGCGGCCATCGCGGCCAAGCTGGCCCGGCCGACCCGGCATGTCGTGACGATCGTCGGCGATGGCGCCCTGGGGATGTGCGTGGCGGAGCTGGAGACGGCGGTACGGGAACGGACGCCCCTGGTCGTGGTGGTGATGAACAACCGGTCCTATGGAAACATCAAGCAGGAGCACGAGGCCAAGTACGGGCCGCGCTACATCGGCGTGGACTTCGGGGACGTCCGCTTCGACCTGGTGGCGCAGGGCTTCGGCGCCCGGGGCGAGCGGGTGGAGCGGCCCGAGGCCCTGGACGACGCGCTCCGGCGAGCCTTCGCCGCCGAGGCGGTGGTGGTCCTGGACGTGCCCATTGACGACCAGGAGAACGTGTGGAAGGATCCGTTCTGATCCCGGTCATACGTGGGGCAGTGTCCATAGAGATCTCGGCTCGAGACTCCTGGCCGCGAGGGTGTGAGTGGAAAGGAGGGGTGTATGTCATGTGAAGCGATACGGCCAGTGGCCGTTGGCGAGTTGCTTCCACCCGGGGCGCTCGTTGTGGCAGGTAGACGGTCCTCCGGGAGGGCCCACGCAGTCCCGATTGAATCAACGGAAGGAGGGGGTCAATGAAGACGCATCGGAAGAAGGCAGGCGGAACGGGCATCGACCGCCGGCGATTCCTGAAGGTGGTGGGGGGCACGGCGGCGGCCGTGGCGCTGGCGCCTCCCCGGAAAGCTCCGGCCCAGCCCAAGGGCCTGACGCTCAAGGCCATCATCCACCTCTACCCGCCGACGGGGGCCGTCCAGGGCCTGCTGCCGGCCTACGAGAAGGAGACCGGGATCAAGGTGGTGTTCGATCAGATCCCCTTCGGCGAGGGCTACGCCAAGCAGATGGCCGAGCTGGTCACGGGCGGGGCCCGCTACGACATGCTGACGCCCTGGAGCTTCTGGTCGAACGGGGAGATCGGTACCGGGAAACTGGAGGTGCTGGACGACTACGTCGCCAAGGCCGGCCCAGCGCTGGACTGGAACGACATCATCCCCGTGCAGCGGGACCTCTTCAAGTACGCAGGCCACCAGTACGGGGTGCCGATCTCGTCGCAGACCTTCCTGCTGGCCTACCGGCACGACATCTACAGCGCGGCGGGGCTGACCCCGCCCAGGGACGGGGTCTTGACCTCCGACGCTTTCGCGGCGAATGTCAAGAAACTCCACAAGTTCCAGAAGGACGTATACGGCATGGTGTG
This sequence comes from candidate division NC10 bacterium RIFCSPLOWO2_12_FULL_66_18, assembly GCA_001771285.1. GTDB lineage: Bacteria > Methylomirabilota > Methylomirabilia > Methylomirabilales > 2-02-FULL-66-22 > 2-02-FULL-66-22. The sequence continues at coordinate 7,794 of METI01000138.1, forward strand.
GCACCACAAGCCTGTGGCTGCCGCCGCGATGAGCTGGGCCATCATGTTCAATGCGGCAGGCGGTCGGTGGTTCGATGAGAGGCTGAACCCGCTCTTCAACTCTCCCACGGCGGCGCTCGTCACCGAGTACTACACGAAGGAGATCATCCCGTACATGCCCCCTGACGTGCTCACCTACGGGAACACCGAGCGGGACGAGACCTACCAGCGCGGCCTGGCGGTGCAGCAGATTCCGCCGCTCTCGCGAATCCCGGCGATCTTCGATCCCCAACGGTCCAAAGTCCAGGATAAGACCACCTTTGTCACGGTGCCGTTCAAAGGACTGGGTGGCACCAAGTACGAGCGGAGTCCCGCGGTGGACGAGGGCTGGGCCTTCGTGATCAACAAGAACAGCAAGAACAAGAAGGAGGCCTTCGACTTCATCGTCTGGGCTTCGACCAGAGAGAAGCAGATGCGCATGGCGCTCGAATCGGCGATCGCGCCCAACCGTGCATCGGTCCTGGCCGACAAGGATGTCCGCGCCAAGCACGGCTGGCTGGCCGTGGCGGAGCGCCAGTTCAAGGCGAACTTGCCCGAGGCCCAGTTCCCGAAGATTCCCGAGTGGGGCGAGATCATGGAGAAGCACGGCAATGAGCTCCATATCGCCTACGCCCGCCAGGCATCTGTGAAGGAAGCCCTGGACCGTTCCAACGCGGCGGTGGTCGCGCTGCTGAAGGAGCGCGGCTACAAGGTGGGGACGCACTCCGGCAAGATGCCCTGGGAGTAGCCAGAGCGTGGGGCCTACCCGAACGCATGCGCCGGGCCCCACCCAAAACGGGCTCTAGCCTTGATCCGAAAAACACTTGAACCGCCATGACGCCAAGGCCGCCAAAGATGGGAGGTTCCGATCCTTTCACCGAAGAACGGGACAACCGATTTCTGGGGCCGTCAGCAGCTTCGTTCGTTTCCCCTAGATAGGCCATTTCACATGGCGTTCATGGCGCCTTGGCGGTTGAGAATTTCGGATTAGAGCTAGATGTGGTTCGGGTAGGCCTCCAGGTAGGGGACAGCCAATGGCAGGACAGGCTCGGCCAGCGCGGGGCCGGATGCACAAACAGGCCTGGGCGTACTGGTTCATTGCGCCCACGACGCTCACGATATTCCTGGTGTTCATTTACCCGCTGGGCGTGGCGCTGTGGACCAGCCTGCACTACGACGTCATGATCCGCCCCGGACTGTACCGCTTCAACGGTCTCGAGAATTACCGGGCCATGCTGACCGAGCCGAGATTTTGGAGTGCGCTGAAGACCACCGCGTTCTTTTTTGTCACCACGGTGGCTGTCTCCATGCTCCTCGGCTTGGCGGTGTCGTTGCGCCTGGATCGGAATCTTGGACGATGGAACTGGATCAAACCGCTGTTCCTGGTGCCCATGGTGGTGACCCCGATCGTGGTGGGAATTCAGTGGAAGTTCATGCTCAACTCGCAGATGGGGGTCATCACCTATTTCGCTCGGGTCCTTGGCATCCCGGTCTCCGCGTGGCTCACGGAGGCCAGGGGGGCCTTGTTCTGGATAGTGGCGGTGGACGTCTGGTACTACACACCGATCGTCATCCTGTTGTTCTCGGCGGGCCTCGCCGCCATACCCGGCGAGGTGATGGAGGCGGCTCGGGTGGATGGGGCTTCGGAGTGGCAGCGCCTCTGGTATGTGACACTGCCGATGCTCAAGTCGATCGCCGTAACCGCCTTGCTCATCCGCACCATCGGCGGCCTGCGGACCTTCGATACGATCCTGGTGCTGACCGACGGCGGCCCGGGCCGAGTGACGGAGGTCATGAACCTGTTCGCATACCGGATGGGGTTTTACTACTTCGACATGGGCAAGGCCTCCGCCTTGGGA
>METI01000139.1 GCA_001771285.1 candidate division NC10 bacterium RIFCSPLOWO2_12_FULL_66_18
ACCGCCGTTGGCCATCTCTTCAAAGAAGTGGGGGAAAGCAAACTCGAACTCCTGGTTCCGAAACTTCCTTCGGATGATGTCAATGACGGCCAAGACTTTCCCTCCAGTTGCAACTTACCCTCTGCTCCCCTCTTGTGTCAACCGGCATCTTGCTCTGCCCGCTACCGGCCGAGCTCCGCACGCGGGGGGATGCCGTCACACCGCGCCGTCCAGATTTAGGGCCATGTGCACGTAGCCGCTGACCGCCTACCCGGGCGGAGGCTGTGCCGCAAGGGGCCGGAGCATTCCACGCAGGATCGCTGGAGGGAATCCGAGGGATGCCCGTTACCGGATGGGCCAGGCATGGACACGCGGCCTCTCTTTCAGTGTGGAGGTCTCCGTATGTCAACGGGCTTGACATGTCGCCGGGGAGGATGGTATTCAAGCTGAGAAATATTCTCACTTGAGTCCTATCCCATGCCCATCAACCAGTTGAGACAAGCCCTGCACGATCAGGGACTGAAGCTGACCCGATCCCGGTTGGCGGTCCTGCAGGTCCTGGCCGCGACCTCGGCGCACCTGAAGGTCGCGGAGGTGCACCGGCGCGCCAGGCAGATAGACGGCCGCGTCGGCCTGGCCAGCGTCTACCGCACCATGGAGCTGCTGGCGCGGCTGCGCTTGGTGAAGCACGTCCACGTCGAGCACCGGCACCGCCACTACGCCCGCATCCGGGAGCACCACGGCCACCACCTGGTGTGCAATGGATGCGGGCTCGTCGTGGAGTTCTCCGACTGCCAGTTGGAGCGCCTCACCCGGGCCCTCGCACGGCGGACGAAGTTCCGGATCGAGGGGCACTGCATGGAGTTCTTCGGCCAGTGCCGGGAATGTCGCTGCCGGCCGGCCTCCAATACCGCACGGGGGAAGAGGAAGTCATGAGGACTTCTCCTGCCCTAACCGCAATTACCACGCTTCTCCCTCTGGCAATCATCCTCGCCGCGTGCGAATCCCGGCCAGCGCGCCAGTCTGCGACTCCCCACAAGCTGACCGTGGTAACTACCCTCAGCGTTCTGGCCGACCTCATCGAACAGGTCGGTGGCGACAAGGTCCAGGTGAAGGCACTGGTGCCCCCCGGGGGCGAGGTCCACACCTACCAGCCGACGCCCAACGACATCAAGGCGGTCGCCCAGGCCGGGATCGTCTTCTACAACGGCGCCCATCTGGAGGAATGGATCGACGGGACCATTCGAAGCGCCGGGAAGCAGGACCTACCGATCGTCGTCCTGTCACAAGGCCTGCCCACCATTGTGGAGGCAGACAATCGGCCCAATCCGCACCTGTGGCTGGACGTCGCGAAGGCCAAGGCCTACGTGGAGAAGATCCGCGATGCCCTGGCCAATGTGGATGGCGCCAACGCCGCATATTACTCGGACCGGGCACGGGCCTACCTGGCCCAACTGGACGAGCTGGACGCCTGGATCCAGACCGAAGTGGACAAGATCCCCAGGGCGCGACGGAAGCTGGTCACCTTCCACGACGCCTTCCCCTACTTCGCCCGGCGCTACGGCTTCTCGGTTCACGGCTTCATCGTTGCGAGCCCCGGCAAGGAGCCGTCGGCGCGAGAACTCACGGACCTGGCGCGACGGATCAAGCGGGAGGAGGTGCCGGCCGTCTTCGCCGAGTCCCAGTTCAACCCGAAGGCAATGGAGGTCCTGGCCCGGGACACGGGCGTCAGGGTGGTCACGAACCTGTACACCGACAGCCTGGGGAGCGGCCCAGAGGCAAACACCTACATCGCCCTCATGAAGCACGACGTGAGCCAGATCGTGAAGGCCCTCAGGTGACGGGGGACGGGGGACAGAGGTTGGGGGCTGGGGGCTGGCGACCGGGGACCGGAGTAATGGAGAAGAAAGGCGGGCAGTACTGCCTGGAGGTGCGGGAGCTGGCCGCGGGGTATGACGGCACGCCGGCGATCGAGGGGATCACCTTTGCTATTCCGCCGGGGCAGATGGTGGGCGTGATCGGGCCCAACGGGGCCGGGAAGAGCACGCTCTTCAAGGCGATCCTGGGACTGATCCCGCGGCAGCAGGGCGAGATCCTCTTGCACGACGCCCCGGCCCTCGATCAGCGAGCGATGATGGGATACCTCCCCCAACTCGAGGAGATCAACCGGGCGTTCCCCGTCTCGGTCGAGGACGTGGTGATGATGGGCCGGTACCCGCGGATCGGCTGGTGTCGCCGCCCGCGATCGCACGACGATGAGGCCGTCCGTCAGGCCCTCGCGCGCGTGGAGCTTCTGGACCACGCCCGGACCCAGATCGGCCGGCTCTCGGGGGGACAGCAGCAGCGGGCGTTCCTGGCGCGGGTCCTGGCCCAAGACCCCCACCTCTTGCTCCTGGACGAGCCCGTGAGCGGCGTGGACACCACCACCCAGCATGCGATCTTCGCCCTGCTGGAGGAGCTGCGCAACAGCGGCAAGACCGTCGTCGTGGCCACCCACGACCTGAATTGCGTGGTCGAGCGCTTCGACCAGGTCCTGTGCCTGAACCGGCGGGTGATCGCGTATGGTCCGCCCAAGGAGGCCTTCCGCGAGGACACGCTGGACCAGACGTACGGGCATCACCTGATGATCGTCCAGGTGGGAGATCGGCGGGTCGTCGTGGCGGACGAACACCACCGATGAACCGGAAGGGGTGAGGCGTTAGGCGTGAGGGGACGACGGCATCGCCGCCTTACGCCTCCCGCCTCCCGCCTTACGGCAAGTTGGATGCGATGATTGAGTCCTTCGTGGCACCCTTCGAATTCGGATTCATGCAGCGGGCCCTGGTGGGCGGCGTGCTGGTCGCGGCCATCTGCGCCCTGGTGGGGACGTACGTCGTGCTGCGGGGGCAGGCGTTCGTCGGCGACGCGCTGGCCCACGCGGCCTTCCCCGGCGTCGTCATCGCCTACTTGCTCAAGGGAAACATCTACCTGGGCGCCACGGTATTCGCCGTGGCCACCGCCCTGGGGATTGGCCTCGTGTCCCGGCGGAGCCGCGTGAGTTACGACACGGCCATCGGCATCATGTTCGCCGGGGCCTTTGCCCTGGGCGTCCTGCTCATGAGCACGATCCAGGGCTACACCGTGGACCTGTTCGGCTTTCTGTTCGGCAACGTCCTGGGCATTTCGAGGCGGGATCTGCTGCTGGTGGGGCTGCTCGGGGCACTGGTGGTGCTGACCGTCGTTCTGCTTTACAAGGAGTTGCTTCTCCTCTCGTTCGACCCGATCGTCGCCGAGGCCATGGGATACCCGGTCCAGGCGCTGAACTACCTGCTCCTGGGGCTCATGGCGCTGACCATCGTTATCTCCATCCAGGCGGTGGGCATCATCCTGGTGGTGGCACTGCTGGTCACACCGAGCGCCACCGCCTCCCTGCTCACCGAGCGATTCTTTCGGATGATGCTCCTGGGGATCCTTCTGGCGGTGCTCGCCGCCGTGATCGGCCTGTATCTTTCGTACTACCTCAACGTCGCCTCGGGCGCCGCCATCGTCCTGGTGAGCACCTGTCTGTTCTTCCTGGTGCTGGCCAGCCGGCGTCTCCGGATCGCAGCCAAACCCCGCGCCTGACCCTGCCAAGTAGGGCCGGTACTCTCAGCGCTCTTTGAGCCGGCCTCCCCCTTTCGTCTTTCGCGGCTGCCCGCTGGACATCCCTCCGATGCGAACTGGAAGTTCCCCCGCGGACGCGCGCGAGCGCAGGCGGGCCTCGGGGCGGAGGTCCCAGGCCTCGCGGGCCACGTCCTCGCCGCCGAACTTCCGAACCGTCCGCATCAGCCGCTCCAGGTGCGCGTCATGCGGGGCAAAGGCCGAGCGCGGGATGGGTGGCAGGTCCCCGCCGATGGCCTGCACCGTCTCGCGGCCCAGGCGGTCCAGCTCGGAGCGTTCCAGGCGGACCGCCATGGCCAGCGCCTGGCTCAGCGTGAGTTCCTTCGCCGCTGCGCGCTCACACGCGTTGATCGCGTCCTGCAGAGGTCGCAGCCGGTGCCGGATGTCGGCCACCCGCCCCGTCGGATCCGCCAGCTCCTTGACGATCGTCAGGACCCCGACATGCTCGTGCTCGTCCAGCGCCATCTCCCACCAGATACCGGCAACGGCCGGCAGGTCGCAGAAGCGCCGGTAAAATCTGGTGTAGAGGCGAGCAACCCGCCACTCCAGCTCGATCAAGCTATCCAGCGCCGCGTGGATTCGCATCGTGCGTCCCTTGTGTGCGCGTGGCGCCGGGTGTTTCGGCTGCAGCAATTCACTCGCCCGGCTCCCGCTCAGCGAATTTCCTTAACCACAGATTTCGCAGATTACGCAGATTTTTTCCGAATGATCTCGTCCGTGACATCTGCGACATCTGTGTAATCTGTCGCGCCATAGGCGGACCCGCCCAGATCGCAACCTGTACGACCTGGCAAGACCCGCCATGGGCGGGCGTAATCTGTGGATTCGTGGATTCCTCGGCGGTCTTATCGGCCTCGTCTGCCCGCGTACACCGCCAGCCGCTCCTCAACCTGGGCCAGGAACGCCCGTCGCGCGGCGATCGAGAGCACCGCATAAGGCGGAACGTCCCGACCGCTGCCCCAGGTCTGGCGCATGGCCAGGCTCGCCGCGCGCGACGCGGCGGTGAAGTAGCTGATCTTGGTGATCCCCTCCCGGATGCCGCGGCGGAGTTCGGCGTCGGCGATCCCCGAACTGCCGTGCAGCGACAGGTGCGCATCCGTCTCGCGCCGGATCGCCCGCAGGCGACCAAAATCCAGGTGTGCCTCTCCGGCCTTCAGACCGTGAACCGATCCGATGGCCACGGCCACGATATCCACGCCGGTCCGCTTCACGAAGTCGCCCACCAGGGACGGCTCGGCGAGGACCTCACCCTTGCGGCTGCCCCGGGCGACATGCCCCAGTTCCGCCTCGACACACAGGCCCTCCGCGTGGGCCATCTCGGCGATGGCGCGGGTGCGTCGCACCTTCTCCTCGTAGGGGATGTCGGCCCCGTCGTACATGACCGAGGTGAAGCCGGCCCGGAGCGCACGCAGGATCCCCGCCTCGTTCTGGCTGTGGTCCAGGTGGAGTCCGACGGAAATGGGAAGCGCCGCGGCACGATGCCGCACCAGCAGGGCCACGGCCTCGAGGTCGAAGTCGGCCGCCATCCGCTCCGTGAAGGCAACGATAACCGGGCACCGGCGGGCCACCGCGGCCGCCAGGACCGCCTCCACGGTCTCCAGATTGAACACGTTGAACGAGCCGAGAGCCTGGCGTCGCCTTCGCGCGGCCGCCAGCATGGCGCGGACATCAACCACGTGACCACTCTCCCACGCGCGTTGGGAACATTAGCGGGCGTCCTGCTCTGGAGGCCTCGCGCCCTCAAGATCGATCTCGCGAAGACCCCGGGTGATCTCCCGGGGCGCGTACCGCTGAATGGTCACCATCTGGTGGACGACCTGGGTGATGGCCTCGATCGCCCGCTCGATTTTTTCCACGGCGTGGGCCCGGGCCTCCGGGGAAATCCCGTCGCCGCGAAGCGTCGCCAGGCCGAGCGCCACGACATTCAGGGGATTGAGGATCCGATCGGCCGCGGTCCGGGCCAGCTCCCGCATGGCAGCGACCTGGTCCACCTCGCGGGCGAGGGCGCGAAGCTGGCGAACCTCCAACGCGCGGCCGACCGCCACCTCCAGCAGGGTCACGTCGGATAACGGCTTCATCAGGTAGTCGAAGAGGCCCCCCTCGCGCAGCGCCTGGATGGCGTTCTCCAACGAGCCGTGACCCGTCAGGATGATGACGGGGAGGTCGGGGTCCTTCTCTCGGATCGCCTTCAGGAGGCCGAGGCCATCCAGGCGTGGCATGGCCATGTCCGTGACCACGACATCCGGAATACTCCGCTCGATGAGCGAGAGAGCCTCCACACCATCCTCTGCCTCCTCCACCGTGCATCCCTGCCGCCGGAGGTGCCACGCCAAGAGGGTGCGGACCGCTGTGTCGTCCTCCACGACGAGCACCCGCGCGTTCATCTCAGCCTCCCTCTGCTTGCGCTTCTCTCCAGTTGGTCACCCTCTGCGCACGGGCGAGGTCCGAGACCCGGTGGCCCTCCAGAGGTTTTCGCAGAGAACCATGGCCAGCCGCCTCCACTTCGGTTTCTTCCTCACCTCCTGGGATGGCGGCGGGCCGGCTACTCCTTGAAAACGATCTCCAAAACCGCATGGATGTCCGCGAGCTTGATCGGCTTCCGGAGCAGCATGGCCGGGCCGAACTCCAGCGCGGTCAATGTCTCGTCGTGGTACGGGTGGCCGGTGATGAGGACGACCAGGGCCTCGGGGTCCTTCCGCTTGAGGGCCTTGAGGACGGAGGCACCCCCGACGCCGGGGAGCAGGATGTCGAGGAAGATGAGGTCGAACTGATCCTGCCGGATCTGCCGGAGTGCCTGCCGCCCATCCGAGGCCACGACAACCTCGTAGCCTTTGGCCCGCAAGGCGGCCTCGAAGGCATCCCGCACCGGGGCCTCGTCGTCCACCACAAGGACGCGGCGGGGCGTGGGGACGTCCAGGGTCACGGGGATTTTGTTGTCGGCCAGGAACTTCCGGAACTCGTCGCGGGCGATCCGGTAGCGGCCACCGGGGACGCGGTAGGCTTTCACCTTCCCGGCCCGGATCCAGCGCAGGACCGCCACGGCCGTGACATGGAGGAGGCGCGCGATGTCGCCGGTACTCAGAGGTCTCTCGTCAGTCACAGGTGGCCTCCTATGTGTTTCTTAGTCTATGTAGCAAACGCGATTTAACAGGGAAATAGGCCGGTTTGTCAATCTCTTTCCCCTCATTCTCCTCTTTCCCCTCATAGGTTCATGAGGCCGATCCCCGCCACTGTCACAGCCGCGCCCAACGCGGTCTGCCGGGACGGGCGGTGCCCGAGGACCCACATCTCGAACGGGAGGGTAAAGAGCGGCGAGGTGGAGGCCAGGACGTTTCCCACGGCAACGCCGCCGAACTTGATTCCCGAGGTGAACAGGACCGACCCGACCGCGCTCAACAGGCAGATCGCGCCCAGGCGCCCCCGCTCGGCCCCGGTGCTCTTCCGGACGGCCTGCACGGTGCCGCGGGTCCAGGGGGTGAGCCAGAGGATGAAGCCGCCCATGGGGATGCGCACGGCCGCAGCCGCTATGACCGACACGACCTGGAGCGCAGGTTTCAGGATCACCGCCGACAGGGCCCAGGCCCCCGCGGCCAGGAACACCAGCCGGACACCCCGGCGTACCGAACCGCGGCGCTCGGCCCCGGCCTCGCCCTTCCCCGAGACGACCAGGCACAGGCCCCCCACCACCAGCAGGATCCCGGCCACCCGGGGCAGGGTCGCCTCCTCCCCCAGGAACCCGATGCCCACCACGGTGGTGAGCAGCGGGTTGGCCATGCTGAGGGTGAGCGCCCGCGTGACCCCCAGGTGGTCCAGGCTGGCAAAGAAGATGGTATCGCCGATCCCCATGGCCAGGAGGATCGAGGCCCACAGGGCCAGGACGACCCACAGCGGCATCCCGACGATCTCGCGGCCGTACCCGGCGGCCACCGCCAGCCCCACGACGATGGCGCCTCCGACCGTGGAGCGCACCGCAGTGATGCCGGCCGGCGTGATGGTGCCGGACAGCGAGCGGACGAGGACGCTGATGGCTGCCCACGTCACGCCGGTCCCCAGCCCGCCCAGGAGGCCCCGCGTCAGGTCGGTCATGGATTGAACCTATCGAGCGGTCCCGCCTTGCATTCTTTGGGCGAGGGAATGGAGATGGACATGAGGCGAGGATCAGAGCCAGACGATCGTGACGAGGTGGGGGACGGATTGAAATTCGGGATCGCCAGTGACGATTGCGGCATTCATCCGAACCGCGGTGGCCACCACGAAGGCGTCGGCATAGGAAATGGGGAATCTGGCCTTGATCCTCGCCGCCTCCAGGACGTCAGCAAAGGAATTCGACACCGGCAGGATCGGCAGGGTTTCCAGACGGTGAAGGAATTCTTCGGCCCGCTCCACGGACCGATCTTTGGCGGTGACGTAATACACCTCCCCGATGTTGATCTCGTTCATCAGGAGTGGCTCGGATGAGGCCTCGGCGGCGCGGAGGAGGGACTTAACCTTTTCGAACCCGCGCTCTTTGTTGAGGAAGGCGAGCATGGCGAAGGAATCCAGCAAACTTCTTCTCCGCGCGGGCATCATCCTCTCTCCGTTCCTTGAGAAGAGTCTGGGTCAAGGACGGCCCGCCCCGAAGCATGCCGCAGGCCGCCTCGATGGGATCGTCGGGAACCGGCTCGATGACAACTTTCCGAGTGTCGGCCAGGGTCACGAGCACTTTCCCCCCTGGCCGAAGCCCGATCCGCTCCCGAAGCTCCGCCGGGATGACCACCTGCCCCTTCGCCGAGGTTTTTACGACTGGCATTTTCGTTCTCCGAATCTCATATGCGTTCAACCGATCTTGAACATGTATAACGCCTCTTGTTGCGGTTGTCAAGCCAACACTGGCCAGAGTCGCCCCTTTTTCCCCGCTTCGAAGTCTCGGCACGCATCCCCGCCCACCTCATTCCGCCTTCTCCTCCTCAACGTGCCCGCCACGGCCGCCGGGCCGGGCGATGCTGTGCTTCTCCATGCGGTACAGCAGGGTGTGCCGCGTGATGCCGAGGTAGCGCGCCGCCCGGGACTGATTCCAGTCGTGCTTTTGCAGGGCCCGCAGGATCAGCTCCTTCTCCACCTCCTCCAGCGACAGGCCGGCCTCGGGCAGGCTCAGCGGGAGGGGAGCCGCCTCCTTCGCCCGAGGGGCGCGGATCGTCTCCGGCAGGTCGGCCAGGCTGATGGCGTCCCCCCGGTGGAAGATCATGGCCCGCTCCAGGGCGTTTTCCAGCTCGCGCACGTTGCCGGGCCAGTCGTAGGTCTCCAGCGCCTGAAACGCGTCGGGCGCGATGGTCAGGCGCGGCTGGGCTCCCAGTCGCTTCAGGAAGTGCTGGGCCAGCGGCCGGATGTCCTCGCGCCGCTCGCGCAGCGGCGAGATGGAGAGGGGCACCACGTTCAGGCGGTAGTACAGGTCCTCGCGGAACTCCCCCGCCTGGATGGCCTTGGTCAGGTCCTTGTTCGTGGCCGCCAGGACCCGGACGTCCACGCGGATCAGTGTGTTGTCCCCGACCCGCTCCAGCGATCGTTCCTCCAGGCACCGCAGGATCTTCACCTGGAGATCCGGCCGCATCTCGCCGATCTCGTCCAGGAAGATCGTCCCACCATCGGCCGCCTCGAATTTCCCCACCCGATCCCGGATGGCCCCGGTGAAGGCCCCCTTCACGTGGCCGAACAGCTCGCTCTCCAGGAGATTTTCTGGAATGGCGGCGCAGTTGACCGCCACGAAGGATCCCTGCGCCCGCGGGGAGCTGCCGTGGATCGCCCGGGCGATGAGTTCCTTGCCCGTCCCGCTCTCCCCCAGGATCAACACTGTGGTCTCGGTGGGCGCCACCCGCTCCAGCATCTCCAGAATCTGCTTCATGGGCGGGCTCTCGGCGATGATATTGTCCAGGCCCAGGCGCGTCTGCAGCTCCTGGCGGAGCGCCACGTTCTCCCGCTCCAGCGCCTTGAGCTGGAGCGCCTTCTTGATCGTGAGCTTCAGCTCGTCCCGGTTGAAGGGCTTGCTGATGTAATGGAAGGCGCCGGCCTTCATCGCCTCCACCGCCATCTCGATGGTCCCGAAGGCGGTGAGGATGATTACCTGGATGTTGAGGTCCACCTTGCGGACCTCTTCCAGGACCTGCAGCCCGTCCATCCCGGCCATCCGGACGTCGGTGACCACCAGGTCCGCGCCCTCCTTCTTCAAGAGGTGGAGCCCCTGCTCACCGCTGCTGGCCGTCAGGACCGCGTAGCCCTCCTGGGCCAGATTGTACTCCAGGACGCGCCGAAGGCTCTCGTCGTCATCGATCACCAGGATCTTCACCCGCTTCATAGCCCGATGGCTCCCTCCAGCGGGAGGGCCACCACGAAGGTGGTCCCCTTGCCGCGCTGGCTCATGACCCGGATGGTGCCGTGGTGGTTCTCGATGATGCGGTGGGTGATGGCCAGGCCCAGGCCGGTGCCGTCCTTCTTCGTCGTGAAGAAGGGATCGAAGATGCGGCCCTGGTCCTCCTCCGGGATGCCCGGCCCCGTATCGTCGAAGACGACCTCCACCCATTCCGGGCGACCGCCCGCCGTGCTCTCGGGGCGGAGCCGGGTGGAGATGGCCAGGTCCCCGCCCTCGGGTATCGCCTCCACCCCGTTCAGCATGATGTTCAGGAAGGCCTGCTTCAGCAGCATCTCGTCCGCCATGACGCGCGAAGGCCCCACGTGGAAACTGAGGAAGATCTGCACCCGGTGCGCTCGTGCCTGGCCCGAGATCAGCCCCTCCAGGGCGGTCAGGATCTCCCGGACATCCACCGGCGCAAAGCGCGGCGTCACGGGGCGGGCGAAGCTGAGGAAGTTGGTCAGCACGTCGTTCAGACGCTCCACCTCTTTCAGGAGGATGGCATAGAACTCCGCCTTGGGGTGGCCGGGGGGATAATCGTCCTGGAGGATCTCCACGGCCCCCTTGATGGACCCCAGGGGATTGCGGATCTCGTGAGCCAGACCCGCGGACAGTTGTCCGAGGGCCGAGAGGCGGTCCGCCCGGCGGAGTTGCGTCTCCTTCTCCAGGAGGAGGCGCGTCTGCTCCTGCAGCTCGCGGTGGGACTGGGCCAGAGTCTCGGTCTGGATCTCCAGGCCGCGGCGGTAATGTTCCTGCCGGTCTACCATCAACCCGACCAGCAGCCCGACGGCGATCAGGATGGGGATCTCCAGCAGGTAGCCGATGGTCATGATCCCGTGTTCCACGACCAGGACGTGCGGCAGGTAGACGAGCGTGATGAGCCCAGCCGTTCCCAGGCCCCCCCGGAGACCGTACCACAACCCGCCCAGCACGATGGGGAGGTAGTACAGACGAACCAGGACATCGTGCTGGATCTGGCGGTTCAACGGCGTCAGGAAGTGGCCGAGCGTCACGATCACGATCGCGGCGACCAGGCTGGCGGGCCGGAGCCACTGCGCGGGTGGGGGTATCACAGGTATCCTCTCGCAGATTCGCGGACGCCCGGGGCGGCTCGCGGCGCAGGCCGGACCGCGGGCGCCAGGCTCACCACCGGACCGTTCCCCCTTCATGGTGGATGGGCAGGGGGTCGGCCGGCGCCGGCAGTGCCGCCTCGAGCTGGATGGTGGCGTGGCTGATCCGGAACCGGTCCTGTAGCTCTTTCCGGATCCGCTCCGCCAGGAGGCCGCCCGAGGAGGGCGGCTGGTCCTCCACCACCACGTGGCAGCTCAGCGCCGTCAGGATCCCCGCCCGGTGGTAGCCGAAGGTGCGGACCGGATCGGCGGGACGGCGCACCTGGCGCACAGCGAACCAGGCGATGCCCAGGCCCAGGACGTCGGTGCGGTCATGCGTCTCGTTCTGGTGTCTCGCTCCGGCCTATCGCCCCGGCAATGCCGGGACCGCTCCGGGGGGCGTGGCCCCGGAAGCCTCCGGCCTGGGGACCGGCGGGATGGCCAGGTCGCGGACCACCTGCCCCGACGCGCCCAGCGACGGCACGTGCTGCCCGTTCAGGCTGAGGTCTATGCCGCCCGCGTTTCCCACGGTGACCACGAACCCGGTGTCGGCCGCGAATCGCGCCGTCTGCCCCTTCTGCAGGAGGACCTGGCGCTCCTGCCCGCCATCCGCGCGCACCGCCATCCACGTGGGCTCCACGGCGCGCGCTGTGAGCTGGAAGCGCCTTGGCGTCCGCTCCGCGGCGGGGGCCGGGAGGGCCGGGCCGGCGGCATTCGGACTCTTCGGAGGCGGCGCCGGCGCCTCTGCCGGGGAGGCCGCCCCACCCGGCTGCTCGGCGCCGGGGCTCCCGGCCACGGGCCGCTCGGGCGATGCCGGGGTCTGACCCTCGGCCGGCGCCTGCTCCTCGACGGGCCGCTCCGCGACGGGAGGCGGGCGACGCTCCGCGGCCCGCTTGGACGCCAGGGAGAGCACGATGAAGACCAGCGGCGTGATGACCAGGATCGCCGCCGCTGTCCACAGGACCTGCTTCCACGGGATCATCGGCGGTGGCGCGGGGGGTGGGACCGCCACCAGCGAGGTCCCGGGCGGGCGGCGGATCGCCTTGCGGAACTCGGCCTGCAGGGCATCGGGATCCAGCTTGAGCAGGCGGGCGTAGTCCTGCAGGAAGCGGATCAGGTACCCCGCGTCCGGCAGCAGGCGGTAATCGTCCGCCTCCAGCGCCTGGAGCAACCGGAGCGGGACCCGGCTCTGGAACGCCGCCTGCTCGGGGGTCAGGCCGCGTTCCTCCCGCCGCTCCCGGAGGGTCTGTCCGATGCTCATCTGCCCACCCATTTCACCGACTCCCACAGCGTCTGAGGCGAAATCTCACCCTGAGCCCGGAGCCAACCTGCCGACGGGATTCGAGACGCGCGCACGGGACGTCGGGACGACCTAGCCCGGGCCCGACCCTCTCCCCAGTCCCCGTCCTCCGAGTGGGCGACCAGAGTGAGGTCGCGCGAAGATGGCGGCCGCCTGTCATGTGTACACCCTCCAGGAGCAACGGTTCGCCCGTGCGTTCAGCTTGGCTGCGATCGTCGTGGAGCCTGCCAACGGCCGCCCCGCAAACGCTGCTTCTGTGCGGGCACGCCGTCACTCGAAGTCCCTCCCTCATGTGCGAGGCGATCGCAAGTTGCTCAAGTTACCTTGGCGCCGGTGCCATTAACAAATATAATATCAGATATAGTGCAAACGCCAAAACGATCAAGAATACAGAAGCCCCTACGGTCAAGTCTGAAAGTTCTCCAGGGTATCTCCGCCGCTTTTCTTCTAGGGTCTGCTCATGCTTCTGCGCTCTTTCTGGGCTCAGAATAAATCTTCTCACCTTCAATTTGGCTTCTTCCTTCTTTATATGTAATGCGAGACCAGGATTCCGGCTGAACCAAACGAAAAACCCTGCCACACTCATCACCTTCCCATCAACGAACTGCGCAAACGTCATCAAGGGTTTTTCGCAGAACCATATTACCTTCCTTCCGGCCATTCGATAGAACCAGTCGGTATCAAGGGTAATGGTAGGCTCACCGTAAAGCATTCTTCTTAAAGGCCAAAAAGCCGCGGCTGTGAAGAGGAGGAGTTGGGACATCGTAACCACATGACCAAGTGTATAAGGTTCATACTGAACCGGATAGGGAAGCAGATCGTAAAGTATTTTGGGATAGACACCGATAAAGGTACACAAGAAAGCAGTGATACCCATCGCAGCGAGCATATTCTTTGGTGGCTCTTTGGCTTTGCATGCTGGGTTCTCCCTCGAGAACCAGGCACCCCAGGGGAGTTTCAGGCCTGTGTGAAGAAACGTCCCTATTGAAGCACCTTCAAGCATCAACCAAATCACCGGCAGATGCCACATAGCAGAGGCTTCGACCACCATCGTCTTGCTCACAAATCCGCTGAATAAGGGAAATCCTGAAATCGAATAGGCACCTACCATATAAAGATGAAAAGTGATTGGCATGTACTTATACAGACCCCCCAGTTCGGTAAGTTTGCTCCTTCCGGTAACTTCAAGGACAGCACCTGCACCCATAAAAAGCAAGGCCTTGTAAAGAATGTGACTGAAAGCATGGGCCACTGCACCATTTATCGCCATTTCTCCCGCCGCCGTTCCAGCCACTCCCATTCCAACACCGCTTATCATGTACCCTACCTGCGATATGATGTGGTAGGCTAAAAGTCTCCTGATGTCATTCTCCAGAACTGCGAAAACAACTCCATACACCGCCATGATCGCTCCTGCCCAGATCAGGAGCTCTACAGCAGGGAATCCCCTGATCAGCACATAGATCGCACTCTTTGTGGTGAAGGCGGTGAGAAACACGGCCCCCGTGACGGTCGCCTCAGGATAAGCATCGGCCAGCCATGCGTGCAAAGGAGGAACAGCGGCGTTAATCAGAAAGGCAAGAAGGATCAAGGAGGATGCGAGGTTGTTCCACTCCAGCCCCCAACCGAAGCGAAAAGCTTGAAATTCAATCGATCCCGTCGTCTTCAGGTGGAGGAGCACCCCTCCCAGCAGACACGCGCCACCAAAGAGGTGAACGAGAATGTATCGGAATCCCGCCCCATAGGCCCTCTCTGTCTTTTGATACCATACGAGGAAGAGAGCTGACCATGCCGTCACCTCCCAGAAGAAAAACAGCGTGAAGAGGTCCCCTGCAAAAACTACCCCCAGGGTACTGCCAACATAGAGGCTAGCGGCGACGTGTTGCCCGTCCTCCTGGATGTGGAGGGCATAGAGCATCATGCAAAAGGAGGCGATTACAAAGACATAGGCAAAAACAATGCTTAGTCTGTCAATCTGCCCAAGGATAAGCTTATATCCCAGGAAGGGAAGGATCCATGTCTTTCCTTCTGACAAAAATACTCCCTTCGACATCAAAAGGAGAGCCGTGAAGGCGAGGACCGGGAGCAAGAGGAGATACGCCTGTTTCAATCTCCCCTTGAGCACGGGGATCAAGGGGGCTCCAAGGATGTAGACGAGTCCAGGGTGAAACCACTCAATCATCGACCCTCACTCCACATCATATTTATTTCTGCTTTTCGTAATAGTCTTCTTTCTTCTGCAACCAATAGTGCCCCAGTCCTTTTGACCCAAGAATAATAACGATACAGCCGACAAAACCGTACGCAGCGCTGAAAAACGGCAAGACCTGCCAGGAGAAGTGGACTTTGGGATGGACCAGAAGTCCTGCGATGGGGCTCAAGACAAGAGCCCCGTAGAACCCTATCCTAAGCCGCTTCCCCCATGCGCTCATACGTCTTATCCCCCTCCTAGCTGGCTAACGGCCATTCTGGCAAGACGGAGCAGTAGGTCCGTAGCCGGATTGGGAAACGTGAAAACGACAGAGAAAAAGGCAGTGATACTCAATGGAATGACCATGGACATAGGAGCTTCCTCGATCTTGTTCGTTTCATGCATCCTTGACTCCGTGTCTCCCGACCTGCCAAAGAACGCCGTGTGGATGATTGGGAAAAAGTAGACAGCATCCATGAAGGAACTCAGAAGCAGCACGAACAAAAAAGACAAATTGCCGGCTTCCAGGGTTCCCAGGCCCAGGAACCACTTGCTGACGAATCCACTCACCGGTGGCAACCCGCTCATTCCGAAGCTTCCCACAACAAAGGCGAACATGGTGATCGGCATCCTTCGTCCGATGCCTGCCATCTCGCTGATGTTCTTCTTTCCGGATGCAACCAGGATCGAACCTGCGCAAAGGAAGAGGGTGATCTTCATGAATGCGTGGAAGGGGATATGGATCATGGCCCCGGTGATGCCCATGGGACTCAACAGGGCCGCACCGAAGATGATGTAGGAAAGCTGGCTGATTGTGGAATAGGCCAGCCTCTTCTTCAAGTTGTCCTGGGCGATTGCAAAAAGCGAGGCGCCAATCATGGTTAGGCCGGCAAAGGAAGCGAGCATGCCCCCCAGACCGAGTTGCCGCATCAGGTCTATTCCATAGATGTAGCCAACCGTTCTGACGATCCCAAAGGCTCCGGCCTTGACGACAGCCACCGCATGTAAGAGAGCGCTCACCGGAGTGGGTGCTATCATCGCTGTTGGTAGCCATGAGTGGAAAGGCATATAGGCCGCCTTCACGAATCCGAGGATGAAGAAAATGAACACAAATATCAATGCTGACCGGGACGAGGAAGCCAACGACAGGATGCCTTTCGGATTAAAATCCGTCGTCTGCGCTATGGAATAGGTGAGGACGATGGCGGCCAGAAGGAAGACGCCTGACGTCAGGAGATAAGCCAGATACTTTCTTCCGGCAAACAGGGCCTCCGATGACTGTTCATGGGCGACTAACGGATAAGTGGAGACCGTCAGGATTTCGTAGAATATATAGAAGGTGACCAGATTCCCGGAGAGCGCCACGCCTACCGCGCCGAGGATGGCTAGGGCAAAACAGAAGTAGTATCTCGTCTGGGCATGCTCCTGCAATGCCCGCATATACCCTATGGAGTAGATGGATACCAGAATCCAGAGAAAGGAAGCCGTGAGGGCAAACATGAGGCCGAACGCATCGACTCGAAACCCGAAGTGAATCCCTGGAATGACAGGGAAGAGATAGGATTGGATCGTCTCCCCGGATAGAACTGTAGAGACCATGGAGAAAACGATCGAGAACTGCAGGAGGCTCGCCAGCAGGGTCACCCCTTCCCGGAGATTCGGGCGTTTGCTGAAAACGAGGATGAAGATCGCTCCCAGCGCGGGGCATCCGAGGGCAACGACGGGTCTAAGAGATTCCGGTATCTCGATCACGGCTTCATGTCCAGTCCAAACATCGAATTGACCTGATTCAGGATGGGGGTGGGAACATTGGCGAGCCACAGAATTCCCATGATGATACAGAGGGAGGCCAAAACCCAGATCGGCGATAGCATGCCGAAGGGGATTTCCTCTCTTTGAACGTGAGACCCATGGGAAGCGTGAGAGTGGTCTTGCTCCTTCCCTCTCTTCATATACATCGTCTCGATGACCCGCCAGAAGTAAACCAGATTCAGAAGAGAACTCAGGAGCAGAACGGCCACAAAGAAGAATTTCTTTGCCTCGATGGAGGCCAGGATTATATAGAGCTTGGAGACAAATCCCACACTCGGTGGGACGCCGATCATAGAAATCGCGGCGATCACGAAAGCCGCGCAGGTGTATGGCATCTTCCTTCCTAATCCCACAAAGTCCTTGATATACCAAAGGTCCGCCTTGTAGATGAACGCGCCCGCGACGAGGAAGAGACAGCCCTTCATCAAAGCGTGATTTAGGATATGCATTAATGCAGGATTGAGCCCCCCCCATGGGAGGGTCCGCGCAGAGGTCGAGAGGCCCAGGGCCAGGACGATGTACCCCATGTTGGCGACGCTCGAATAGGCCAGCATCCTCTTCAGGTTCACCTGGGTGATGGCAAGAACCGAGCCGATGATGATCGCCACTGCCCCCAGCCAGGAAAGAATGTCAAATATGGGCAGCAACCGGAGGAACCGGAGCGTAAATACGGAGAACGCCACGCGGATGAAGGCGTACGTGGAGACCTCAATGATGATCCCGGACAGCATCGCGCTGATCTCCGCCGGAGCGAAAGCATGCGCATCAGGAAGCCAGGTATGGAGCGGGAAAAGCGCCATTTTGATGCTCAACCCCACGAGGAAGAAGACAAAGGCCGCCAACACGACTCTGTTTCCATAGAAAGGAGGAAGCAGGAGCGAGAGGTCTTGTATATTCAGCGAGCCAGTGACGGCATAGAGAAATCCGACCCCGAGCAGGAAAAAACAGGCTCCGATCGAACCGAGGACGAGGTAAGTGAAGCTTGCCTTCAGGGCGATCTTCCCCCTTGACGCGATGAGGGCGTAGGCGGACAGGGAGGTGATCTCAAGAAAAACGTACATGTTGAAGATATCGCCAGTCACGGTGATGCCGCACAGCCCGGTGATGAGGAGTTGGTAAATCGTGTAAAAAGAGACCACCTTTTGAGGCAGTTCATGCTCGATGTTTCTCTTGGAATAGATCACGCAGACAAGGCCGAGGAAGAGGAGGACGACCAAGACATAAGCGTTCAGTGCATCCATCACATATTCGATCCCCCAGGGGGGGGCCCAGCCTCCCAACCGGTAACGGATGGAGCCCACGGTCATAACGTGATGCAAGATGAAGAGGGACGCAATGAATTGACCGAGGAGGGTGGCGAGGGAGATATACCAGGCGGTTTTTCTGTTGATCCAGCCGGCGATCAGGATCGTGATCGCGGAAAGCAGGGAGACAACGACTACCAATACAGGAAAATGTTCGACGACGCTTGGCATGTCATTCTCTTAAATGACCGGACCACTCCTCCAGGATTTCCCTCAGGTCCAGGTCATCCCTTTGTCTCTTGACTTTTCGATAATTTCGCTCTCTTCGATCGTTCCATACTCTTGATGCATCCGGATCACCAGGGAAAGCGCCACCGCTGTCGTCGCCACGGATACGACAATCGCCGTCAGGATGAGGACATGGGGCAGCGGATTCGCATAGACATATCCCTTCCGGATGATTTCCGCGTCCACAATCGGAGCCGTTCCAGCCTTGACCGCTCCCAGGGAGATGAAATATAAAAAGATCGCCGTCTGAAATATGTTCAAGCCGATGATCTTCTTAATAAGATTATCCTTGGCGACGATCCCGTAGAAGCCGATCATCATGAGGATGATGGAGATCCAGTAGTTATATTTTGCGAAGATTTTTGCGATGAACCACTCCATTATCTCGATCCCTCTTCTTCCTCCTCTTTTCCATCTCCATCCTTCAGTGCGAGGTCGAAGAAGATGGAAACGATGATGGCCATGACGGTAATCCCGATGCCTATTTCGACAAAGTCCATGCCGAGGGCCCTGTTCTCTTCAAAATGGGAGGTAAAGGGAATGAATCCGTAGTTGAGATACTGAGCAGCCCCCAAGGTGAAAAAGATCGCCAAGAGCCCGATACCGGCATAGATGTATAATCCCAAGGAGCTGAGGATGATATTGCCCGATTCCGGAAATCTTGCCCCACCATCGGTGAGATTGAAGGCGATGACATACAAAATGAATGCCGAGGCAAAGACGACGCCCCCCTGGAAACCTCCCCCCGGTCCTCCGGCCCCGTGAGTGATCACGTACAGGCCGAAAAGCTGAATGAAGGGGATCATGACACGGGCTACCGTCTCAACGATGATATTTCCTTCTCCCTGTTTTTCTTTCACAGTCTACTTCGCCTCCTCAACAAGAGGATCACGGACACCCCTGCGGTGAAGATGACGGTTGTTTCTCCTAGGGTGTCGTACCCTCGGTAATCAGCCAGACCATAAGTGACCATGTTCGTAACAGCCGTCTCTTCCAACCCTTTCTCGATCCATCGGGCTACAAAGGCATACCGGGATATCCTGAGTTTGTCCCCTTCTTCCCTTATCCAATAATACTTTTCCTCCTTAGCGTAATGGAGCTCTTCCTTCGCAATAAAGGCATTCCATTCTCCCTCAATTCCCGGGATCTTCTCCACGCGAGAGGGAGGAGGAAGCCCTCTCTTCGCCAGTTCCTTGGACAATTTCTCCGGGACGACGTGCTGATCCATGAGAGAAGCGACGTGATCGACCTCCAGCGTGAACAGTTCGACAGATTTGATGGGAGGCGCATTGGGGTCGCCGAAGACAGGAATGTCCTCCGCTATGTAGACAAAAAGGGCGCACAGAAGAACGATCACAATGAGGGCGATCACCCTTAGCCTGTTCATTTCTTCTCCCACCTCACTGTTCTGGAGATGGTCGCAACAAGGAAAGCTGTGGTGGCCCCTGCGCCCACGGCGGCTTCGGTGAAACCCACATCCACGGATTGCAATTCGACCCAGATGAGCGCCATGAGAAAGCTGTAAGCACCCAAAAGAATCACAGCACTCAACAGATCTCTGAGGGTGATGGCCGCTATGGCGATGACCACGACGAAGAATAGCAAAATGAGATCGATGGACACGATCATTTAAAGGCCTCCCGCGTTATCCACCCTGTTCAGGGTAATTGGTCCTTCGTTTCTACTCACGTCTCCATGAACACATGAGCGACTTTCCTTTGCATCGTCTGATCCACGAGAAGAGCATGCGCAGGCTCCTTCGCGATGGCATGGACCCAGAACTTTCCTCGCTCGGGCTCGACCAGGAGTGTGATTGTCCCGGGAGTCAGGGTGATCGAATTGGCCAGGGTGAGCAGGGACAATTCCCCTCGAAGGATCGTCTCAAATTCGATGATGAGGGGATCGATCGGCATCTTGGGATGCAACACCCTGTAGGCCACATCGATGTTGGCCAGTACAATCTGCCACAGCTCCCAGGGGATATACATGATGAGCCGGAGCGATTTCAGGAGCTTGTTTTCGCTTTTCCCATTCACGAGGAGGTCGCGGGAGATGATGGCCACAATAGCGCAGCAGACCAGTCCGGAGATGAGATGGAAAGCATCGAAGATCCCTGACAGAAGGACCCAGAACACGGCCATGACGCAAAAGGTGAAGAGGAGTCCGAACCACTTCTCTCCCTTCCTCATCTCCTCTCCTCCCCCAGACGCCAGGGTTCCACTCCTGTTTTGTACGCTGCTTTCATGATGGCATGGGTTGCCGTTGGGTTGGCTATGAAAATGAACAATATGAGGAAAGCAAGCTTTGCAGGCACAAGGAGCGTTTCAGGATACTGGAAGAAGTGATATACCATCGCACCCAGGATGACGAGTCCTGCCCCCAGCGTGTCACATTTGCCTGTCGCATGCAGTCGCGTATAGAAATCAGGGAATCTCAGCAAGCCAATGGACCCGACCATGGCGAAAAAGACGCCGGTCCCCAGGAGCGCCGTTACGACAACATGCACTATGATCATAATTCACCTCTTTCGATATATTTTGCGAACACCAGGGTCCCTATAAAGTTGATCATTGCATAGAGCAGGGCAATATCAAAAAAATAGGGTCGTTCGAAATAATACCCCATGACCACGAGGAGCACGATCGTTTTGGTCCCAATGATATTCACTGCTGCCACCCGATTAAATACACCAGGACCAGCCACTGCTCTGTACAAAGAGAGCGCCATCGTTATTGTAATTAACAAACTCGCAACGAAAAAAATCGTAATCACGCTCTTCTCCAAAGTAGCTTTGGAAATTGCTGGTGGATCAAGCTCCTCTCCAAAGCACTCAAGCAGCACCTGAAGATTAAGACGTATGTAGGGACCGGCGCCTATGCCCTCACTTTCCAGATCTGGACGACCCTGATCGCCCTCTTGCCCGCCATGGACACGATGGTGCGGTTGATCTTCTCCATGCCGATGGCCACGTACGTCGCCAGGAAGATCGAGACGGCCAGCACGGCCGAAAGCCCCATGAATGCCCTTGCCTCCTTTCCGTGAGGACCGCCCGCCCGGCGCGCCCTGGCGGGACCCTGTCAGGTGCGCCACCGTCATCCCCCCCGCCCTCTGCACAAGAAAAACCGCGGCCACCCTAACACACGCCCTCGGCCGTGGCAAGGGGTCCGGAGCCGCGTGCCTCAGAGGAGGCGCGGCGTATCCGGCGCCGCCGGCAGCTCCGCGGGGACTCCTTCGGCGTGCAGTCCCCGCGCCCCCTGGCGCGCCCGGCTGAGCTGCCCCTTGAGTTCCTCGCGGCTGTTCTGGAGCTGGGTGATCGCCCGGGAGAGGCGCCCGTCCACCTCGCCATCCATCTTCTCCAGGGCGTCGGCAATGGTCGTCAGCGCCTGGCTGAGGCGGGCCGTGTCGATCTCGCTGCCGAAGCGCAGGACCACCTGGAGCAGGGACAGGAGGTACGGGATAGCCTGGGTGTAGCTGATGATGACGATCCCCTGCTTGAAGGCCTCCACGTGCGCCTCGACGCATAGCTCGAAGACCGGATCGGGGACCGCCAGCACCCCGAGCTGGATCGTGCGGTCCGGGTCCAGGTACTTGGTCACCTCCCGGACCTTCTTCTTCACCTCGGTCTGGATCTCCTCGACCAGGGCCTTGCGCGTCAAGGGATCCTCCGTCTCCTGAAGCCGCTCCAGAGGGGCGAGCGCCGGCCACTTGCTGTCAATGGGCAGCAGGCGCCCGTGCGGCAACCGCAGGGCGAACTCCACGGTTTTGTTGTTGATGGTGAGGTTCGTCTCCCGCAGCTCCGCCGGAAGCTGCGCCAGGATCGTGCCCAGGATGTTCTCGCCGGCGATCCCCCGGGACTTGGTCCCGGCCAGCACCGTCTCCAGTCGCTTCAGGGCGTCCCAGCCCTCTTGCTCGCGCTTCTCCCGGATCTGGTCGGCGGCCTGGATCTGGGCGACCAGCTCCCGGGTCTGGGTGATCTCGGACCGCAGGCCTTGCTGGGCCGCCGCCAGGTTGCCCGTGAGCGATTCCTGCACCTGGCCGAGGTGTTGCGCCAGCAGCTCCTGCGTCCGGACCGTCCGGTGGACAAGCTCCGTGACTCCCGTGAGGGCCTGCTGGGTTTGATGGATCCGCTCGGTGACCGCCGCCGCCGTTTGCTGGACGGCCGCGTTGCCCTGTTCCCGGGTCTGCACGACCTCGGACCGGAGGACCTCCTGGGTCCGGGCCACTCCCTGGACCTCCCCGGACAGTTGCCCCACCCGACTCCCTAGATCTCCCAGGCTGGCTTGGAGGTTGGCCAGAACCGCCCCGGCCGCCTCCACCCCTGGCCGGCGGCGGAGGAACAACGCCAAGAGGCCAATTCCCAGAAAGATCAGGAATCCAAGGGCGCCGAGCACGATCAGGAGTTGACTTTGTGTCATCACTCACCTCGGACGGCTGTGCGGGGTTTGCACAGACTACACAAGGCGGCGCTGAGATTCAACCTTTCTCTCCCCCAGGCCTCTAAGTGGGTAAACGGCAGGACAACCCACAAAGGAGGACAGCCATGACGCGACATCGGACGTTCGTACTGACCGGCAGCCTGATCCTGGGTCTCGGGCTCGTCGCGCCGGCCCTGGCCCAGAGCGTGGACGACCGGCTCTCCAACCAGGCCGGGCGGATCTCCGAGGGCATCCGCGGCGGCTCCCTCACCGCCCGTGAATCAGCCCGGCTCGAGCGCGAAGAGTCCGCCATCGCCCGCAAGGAGCAGCGGTTCCTGGCCGACGGGAACCTGAGCCCGTGGGAGCGGCGCCGGCTCATGCGAGACGAGGAGCGCGCCTCCCGCGACATCTGGCGCGAGCGCCACGACAACCAGGGGACCATGGCCCCGACCCCGTGGGTGGATGGCCGCCTGCAAAACGAACAGCGCCGGATCGATGCCGGCGTAGGGGACGGCTCACTCACGGCGCGCGAGGCGCGGCGCCTCCAGGCCGGCGAGAACCGGATCGCCGCCGAGGAGCAGCGCTTCAAGTCCGACGGCACCTTCACGCCCCGGGAGCGTCAGAAGACGATCCATGACGAGAACCGGCTGTCCCGGCAGATTTACCGCCAGCGGCATGACGATCAGCGCAGGCGGTAACCCGCGGCTCAACGGACGGCACGGCCGTTGCACTTGCGTCCACCTCGCAGCCGTTTGACCGAAAACAGCACACGAAAATCATTCACCAAGGAGGACGACATGAACATCCGACTCGGAATCGTTGCAGCCACCATCGCCCTCGTCGGCATCGCGGGCCTGCCCCTGGCCGAGGCCGGCGTGATCAAGAACCGGGAGGTACGGCAACAGAAGCGCATCGGTCAGGGCGTGGAGAGTGGCCAGCTCACGGCCAAGGAGACCGCCAAGCTCGAGCGGGAAGAGGCGAAGATCGAAGCCGATCGCGAGAAGGCCCTGGCCGACGGCAAGATGACCCGGAAGGAGAAGGCCAAGCTGACGCGCGAGCAAAATCGCGCCTCCCGCCGCATCTACAAGGAAAAGCACGACGCCCAGAAGCAGCCCGGCGCGAAGTAGTCCCCCGCCGCCAGGAGCGCAGGATCAAGACCTTTCCTTCATCCGCAGATTACGCAGATTGCGCAGATTTCACCGGGGGAATCCTTCCGGAACAATCTGCGTAATCTGCGTAATCTGCGGATAAGTATTGGTTCGCCTCCGAGGGTTTTTTTGGAAGGTCTGTGGATGCTGTCAGTGTGAAGCGGGTAGGAGGACGGCCGGCAGCGCGTGCAGGCTCGGGATCGCCTCGGCGCCGTTCGAGGCCTGGCTGACGCCCGTCGGATGGCACAGGTGGATGGCCCGCATCCCGACGCCCTGCGCCCCCGCCACGTCCGTGGTCACGTCGTCCCCGACGTGCGCGGCCTCGGCCGGCGCGACGCCCAGCGCGGACACGGTGCGGTGGAAGATCTCGGGATGGGGTTTCCGCAGTCCGACCTCGTCGGAAAAGGTGAGGACGCGCAGATAGGGCGCCAGCGCCAGGCGCTCCAGGATCAGGCGCAGCATCTTGCCGGGCGTCCGCCCGGTGTTGCAGATCAGACCGAGGACGAGGCCACGAGAAGAAAGGGTGCGAAGCACCTCCAGCGCCCCGACGTTCGGAATGGGCGGCGCCGAGAGGATGGGCAGGCAGTAGGCCTCATCCAGCGCGTCCATCAGTCCGCCTTCGGCGGGCACGGCACCGTCCACCCCCAGGCTCTCCAGCATGAACCGGACTTGCCCGCGCGACCCCACATCCCGCCGGCTTGACCAGAAGACCTCTTCCAGCCTGGCGCCCGCCGAATCGTAGGCCCGGTCCACCGCTGCGACCTCGACGCTGATCCCGTGGCTGGAAAGAACCTGCTGGAAGCCGCCGACGCGATCCGCCCGCGCCCGGCGCAACCCCTCTGGCGTGTCCAGGATCAACGTCTGCCACAGATCGAACGTCACCGCTCTCAGCATGATTCAGGTCCTGAGTGTTCTCTTGCTCTATCGTCCCATTCGGATCGGGCCCGTGGCGGTTGGCTGCGCATGTTACGGTAGCAGAGGGGCCACGCCCTGGCAAATCGCGGCGGCGCGCGCCAGCGCGGTCCGAGCCTCCTGACATATTGGTCGCCGAGGCCGTGTTTCCCTTGAAGCCACCGCTGGAAGTGTCCCATTCTCGCCTACGGCCCCGGCGATTCCAGCCTGGACCACACCCCCAACGAGCACCTCGATCTCGCCGAGTACCACCAGGCCATCGCCATCCTGTCCCGCGTCCTCGCGATGCTGTGAGCCACGCATTTCCCGCACCCGCATCCTTCACCCCTTCCTCTTTCGATATTGCACGTCCGGCAGACCCTTGAAGTCGGCGTCTTGCGTCCACACCATCGCCCCATACGCGCGGGCAGTGGCCAGGATGACGCTATCTGCCATTGGCAGTTTGTTCTCGTAGCTAATCCGGGCAGCACTCAAGGCAATGCGGGTATCGAGGTCAACAACCGTGCCTTGCTGCATTGCAGCCACAGCTTGCAAGGCGTGGCCTTCATCACGCTGCTGCAGGATCCGTTTGAAGACCTCGTAGAGCGTAAGCGACGGAACGAGAAGCTCATCGATTCGCTCGATCGCAGGGGAGAAAACAGACGCGTTTGGGCCGTTCGCAAAGTATTCAAGCCAGGCGCTCGAGTCGACGAGGTTCATGGCCGATCGGCCTCTCGTTTGACAGTGGTGTCAATGCCTTTCAAAAAGCCACGCATCTCCTTGATGGGGCGAAAGGGAATGAGTTCGATCCGATCCTCATACACGATCGCGTAGATCTTTTGCCCTGGAGACAGGCTGAGCTTCTCTCGGATCGGCTTTGGAATGACGACTTGGAACTTCGGCGAGATCGTTAGTATTCCCATAGGGCCTCCATCGAAGCCGAACTCGTATTACAGATATTGTATCGATTCTGGATTCAGGTGTCAACATCCATCGATGCTCGGAGAGTGGTAACAAGACCTGGGCGTGTCGGCCGGCTCTTCCGTGCGTACCGTGCCAGGGTCGGTAAGACTAGCCCTGCCTGGCCTGACGCTCTCTCCACGCTTTCTTGGCGGCCTCGACTTCCGGTGATGCCAGGCAACTCGCCAACAACTGCTGTGACTCCTGGTAGACCGCCTCAAAAGGAGCGTCAAAGGCCTGCCTCATCACTCGTTTTGAGGCGACTGCCGCCGTAGCCGGCGCCGCAAGATACTGCTGAAGCACCTCGGTGAGTCCAGCCTCAAAGTTGTCGGCGGGTACGATATGATCAACCAATCCCAGACGCAATGCCTCCTCCGGCCCGATCACCTCGCCGGAGAGGATCAACCGGCGGGCCGGCCCAAGCCCGATCAACCGCGGCAGGCGGAAGGGGGCCATTCCAGGGACCAGGCCCTCGTTGATGGCCGGCAGGCCGACGCGGCAATTCGTGCTGGAGATGCGGATGTCGCAAGCGATGGCAAGTTGGAGTCCGCCTCCAAGGCAATAGCCGTGGAGAACCGCGACCGTGATCTTGTTCATCGCTTCGAGCCCGCGGAAGGCACGTTCCTGGATTGGATAGAAGTCAGGCGGCATCCCTTCATGGGCGAGCATATCCAGGTCCAAGCCAGCGCAGAACGCTCGACCGGCACCCCGCACCACCACCACCCGCACGTTAGGTTCGGCAGCCACTCTGCTCACCGCAGCATCGAGTTCCTGAATCCACGCCAGGTTCATGGCGTTCAGCTTCTCAGGCCGGTCGAGCGTGATCCGTGCCAGCGGTCCGTCGCGCTCCAGCAAGACCGCACCCTGGTTCATCTCCCCCTCCCTTTCACCATCGCCCCTTGCATCGATCCCTGAGCCCAAACGAAAACGGGGTGGACTCGCTGGTGAGCCACCCCGCACTGAATGATTCCCTCACCTCAGGCCGATCGCCATCACCGGTCCGCGTCTTCCTTCGCCCGAACCAGGAGGAGCGGACGCCCGAGTTTCTCGATCACCTTGGGCGTCAGGCTGCCGGACCAGAAAGCGTCCAGGGCGCCTTTGGCGTGGCTGGCCATGACCACCAGGTCCGCGCCCACCCTATTCGCCGCATCCACCAGCGATGTCGCCGTTTCCCCGCGGCTGACATGGCTGGTCGTGGGGACGCCCTCGGCCGTGAGCGTTTCCGCCCGCCGCCGGACGTATTCCTGCGCCCCCCGCTCCGCCAGGTCCAGCAGCGCCCGCTTGGCCGTGGGCATCAATACTCCTGTCACCACCTCGTCACCCGAGAGGGTGCCCACGGTCGGAACCACGATCTCCAGGTGCAGGGCGGCCCGCCACGCGCGCCCTAGCGTCGAGGCGACCCCCAGGGCGGGCTCGTGGGCCGCAGTCCCATCCAGGGGCACCAGGATCTTTCGGCACACAAAAGGCGGCGCCTCCCCTGCGGCCGTCGGGTTGACCAGGAGGATGGGGGTCGTTCCCCGTTGGAGGGCGCGCATGGCGATGCTGCCGAACAGGAAGCCCCGCAGGCCGCTCTTGCCGTGGGTCGAGAGGACCACCAGGTCCGCCCCCAGCTCCCGCGCATGGTCCACCACCGACTCCGCTACGTCCCCCGCCTGCGGAAGATGAACGTGCACGTCCACGACCCGATCCCGGAACAGCGGCCGGCGCGCCACCTCCTCGAGGTAGGCCTGCGCCCGGTCGGCGTCCGTGAGGTGGGGCTGGCCATGGATCGTGCCGGGAGGGCGCTCCTCGACGATGTGGAGCAGGGTCACCCGGGCCCCGAACCCCTCGGCCAGGGCCGCGGCCGCCGGGAGGACCGACTCGGCCAGGACCGAACCATCCAGCGGGACCAGGATCCGTCGGATCACGGGAGTCAACCTCCACCCAGGAGGATGTCATAGAGAAGAAAGATATTCAACGCAATGATGAGGAACGTCACCAGACAGGCGACCACCGTCGTGGACCGTCTGTTGACCAGGACCCCCATCAGGTCTGCGCGCGCAGTGAAGAGGAGCAGCGGCACCAGGGCAAAGGGCAGGCCGAAGCTCAGCACCACCTGGCTGAGGACCAGGGTTCGGGTGGGCTCCAGGCCGATCCCGATCACCACGAGCGCCGGCAGCATCGTCACCAGCCGCCGGACCCAAATGGGGATTTGCCGGTGGAGGAACCCTTGCATGATGACCTGGCCGGACATGGTCCCCACCGTGGACGAGGAGAGTCCGGATGCCAGGAGGGAGATGGCAAAGACCCAGCCGGATGCCGGGCCGAGGAGCGGGGTGAGCGTCCGATGGGCCTCCTCGATGGTTCCCACCGTGGTCAGGCCCTTTTCGAAGAAGGTGGCCGCGGCCATGATCAGCATCGCCCCGTTCACCAACCCGGCCAGCCCCATGGCCAGCGTGACGTCCACGCATTCGAACCGGAACAGGCGGCGCAACTCCCCCGGATCCCGGGTCACGATGCGCCCCTGCATGAGGGCGGAGTGCAGGAAGACGACGTGGGGCATGACCGTGGCGCCCAGGATGCCGGTCGCCAGCAGGACGCTTTCCGTCCCCCCGAAATGGGGGACCACCGCGTGGTACGCGATCTTTCCCCAGTCGGGGCGGTCGAGGATGGTCTCGATGATGTAGCAGATGGCGATCACGCCCACCAGCACGCTGATCACCGCCTCCAAGAGACGGAAGCCGCGCCGCTCCAGGGCCAGGATGGCGAACGTCGTGGCCCCGGTGAGCAGCCCCGCGGCGAAGAGCGGCATCCCGAACAGCAGGTTGAACCCCAAGGCGGCCCCCAGAAACTCCGCCAGGTCCGTGGCCATGGCGACAAGCTCCATCAGGACCCACATGGTCCAGACGATCCCGCGCGGGAACTGCTCCCGGCACATCTCGGCCAGGTTCATTCCGGTCGCGATTCCCAGCTTCGCCGACAGGGACTGCACCAGCATGGCCATCAGGTTGCTGGCCGTGATCACCCAGAGGAGCATATAGCCGAACTGGGCCCCGCCCTGGATGTTGGTGGCGAAGTTGCCCGGATCCACGTAGGCCACGCAGGCGATGAAGGCCGGCCCGAGGAAGGGCCAGAGCCGGCGGTACCAGGCCTCGCGGCTCTTGCCCTGCAGCACCTCGGTCGCGGCGGCGACGGTCCACGCGTCGCCCGATCGGGGACCGGGGGAAGATGCGGAGGGTTTGGAATCGGGAACAGACGCAGCGTCTCGGTCCATGCGACCTCGCAGGTCAGGGCTCCGGCCTTGGCCGGAACGGAGAAACGTCGAGGGATTGCTGGGCTACGGCCGGACGATCAGGCGTCCGTCCATGAGGCCGGGGTGGAGCGAGCAGGAGTAGTGATAGACACCGGCGTGGGACGGCTTGAAGGTCAGCACCTGGGTTTCCCCCGGAACGATGGGCGTGGTCCTCAGGCCGCCTGGCCCAGAGATAATTACGTCATGGGTGATGCCGGTAGGTTCGGCATTCCGAACGACGAGGCGCAAGCTGTCGCCACGCCGGACCTCCAGGGGTGGGTTGGTGTCGTTAAACTTCAGGTTCTTGGCCACGAGGGCGATCTCAACGGTCCGCCCCCCGTTGAGCGCCGGCAATCCATGCGCCATCCCCAGGACGACGGCCGCAGCCGCCAGGACCGCCGCAGCCGCCCCGAGGAGCACTACGGGACGCCGCCGGCCAATCCCCCTCGCGATACCCGCCATCTCTTGTGCTGCCACGCCATTCGCCATGTCCCTCTCCGATCAGGAGATCCGGTGTTATCTCGCCACGAGAAAGCCGGTGGCGTACATGATCAGAAAACCTGCCAGCAGGCCCAAGAGGTTGCGGGGCCTGGCCAGGCCGGCCAACACGCTGCCGTCAGCCGCGCGGAATCGCGCAATCTCGTAGACCACCTGGAAGATCGCCCCCGCGCCTACGCTCAGGAAGAGGAGGGCCCAGGGTTCGGAGTACGTGAACGCGCCGATCCAGGTGCCGACGATCGTCGGTCCCCCGGCCACCAGCCCGAGGAGCGCCAGGTGGCCCAGGCGGGCGGTGTCCCGCGTCACCGGGGCGACGATGGCCAGGCCCTCGGTCGTGTTATGGATCGTGAATCCCAGGACCAGGAATGCGCCCAGGGCCACCTCGCCCAAGGCATAGGCGGCCCCGATGGCCAGGCCTTCTCCCAAATTGTGCAGGCCGATCCCCACCGCGACGAAGTACGCCAGGGCGAGACGGGCCCGCGCCCCCTCGCGGTCGCGCCCCCTCAACTGTCGCCCGATGGCCACGAGGGCCAGGAAGCTCCCCGCCAGTCCCAGGACGATCAGCGCCACGCCCTTGAACGGGCCACCCAGCCGGCCCGCCACCTCGAACGCCTCGGCCAGCGCGTCCACCCCCAGGAACACCAGGAGACCGGCGGTCAGGCTGAGGAAGAAGTCAAACCATCGCTCCTGCACCCGGCGCAGGAACGGGAACCAAAGCAGACCCAGGAAGACCGGGATCACCCCCACGTAGGTTCCGAGGAGAGCGAACAGGCCGAAGGCCGCCGCCCCGGGCCTCGGGGTCTCGGTGGCCACCTCGATGTTGCGGGTGAACGTCAAGCCGTTCGACGTCACCACCTTTACCTCGACGGGATCGCCCTTGACCCACGGGTAGGGGATCGCCACTGTGGCCGTCGCAAGGCGTGGAATGGTGGGCTCGGGGCTCACCGAGAACTGCCACAGGGCCTCGTTCACCATCACCTGGGCCACCGTAGCCTCCACCGGTCCGACGTTTCGGACCGTGGCCAAGATCTGGTGGGAGGCGAAGGTCACCCGTTCGATCTGGAGCTTGAGCAGGGCATCCGGCGGCGCCCCTGACGTCCCGACTAGATCGGTCCCCTTCGCAAGGAACAGCCAGACCAACCCAGCCAGGAGCACCAGGGGAAGCAGCCCGAGGAGTAGCAGCCTCGCTGGGTGGCCGCTCGCCGCCCCGCCCGGCAAAACCTCGCCTTCGACGCGTGCCATGACCCTCTCCTAGGCCTTCGCCTCGGCCGGCAGGACCTCGAAGAACCCGTTCCACCCCAGCTCGGCAAACTCCGTCTTATGCGCGTGGAACATGTACCGCCCGGGCAACTTGTAGGTGAACTCCATGACGCCCCGCTGGCCCTGGGCGAGCATGACGGTGTCAGTGTACTCGTAGCGCTCCAGGTCGGTCCCGGTGGGATAGTACCGGAACATGTTGGCATGGAGGTGGAACGAGTTGATCATGTCAAACTCCAGGAGGTTCACCAGGTAGATCCGAACCGGTTCGTTCACGCGTAACGGGATGGGGTGATCCACGTAGTAGTTGGCGATGCCATTCACCGTGTAGAACTCGTTCCCGCCGTCCATGTCGGTGTCGAAGCCGTTCATGACCATCACGAACTCGCGGGCCGGTGGTCGCGGCTTGGGCGGGTCCACAATGAACGCCCCGTAGAGGCCCTTGTGGATATGCTGGGTCAGGGGCATGGTATGACAGTGGTAGAGGAAGACGCCGAAGGGGTCCGCGACGAACTCGTAGGTGTACGTCCCGCCGGGCGGGACCTGCTCCAACACACCGTCCATGTTCGCCGGGTGGATGCCATGGAAGTGGATAGAGTGCGTGTGGCTCGCCTCGTTGGCAAACTTGACTCGCACCACGTCCCCTACCCGGCAGCGCAAGGTCGGGGCCGGGACAGAGCCGTTGTAGGTCCACGCCGGGAACGTCACCCCGGGCGCCACGACGATCTCCCGTTCCAGGGCGGTCAGCGTCCACTCCCGCTGGGTCCGGCCGTCCGCCAGCCGACTCGTCATCCCCCAGTCGAAGTGCGTTAGGAAAAGCATCGGGTCCACCTGCTTCCCGCTGCCGGGCGGATGCAGATCGGGGATCTTACCCGCCCCCGGCATGCCCGGGTGCTCCTCGTGCCGGCTCGCACTGGTTGCGGATGGCCCGCCCGCGGGGGCGTCGCGCGTCGCCAGGGCGGCCGCACCCGCCAGGCTCGCCACACCTGGAAGGCCCCACCTCAGAAACTGTCGCCGGCTCAGCTCAGACATGATTCCCTCCCCCTATGCCTCATCGGCGGCGCGCGCCTCCACCCGGATATGGGAGGCAACCTCGCGCCCCAGGACGTGCGCGGTCTCGCCCGTCTTCACCGTGAGCGGGCCATTGAAGGGCGCCTTGTCCAGGACCTCGACGGCCGCATCCGGCACCAGGCCGCGAGTGCCAAGGTACCGGAGCATCTCGGCGTCGCTGTCGCTCACCTGCCGGATGACGGCCATGGCCCCCGGCTCCAGGTCCGAGAGGCGGTCGTGCTCCGCCACCACCAGCGTCCCGTCCTTGGCCGGGATCGGATCGCCGTGCGGGTCCCGGGTGGGACGGCCCAGGGCCTCGAAGATCTTCTCCTCGAACTCCTCCGAGATGACGTGCTCCAGCCGCTCGGCCTCCTCGTGGACCTTGTCCCAGGTGTAGCCCAGTGCCTCCGCCAGATAGAGTTCCAGGAGCCGGTGATGCCGGATCACCTCCAGGGCCATCTTCTCACCCGCCTTGCTCAGGACGACCCCCTGGTATGGGTGGTGCCGGACCAGCCTGAGACTGGCGAACTTCTTGACCATGCCCGTGGCGGAGGCCGCAGCCACTCCCATGGCCTCGGCCAGGGCGGAGGTGGACACCACGCCGCCCTGTTCTTGCAGCTTGTAGATCGCCTTGAGGTAATCCTGCATCGCCTGGCTGAACATGGATACACCAAAAGATTTGTTTAGGTTGACCTAAAATATCCGCCCGGCCGACCCGCGTCAAGCACAAAATCACAAGGGGGCGGCGTGTGTGACGTGGAATCAGGTTCTCGAAAGTTGGGAATAGGCCAGATGTCGTTGGAGCTGACTGTACTTACGTGGAGTTACGGGTGGCCGCGGAGTCACCGCCGGCGCGGTTGGAGGATAATCCGGCCAGGCTGACCAGGGTAGATCACACCGAGGCGGCCTGCCCGCCGTGGCGGAGCAGGCGGAGAGCCATCCTTGTCAAACCCAAAAATTTCACCCCCAATCCCGCCAACGGCGGGACAAGGCCGCCAAGGCTCGCCAACCTTCATTGCTTCAGAGGAGCTTCCCGACCGAAAACCTTCGGGGGCGCGTCTCCAAGTTTTTCCGGATCCGCACTGTGAATACGGGCAGTTCCTTTGCGTGCTTCGCGCCCGCCTGCCCCGCCTGCCGAGTCAGCGCGGGCAGGCAGAGCGGAGCGGCGGGCAGGTGCTTTGCGGTCTAACTGCACTGTTCGGGTTACGGATGTCCCAAGACCCGTCGGGTCGGCGGACTCCGTAGCCCGTCCGGTTGCTCGTCCGGTCGAACAGATCCAGGCGCGCTCCCTGCTCCACCGCGAAGCCCTGGCGCCGGCCCTCCGGGTCAACGACGTCCATATGCCGAGCGTGCTCGGACCGACTGGCCGCCATCACCCCCAAGAAGGCCACGGCTGGCATTCTAAGAGGAGCCGATGGAACGTAACAAGCTAACCGGCGGGCCGCGCCGACGCCGGCCAATGAGAAGCCGCGCGCCAGCCCGTCCGGTCGAGCGCAGGGTTAGTGTGGCAGCGATGAATCCGTTGGTCAGGTAGAAGTAATGGTGAGACCTTGCGGCGAGGGCTCCATGGAGCGTCTGCATTCGACCCAAACCAGCCGGCCGGTCTTCTCCAAAGCAGTCGTTCGATGAATCAGGTTAATCGGCGACTGCGGCGAGCAGCGCGATAGCGGCGAACAAACGGGAACGTTCGATCACTGAATAACCTTATCCACCCGCAGCAACACCGATGGCGGGATCGTGAGGCCGAGTGCCTTGACGGTCTTCAGGTTGATCACGAGCTCGAACTTGGTCGGCTGCTCGATGGGCAGGTCACCGGGCTTCGCGCCCTTGAAGATCTTGTCGACGAAGCTTGCGAACCGGAAATAAAGGTCGGGATAGCTCACCGCGTAGGCCATCAATCCCCCGGCCTCGACGAACTCGCGGGCCGGATAGGCGGCAGGCAGTCTATTGCGGGCCACCAAGTCAACGATCGTTTGTTGATGCATTTGGGTGAGACCGTCTGCCCCGATGAGAAGCGCGTCGACATGCCGTCGGACTGCCAGTTCGAATGCGCGGCCTAGGTCGTCCTGGCTCCGCACGTCAAGAAGCTCAGCCTGGAGACCCAGGGAGCGCGCCGCCGTCTTTGTCTCTTCCCATTCGGGTGGGGCAGCCGGATTGCCCATATTGTGAAGCAACGCAACTCGCGAGAGACTCGGAACCAGCTCTTTGAGGAGTTCAATCCGTTTCCCTATCAACTCGGTGCTGAAGGTAGTCACCCCCGTAATATTGCCACCCGGGTGCGCGAAGCTCGCCACGATGGCATGCGGGTCGCCCATCGTCGCCATAACCACTGGAATTGTTCCGGTCGCGTTTTTGGCCGCCCTGGCGGCTGGCGTCCCCCTGGTCACGATCAGGTCGACCTTGAGACGAACCAGTTCGGACGCGAGGTCCGGGAACCGCTCGGCGCGACCATCCGCCGACCGATATTCGATGACCAGGTTTCGCCCTTCGACGTAGCCGAGGTCCCGCAGCCCCTTGCGCAGGGCGTCGAAATTGGCGGCGTTCCGTGCCGCGGGTATCGTCTCCAGAATCCCGATGCGATAGACCTTCCCCACTTGTTGCGCGCGCGCAGCGAGCGGCGCGGCGAGGAGGCCCCCCGCAACACGGCCGATGAACGTTCGCCGATCCATCACTGCATCACCGCGTCGACGAATGAAAGGCCAACCATACTACGCCTCCTAGCGGGGCTTCACTCCAGCCGGTGAATCGCCGGGTCTGGCCGATATAAGACATTGGCTCGCGGGTTGCCGCCAACGGATCCGGCTTCACCTGTGGGGGCGGCTACCCGCTCTGAACTGGCTCTGATCGAGTACCAAACACCCGCCCCCGTCAGGTGCAAGCCGAAGTTAGACGCACTAGACGGAGAATGGGAACATGGGATCTATCTCGCCTGGGTCGGGCCGAGGATACCGGTAACTCTTCGGACGATCTCAGCGAGGACATCATCCTGGAGAGCCCCGACGCGCCCGACGATCAGATTGTGGTTGGCCGTGAATAGTTTCCCGGGGCGCGCGTAGCTCGTGACGCGGAGGGATCCCTCGCGGAAGCTCCGATCTGACAACTCAATCACCCGGGGATCCCCGTACGGATTGCTTGTGATCTGGCAGAGAATCCAGTCGCCGCGACCAGCGTCGGCCAGGATGACCGCAGGCCGAAGCTTCGCCTGGGAGAGGTCGGAGAAAGGAAATGGGACGAGTACTACCGCACCGGCTGCAAGTGGGACCAAGCCGCATCCTCCTCCGGCCTGTTCCAGTCCTCCGCCAAGGCCTGCTCAGTCAAGAGCGCAGTTTCATCGATGCCGAGGTCGGGCGAGTCTTCAAGAATCACAACGATCGCCCGACGTGCCGAAGTCAATTGCACCGGCTCAAGCAGACGCACGTTGCCGCGTTCATCGATCAGAGCTTCCACCGTCCGTATCATGTCACACCTCCTTAGATATTGTACCACAGAGGAGATGGATTGTCTCTCGCGCGTCTAACCGCCGTCAGGGGGCGGTCGGCCGGACTCCGGACGGCTGCCCGTGCCCGATTCAAGACGTGCGTGCAGATCATGATTGTTTGCGCGTCCCTATGGTCGAGGAGCTTAGGCCGGTGACTCTTTGGGTGTAGGGAGGCGGGGCTGAGGTCCAGAGTCGGGTCCAGGGCGCTGGCGTCTACCTGCTTTTCGTTCCCGGGTGGGCTCACGCGATCACCCTCCCCCTGCCGCAACCGGAAACCGCCGAAGCGGGCTGAGCCTACCTCCGGTCCTGTCGCAATGTCAAGCGCCGCGCCCCACGGTTCGCCTCACGGGAATCCCTTCGGCTTTGCGCAAATACGTTGTTGCTTACGTCAACTTCCCCCACCCTCCCCCCTCCGCAGGATTTTCCTGATCGCTGGCGTATACCCGACACGCCACATGGTCGGGATGGTCACGGACCCAATCGAAAAAATCGAATCAGGGCTAGAACTGGGGCTCGCCCTGGAACTTGCGGAAGGCCACGATCAGGTAGGGAGAGACCAGGGAGACGACCGAGAGGACCACGAGGACCAGGGAGATGGGCCGCTGGAGGAGGATCCAGTAACTCCCGTCCGAGAGGACCAGGGCCTGGCGCAGCGACTGCTCCATGAGGCCCCCCAGGACCACCCCCAGGACCGCGGGCGCCAGCGGGTAATCGTGTTTGCGCATGTAATACCCCAGCAGGCCGAAGCCACAGGCCAGCAGGAGATCCGTGGTGCTGCTCGAGACGCCGTACACCCCGATCACCGACACGGCCAGGATCAGGGGGTACAGGATCCGCTCCGGGATGGCCAGGATCTTCACCCAGAGGCCGACCAGGGGCAGGTTCAGGATCAAGAGCATGGTGTTGCCGATGTACATGCTGGCGATCAGGCCCCAGAAGACGTCGGGGTTCTTCTGGTACATGAGGGGCCCCGGCTGCACCCCCAGCATCATCAGGGCTCCCAGCATGATGGCCGTGGTAGAGGACCCGGGGATGCCCAGCGTCATGAGGGGCACCATGTTCCCGACGGCCGCGGCGTTGTTGGCCGACTCCGGCGCCGCCACCCCCCGGATGTCTCCCTTGCCGAAGGTGCTCGGATCCTTGGCCAACCGCTTCTCCACGTCATAGGATATGAACGAGGCGATGGTCGCCCCGGCCGCGGGCAGGACCCCGATGTAGAACCCGATCACGGTTCCCCGGATCATGGCCCACCAACTCGCCGCGAACTCCCTCCACGAAAGCCAGACCCGGCCGAGCGGGATGGGTTCTCGCCTGGCCTGGCCCAGCTCCTCTATGGCCAGGAGGACCTCGGAAACGGCGAACAGGCCGATGGCCACCACCAGAAAGCCGATCCCGTCCAGCAGTTGCGGCACCTCGAAGGTGTAGCGGGCGATCCCCGTGGACAGGTCCACGCCGATGGTGGCGATCATCAACCCGAAGATCATGGACAGGAGGGCCTTGACCAGAGACTTCCCCGCCAGGCTGGTCACGCTGGAGAGGCCGAGGAGCATCAGGCCGAAATACTCCGCCGGCCCGAATTTCAGCGCCAGGGTCGTGAGGGGGACCGCGAAGAGCATCAGGCCCAGGATGCTGAGCGTTCCGGACACGAAGGAGCCGATGGCGGCGATGGCCAGGGCGGCGCCCGCCCGCCCCTGCCGGGCCATCTGGTACCCGTCCAGCGTGGTGACCACCGACGAGGCCTCGCCTGGGACGTTGACCAGGATGGAGGTCGTGGACCCGCCGTACATGGTCCCGTAGTACATCGCCGTGAGCATGATCATGGCCGAGGCCGGGTTCATCCCGTAGATGACGGGGATGAGGATGGCGATGCCGCTCACGGGGCCGATGCCGGGCAGGACGCCGATGAGGGTCCCGATGACGGATCCCACCATGGCCCAGATCAGGTTGGCGGGTGTCAGGGCCACGCTGAAGCCGTACGCCAGGCTGGAGAAGACCTCAGCCATGGGCGCGTTCTCGCCCCGAGCGGCTCACCAGCCGCGGAAGAGGGTTCCGATGGGAAGGTTAATCTTCAGGACCTTGACGAAAACGTAGTAGAAGCCGGCGCTAAACCCGGCGGCCACAAGGCACCCGCGCCAGACCGGCTCTCCGAGCATCAGCAGGCTGATCAGGACGAACGCAACGGTGGCCGGCAGGTAGCCCGCCGGCTCCAGGACGAGCGCGTAGCCGACGAGCAAGCCAAACAGCAGGAGGGGAGTGCGAAAGCGGCGGAGGGAGGCGGAGCCCGCCTCGGCGGCTTGCCGACCCGACCAGACGAGAACGATCTGGGCCGCCGCCAGGATCAACCCGGCCCAGCCCAAGATCGTCGGAAAGGCCGAGGGGCCCAGGGGATCGGCCACCAGCGGCGCCTGAAATCCCTGTGCCCCCCGGAGGTAGGCAAGACAAACGGCGGCGATCAGGATCGCCGCGATGGTATCGTGCGAGCGTTCGGCCATTCGGGGGTTGCCACGTGGGCTGGGGGTCAGGGACCGGGGACGTCTCCCCGGCACCCTCTGGGTGTCCGGTCCCTGATCTCCGATTCCCTCCTCTACTTGAGCAGACCCAGCTCCTTCAGCAGCGTCGAGGCGAAGGTGAGGTCCTCGTCCAGAAACTTGCTAAACTCCTCGCCGGCCGTGAACAGCTCGAACCAGCCGCTGTCCGCCGCCAGCTTCTTCCACGAGGGGGTCTTCACCATCTTGCCGAGGGTCTCGCGCCAGTAATCCGCCTGCTCCTTGGTGAGGCCCGGCGCGGCATAGAATCCCCGCCAGAGGATGTAGTTGGTGTTGACCCCCTGCTCTTTGGCAGTGGGTGCGTCCTTGAACACCCCGCCCAGGCGCTGATCGGAGAGCACCGCGAGAATACGGATCTGCCCCGCCTCCACCTGCCCCGCAATCTCCGAGATATCCGGCGCGGCGGCAACCGTGTGCCCGCCCAAGAGCGAGGCCAACGCCTCCCCACCTCCCTGGAACGGCACGTACTTGACCTTGGTCGCATCCAGCCCCGCGGCCTTCACCACCTTGGCGAACTTCACGTGGTCCTGACTGCCCACGGCGGAGCCGCCCGCCACGGAGACAGCGGCGGGATTGGCCCTGTACGCCTCCAGCAGGTCCTTCAACCCCCTGTATGGGGAATCCTTCCGGACCACGATGGCCCCATAGTCGGTGGCCACGGCCGCGATTGGCGTAATGTCCCGAAAGGTGAGATTCTTGCCGGTGGCGGGATCCTTGGCCCGACCCAACGCCAGGGTGAAGGTGAGCGCCGGGGACATGGCCAGCAGCAGGTGGGCGTCTCCCTTGCGCTTGGCCATGACCTGACTGATGGCCACGGCCCCGCTGCCGCCGGCCACGTTGTTCACCACGATCGGTTGCGGAACTAGCTTCTCCTCGGTGAGGACTTTCTGGGCCCCTCGGGCCGTTCGGTCCCAGCCCCCGCCCGGCCCCGAGGGTGCGATGAACTCGATGGGCTTGTCCGGCTGCCAGGCCGCCCCGGCGGCGCCAGCCAAGATGACCACCCCCAGCAGAACCGCCAGCGTCGAAAGCCCAACCCGCCTCTGCATGGTGTCCTCCCTTTTACTCGTCCGTGGAATGATCTCCGTCCAGGGCCGCCGGATAGTACGTCCGACCCAACTGGCCTGTCAAATCAAGAGCCGGCGCTCACCGGCTCGGCCCGAGCGCCTCCGGAACGCCGGCGGCCACCTCGTCCAGGATGACGCGCTTGGCTCGCTGCCCGTCGAATTCCGCTTGAAGGTCAGATACTCGGTGCGACACTTCATGCACGATCTCCCGCAGACCGAAGAACACCCCCAAAGAAACCACAGATTACGCAGATTACGCAGATTGTCGGAAAAGATCGTCCGGAGCAATCTGCGAAATCTGTGAAATCTGCGGTTACTTCTGATCCGATGGGGCCTCCATACGGTAGCGGAAGTCGCAGAACGGGGCACCCTCCATGATCGTCTGGGTGCGGGTGAGCTTCAGGTCCGGGTTGAACCCGTCGCCCAAGGCGTAATCCCGGCCGCAGGACAGCACCGCGCCCAACTCGGGGATGCCCAGCGCCCGGTACGTCTCCGCGTACCGGCACCGGGTCACGTTGAAGTGGTAGGTCGTCTCGGTGACCTGCAGCACCTCGATCTGCAGAGCGTCGCCCTTCACCCAGGGATCCTTGCCATGGACGAAGTGGCCCAGGCTGTTGCCCCCCAGTTGGTCGGCCAGCGCCTTCCCCTGCTGGCGGGCGATCTCCACGATCACGCGTTTCGCAATCTCGATGACCCGCTCGCGGCCGAACTCCGCCGCAAACGCATTGATCAGGGGGGCGAGAATGCGCGCCTCGATCTCGCGCCGCTTCAGCACCCCAATCTCGTTCAACGTATCGGGTGGCAAGTTCTCCTGCATCGTCCCCCCTCAGGGTGTGGCCGGACCCGTCTCCGCCCGGCCCGGCATGGTCCCCTCACTGAAGCCGTGGTGGGCCACGACCTCCTTCAGGCTCCAGTAATCCCCGCCGAACGGGTCATAGGCGAGTGGCGCCACCCGCCCCACGACGACCTCCCCCTCCTCCACCACCTCCTCGTCCGCATGCAGGGCCACCACCTCCGCCAGAAAGAGCACGTGGGATCCGAGCACCAGGGATTGGCGGGTCACGCACTCCAGGTTGACCGGGCACTCCCGGATCAACGGCGCCCGCACCTTCAGGCCGGCCATCGGGGTGAGGCGCGCCTCGATGAACTTGTTCACGTCCCGCCCCGAGACCATGCCGCAAAAGTCCACAGCCCGGAGCAGCGACGCCGGCGGGATGTTCAGGACGAACTCTCCCGACTCCCGGATGAGGTCATAGGACAGGCGCCCCGGCCGGATGGCCACGCTGACCATGGGCGGCGTGGCACACGCCACGCCGGCCCAGGCCAATCCCATGATGTTCGCGGATCCGTCCGCACCGACGCAGGAGAGCAGGATCACCGGCGCAGGCACGACGAACGCAGCCGTCTCCAGGGTGACTTTGCGCATCGCCTTTCCCTCCCAGCATCCAGCAGAAGAGCCCGATCAAATCTTTAACCGCAGATTACGCAGATTTCGCAGATTCAACAACCCAAATCATACGGCAATTATCTGCGCAATCTGCGAAATCTGTGGTTAAAATAGAGGTTTTGCGTTTGGTGGTTGTCTTCAGCCTGCATGTCAGTCACGAGGAACGGGCGGCCGCCTGGGCGGCGATCAGCCGGAGCACCTGATCCCAATCCGTCACCCGCGTGATGCCTGGCGACAGATCGGCCCGGTTCCAGGGGCGATCGAAGAGCAGGACCGGGATCGGGACGTCGGCCGCGGCCAGCGCAACGTGCAGTTCGTCTTCGATCAGGAGATCCAGCTTCAGCTCTCGAACGATGCGCGGCTTGTACTCGGCCGAGGGCTCGCCGTCCCGGTGCACCAGCTCCTCGAACAGTTCCAGGAGCCCCGCCCGCTGGAGCAACCGGCGGGTGTGCTCCTGGTGCTGGCTCAGACGACCCGTGACCACGAACAGCCGATGGCCCTCGGCCGCCAGGGTCCGCATCGCATTCGCCGCCTCGGGATAGACCGGGCGGGTCGCCAGAAAATCGCTCGCCTCCAGCTCGCTGAAGAACCCCCACATCTGCGTGGCCGAGATCTCCGGATACCGGCGAAAGAGCTCCCAGGCCGCGTCTTCGAGCTTGACATCGTGGCCGAACCGCCGCCGGAACGCCTCCAGGTATCCGGGCAGCGACTCCGCCAGCACGTCGTCCACGTCAATGCCGATGCGCAGCGTTGACGGCACTCGCCTCCCCCTCACTCACAAGTGTAACGAAGAGCGTTCGGCAGTTCGAGCGTTCGGTGGTTCGGTGGTTCATTCGGATGCGGAGCGCTTCGTCAGAGTCAGACACCACCCCTAGAAGTACGACCGAACCACCGAACTGCCGACCCATCGAACGTTTCACCGTTTAGGTGCCCCCGAGGATCTCCGGCTTCAGGTCCAGGCCGGCGCGAGGCGCGCGATCAATGGCGATGGATTCCAGGCCCAGGACTTGC
The DNA here is from genome assembly GCA_001771285.1 of candidate division NC10 bacterium RIFCSPLOWO2_12_FULL_66_18. Taxonomy (GTDB): domain Bacteria; phylum Methylomirabilota; class Methylomirabilia; order Methylomirabilales; family 2-02-FULL-66-22; genus 2-02-FULL-66-22. Next base: position 40,981 of record METI01000139.1, read on the forward strand.
GTGGGCGCCGCAACCAGGTGGGCGATCCGGGTTTCGAACTCCGCGCGGTCACCTCCTTGGGCCCAGCGCTGCCAATCCGCCATGGTTTCCCAGGTGCTGATCACCACCCAGAGCGACGGGTCGCTCGGGCAGCGAAGGGTCTCCCCGCTGATGTACCCGGGCTGGTTCAGGGCCTGTAGTCGCATCTGCTCCAGCGCGGCACGCAGCTCTGTCTCGCGGCCGTACCGGACCCACCGTTGAATGATCACCCGAACCGGCATGACCCCCTCCTCCACGGATTTCCGATTGCGGATTTCGGATTGCGGATTGATCAAATTCGAAATTCGATTTCGAAATTGGGCCGGGTCCCCGCCCCGTGGCCCCTCTGCCGTCTGCCTGCTGCCGTCTCCCACTCCCCGTGTCTTCCATTTCCCGAAAGGTCGCCCGACTCTTTCCCTCGAACCTACCTACTCCGCCTCCCGGTACGCCGTGCTCGGGCAGATCTCCCGGAAGGCGCAGTAGCTGCACTGCAGATAGCCGGGCGTCGCGGTGAAATCCCGGGCGCGGATCCCGCAGGCAACCTTCCCGATCGTGTCCCGGGTCTCCTCGAGGTCCGCGGTGGTCTTCCGGGCGCTGCCCACCAGCCCCGACTCCAGGAAGTGCAGCTCCACGGCATCCGGGATGCGGCCGGTCATCTGGGCATAGGCCAGGGCATAGATGGCGAGTTGCAGACTCTCCCGGGCCTTCCGGTCGGCTTCCTTCCGGTCACGGACAGCCGACGACTTGTAATCAATGATGGCAACGCGCCCGTCCCGCTCGTCCAGGCGGTCCCAGCGGCCGATCACCTTGGTCGTCTCCAGCAGGAAGGTGAACGGTCGTTCCACCGCCGTCGGGATCGTCCCCGTCTGCTCCTCCTCGGTCACGAAGCGTCGCAGGACGGCCCGCCCCGCTTCCAGGCGCAGGTCCTCGTGCTCGCGCGTCAGGAATCCCACGCTCTGCCAGGCCGCCTCGAAGGCCTCGAGAACCTCTGCCTCGGTGACCCCGCCTTCAAGGCGGGGGGCGGACTGGGCCTGGGCGAGTTTGCGCCGCAGGTAGAAGGAGATGGCCTCGTGCAGCGCCTTCCCGTAGACCACCGAGTGATGCTCCCGGATCGGCACCCGCAGGATGTGGATGTACTTGTATTTCAGCGGGCAGGTCAGGTAGTCGTCCACCTGGTAATGGCTGAGGGGGAGGATTTCGTCATCCGGGACGGCCCGAAGCGCGTCCGCGCTCTCCTCCACCGAGGGGGCATGGCGCCGGATCGCCTCCAGGGCCGAGGCCTTGTACGGCGGGGGCTCCGACGGCGGCAGATCCAGGGCTTCCAGGACGAGCCGGCTCACCTTCTTGGCGCGGGCGCCGCCGTAATCGCGCGCGCTGGTGAGGAACAGCTCGCGCCTGGCCCGCGTCATGCCCACGTAGAAGAGGCGCCGCTCCTCCTGCAGGTGAAAGTCCCCGCCCAGCAGGATGTCGTGGAGCAGCCCGTCGGGCAGGGCCAGGGGCTCCCGCCGTCCACGGGAGGGGAAGCGATCGGCCACCAGGCTCACCAGGAAGACCACGGGGAACTCGAGCCCCTTGGCCTTGTGGACGGTGAGGACGTGAACGGCGTCGGCATCCTCGTCCGCCTCCACCGCCGCGGGATCGTCGCCGCCCTCCATGAGCAGGTCCAGGTGCTGGATGAACTGGGGGACCCCCGCCGGCGGCGCGGCGACGTCGGCGAACCGATGGACGATCTCGAAGAAGCGCGCGATGTTTCCCACGCGGGCGTCGGCGGCGGGCGTGCCGGCGGCGGTCAGGCGCTTGAGCAGGCCGCTCCGCATGAGGAACTGATACAGGATCTCGCCGGTGGATCGCTCTCGCGAGAGCGCCACGTACTCCTTCAGATCCTTTACGAGCCGCTCGACCGTCGCCAGGAACGTGAGGTCGAGGTCGCCCAGGGCCGGCGTGCTGTCGAGGTTCTCGAAGATCCAGCGCAGGGAGCGATTCGCGCGCTTCGCCGCGCTGGCGCACTGGGCGAGCTGCCAGTCGTCCATCTCGTACAGCTCGGACCCGGCCAGGAAATAGAGGCTCACGGTGTCCTCGGGATCGGCCACCACCCGCAGGAAGGCGATGAGCAGCCGGACCTCGGGCCGCGCGTAGAGCCCCTGGTTGCCGCTGAACCGCCAGGCGATGCCCTGCAGGTTCATCGCCCGCAGGAACGGGTCGGCGTCCCGCTTGGTGCGGACGAGGATGGCCACGTCCCGGTAGGCCCAGTCGCCGGCCTCCACCCGGCTTGCGATCAGGCGGGCCACGCCGTCCGCCTCGCTGGAGGCAGTGTCGTAATGCAGGTGACGCGGCGGGGGGCCCTCTGGCTCGGTGGCGACGAGGCGCTTGTCAATCCCCTCCCGCACCTCCAGCCGGTCCGGGTCGTTGTGGCGGACGAGGCGGTAGGCGGCGTCCAGGATTCCCTGGCTGGAGCGGAAGTTGTCCCGCAGGACGATTCGCCGGGCTTCCGGATAGGCGGCCGTGAATCCCAGGATATTGCTGATGGCCGCGCCCCGGAACTTGTAAATACTCTGGTCGTCGTCCCCCACGACCGTGACGTTGGCCTCCGGACCCGCCAGCAGCTTCACCAGTTCCCACTGCGTGTGGTTGGTGTCCTGGAACTCGTCCACCAGGATGTACCGGAATCGCTCGCGGTACTTCTGGAGGATCAGGGGATGCTCCCGGAAGAGCCGGAGGCAGAGGAACACCTGGTCGCCGAAGTCCACCAGGCCCCGCTCCCCCAGCAGTCGCTGATACTCGCCATAGCACGCCGCCATCTCGTGCTGGAGCCCCGCCTCCTCCCGCAGCGCCGCATCCTCCGGCGATGCCTTGGCCCGCTCGGCCAGCTCGGCCGCGAACGCCAGATACTCCTCCGGCGTCACCGCCTCGTCCTTGGCCCGGCTGAACAGCGTGACCAGCGCCTGGAGATGCTTCGTCGGGTCCCCCAGCGGGCGCAGGCGCAGGAGCGGCAGCCTGAACAGGTGCTCCCGGAGGAAGACCACCTGCTCGGGTCGGGTCAGTACCCGAAAATCGGTGCGGAGCGGGAGCACCAGCCCTTCGTCCCGCAGCACCCGATCGCCGAAGGCGTGGAACGTGCTGATCCACATATCGGCGAAGCCATAGGGGACCAGAAGGTCCACGCGACCCTCCATCTGCTCGGCGGCCTTGTCGGTGAAGGTGAGGGCGAGGATCTCGGACGGGCGGGCCCGCTTGGCAGCGACCAGGGAGGCGATCCGGCGCGTGATGACCGTGGTCTTCCCCGTGCCGGCACCGGCAACGATGAGCAGCGGCCCCTCGCCGTGGGTGACGGCGGCCTCTTGCTCCGGGGTGAGCCCTTCCAGGACCCGGGCCAGGGCCGGGTTGTCTTCGTGAACTGTCGTCAGCGAATTAGGCATCTCGGCTACACGCGTTCGGTTGTTTCCCGCCCTGCGGGATTCGGGTGTTCGGTGGTTCTCGGAAACCAGGAACAACCGAACCACCGAACGGTCGAACGCTCGACCGCTTCTTCTTCCTACGCCTGCTGCTCTGCCACCTCATCGGGGCCGCGGGTCGCATAGATCAGCGGCAGGCTCACCACGGTGACCCCCATCTTCACCAGATACTGCCCCCGGATCAGGGTCCACACGGGCAGGACCCCGGCGAAAGCGATGCTGATGAACAGGATGCTGTCCACCAGCGTCGAGACGGTATTGCTGGTGAGGACGCGGATCCACTTCGGCCCCCCGACGTGCGCGCGCCACCAGGCGAAGATCTCCGTGTCCACCAGGGAGCTCACCAGGTATGCCACCAGGGAGGCAAAGACGATGCGGGGCGTGCTGCCGAGGACCCCTGCGAAGGCGCCCGCATCCCGGTAGAAAGGAGCCGCCGGGAGCCAGATGGCGAACTGGACGTACCCGGCCAGGAGCAGGTTGGCCGCGAACGCGGTCGCCACCACCTGCCGCGCCCCCGTCTTCCCCAGGCGCTCGTTGATCAGGTCAATGAGGGTGAATGTCAGGGCGTACAGGAACACCGCCGCGGGAACGACGATGCCGCCGATGGCGACCGGCTTGCCCGCGGTGACGTTGGAGATGAGTTCACAGGCCACGTACAGCCCGATGAGGAGGGTCGTCATCGCGGTGCAGCCTAACACACTTCCGCACCCCCATCAAGGCGCGGTGGGGACCCCATCTCCAAATTTCGAATTTCGAATTTCGAAGTCTGCGCGATCGCGATCAGGCGGGTGCCACACGTCCCGCAGAACTTCTTGTCGGGCT
>METI01000140.1 GCA_001771285.1 candidate division NC10 bacterium RIFCSPLOWO2_12_FULL_66_18
TGGATGTCTGGGACCCCAGATACAAGGGGCACGTCCTCATCCACTCCATCACGAACGGCAACGGGCTGAACTTCGTCCTGGCCGTGAACAAGATCCTGGGGGGCTCGGAGCAGGACATCACCCCCGGGCTGAACAAGATCAAGACCCTGGTCGCCCACGTGATCACGTTCGACAAGGTCAACGACACCCCGGCCCTCGTTCAGCAGGGCGAGGCATGGATCGGCACCTGGGGGGTTGAGCGGATCGCCAACATGGCAGGCACCGGCGTTCCGGTGGCGATGGCGATGCCGAAGGAAGGGGCGGTCTCCCTGCACGCGACGGCCAACGTCGTCAAGGGCGCGCCCAACGAGCGCCTGGCCCAGGAATTCGTCAACATGATGATTGCCCAGGACCAGCAGGAGTTCAACGCCAAGTTCGTGGGATACGGTCCACTCAACGTGAAGGTCCGCCTGGATCCCGACACGGCGAAGAAGGTGATCTACGGTGAGGCGGTGGACCGCGTCATCCACCCCAACTGGAAGATAGTCAACGACTCCCGCGCCCAGTGGACTGAGCGCTGGAACAAGGAGGTCGAGTCGAAGTAGGTCTCGCGGCAAGGCTCCGGCGGCGCCGGCGCCGCCGGAGCCTTGACAGGGATGAGGCGGCGGTTACCCGCAGCGTCATACCATGGTCATCACCCGCGTCGAACCCCTGAGAACCTAAATGCAATCCCCCTTGCCAGGCGCTTCCGGAGGACGCGGCGCCCTCGTTCCGTGGCTTCTGGCCGCGCCGGTCATCCTGCTCTACATGGCCTGTCTGGTCCTGCCTCTGGCGGTCCTGCTGGTCACCAGCTTCACGACCTTCGATCCCCGCGGGGGCGGCCCGACCGAGTTCACTGTGGCCAACTACGCCAAGGCCCTGGGGGACAGCTTTTACCTCGGGGTCCTCTTCCGAACGATGTGGCTGGCCTGCCTGGTGACGCTCGTGACACTCGTGGTCGGATACCCGGTGGCCTACTACGTCCGCCTGTCCTCGGGCCGAGCCCAGGCCTACCTCTTGCTGCTCATCATCGCTCCCCTGATGGTGAGCCTGATCGTCCGGGCCTTTGGATGGGTGGTGGTCTTTGGAAGCCGGGGGGTGCTGAACTTCCTGTTGCTGCGAGCGGGTCTGATCGAGACGCCGCTGCGTCTCATGTATACTGAATTGGCCGTCATCATCGGGATGGCCCATGTCTACTTCCCATTCATGGTCCTGGCGCTCCTGTCCTCCCTCCAGAACATCGACCCCACCCTGCGCCTGGCGGCCAATAACCTGGGGGCGGGTCGGGTCCGGACCTTCTGGCGGATCACGCTCCCACTCAGCCTGCCGGGAGTTCTGGCCGGCTCCATGATCGTCTTCTGCCTCAGTGCGAGTGCGTTTGTGACGCCCACGGTCCTGGGTGGGCCGCGGGTGAAGGTGATGGCCTACATGGTTTGGGAGCAGTTCTTGCTGATTCTGAACTGGCCGCTGGGAGCGGCCATTGGGTTCGTGCTCCTGGTCATCACCACGGGGCTGATGCTCGTCTACAATCGGCTCCTGGAGAGGGGCCGGTTCGGCATCGTTTTCCAATAGCGTGAGGTTCCCGCATGCTCCGCGTCTTCACGTGGCTCGTCCTGGCGATGCTCCTCAGCCCCATCCTGTTGGTCTTCGCCAGCGCCTTCGGCAGCACGCAGTACATGGTCTTCCCCCCTGAGGGCTTCTCCTTGCATTGGTTCGGCGAGGCCTTGCGGAGCCGGGATTACGTCGAGTCGTTCTGGTACAGCCTGACGGTGGCCTCCGCCACGGCCGGGTTCAGCACGGTCTTGGGCGGCCTGGTGGCCCTGGCGTTGGTGCGCTACCGGTTCCCCGGGCGGGCGGCGCTCAATGCCCTCATCATGTCCCCACTGATTCTTCCTCCGCTCCTGATCGGGGTTGGGTTGCTCCAATGGCTGAGCATCCTGGGAATCGGTGTGGGCACGTCCAGCCTGATCGTGGGCCACGTGATCGTGGCAACTCCCTACGCGGTGCGGCTGATCGCCGCAAGCCTGGCCGGCTTCGACCGATCCCTGGAGCTGGCCGCCAGGAGCCTGGGTGCCCCGCCGCTCACGGCGTTCGTTCGCATCACCGTCCCCCTGATCTCCACGGGGCTTCTCGCGGCGGCGGTATTCAGCTTCATCGTCTCATTCGACAACGTCACGGTCTCCATCTTTCTGGCCACGCCGCGGCACATCACTCTGCCGGTCCGGATGTACTCGCGGGTGGAGCAGGGATTCGGCTCCACCCTGGCGGCCGTCTCGGCCATGCTGATTGGCCTGGCCGTGGTGTTGATCGTCCTCACCGAGCGGTTGACGTCGCTTCGCGCGCTGTTTCTGACGGAGCGAGGAAAGGAGACGGCATGAGCCAGTATCGCCCCCAGGGAATCTTCACCGCACTCGTGACGCCATTTACCACCAGTGGAGAGTTAGATCTTCCCACGATCAAGGGCTTAGTGGACTACCAGCTGTCGGCCGGCATTCATGGCCTGATGACGACCGGCGGCTCGGGCGAGTACGTAACCCTGACCGACACGGAGAGACGGCGAGTCTTGGACGCCGTCCTGGAGGCCGTGGGAGGGCAGGTGCCGGTGATGGCCGGCGTCCTGGCCCCGGATACGGCCTCAGCGGTCGCGACGACCCGGGCGGCGAAGCAGGCCGGCGCGATGGCCGCCCTGGTCCTCACGCCCTATTACGTTCATCCCTCCCTCGACGGACTCTATGCCCACTTCGCCCGCGTGGCGGAGGTCGGGCTTCCCATCCTTGCATACAACAACCCCGGCCGGACCGGGATCAATATCGGAGTGGACCTCTTGGTCCGACTGATCACATTGGAGCCCGTGGTTGGAATGAAGGAGTGCGACCGGGACATGGGCCGGGTCGCGGAAAAGCTGGCGGCCACAGCCGGCCGGCTCAGCATCCTGGCCGGGGATGATGACCTGCTCTACCCGGACGTGTTGCTCGGATCACCTGGCGCGATCATGGCGATTTCCAACCTGGCCCCGGCAATCTGCGTGGCCATTTATGACGCTCTTGCGCGAGGCGAAGTGACAAGGGCGCGAGAACATTTCTTCGACCTGCTGCCGCTGATCTTTGCCACTCGAGGGCCAAACCACCCTGGGCCGCTGAAGCAGGCCCATGCCCTCGTGGGGCGGCCCGTAGGGACCGGACGATTGCCCTTGGCCCCCCTCACGAATGAGGAACTGCAGGCCCGCTTCGAGAAGCCCCTCCATCACCTGGGCCTGCTCCGGACCGACACCGTAGCGGTCCGCTGAATGACTCGCCACGTGCGCAAAAGGAGACCGTATTATGGACGACCGAGCCTTCTATGCTGACTTTCCGCAGGCCGAGTACGCTCAGCGCTGGGAACGTGCTCGGCAGCTCATGCGGGCGCAGGGGATAGACGCACTCTTGGTGACAGAGGAGCGGAACTACATCTACTTCACGGGGCACCGGTCCCAGCAGAATCCCATTGATAAGATCCGCCCCTACCTGTTCATCCTTCCGCTCGCTGGGAGGCCGGTCGCCATCGTGATGCCCTTCGAGGAGGGCTTTGTGCGGCAGGCCACCTGGATCGAAGATGTCCGGACCTACAGCCTCTTTCAGCACAACGAGGTGTTGGCGGCTACCCTCACTGAGCTAGGTCTGGCCAACGCGCGCATCGGGGCGGAGCTGGGTCGGGAGCAGTACCTGGAATTAAGTTATAACGACTTCCTCGATCTCCAGCGTCGGCTCCCCCGCGCCAAGTTCGTGGATGCCGCTGAGTTGCTGTTGGCCCTTCGCGTGGTGAAATCCCCTGCGGAGGTCCCGCTCTGCCGGACGGCCTGTGAGATGACCGCCCGGGCCATGGAGCGGACCTTCCCCGCACTCAAGGAGGGAATGACAGAACGCGAGGTGGCCCGGATCCTCCGCACGAATCTCATGGACGAAGGGGCAGAAGCCATCACGTTCCTGGCCATCGCCTCCGGGACCGACTTCAGTCGAGGCAAGATCTCCTGTGCCACGGACCGGCGGCTCCAGAAGGGGGACACGCTCACGGTGGACACAGGGATCGAGGTAAAGGGCTACTGTTCTGACGTCACCCGCATGGCCATCGTGGGGTCTCCATCGCGGCAGCAACTGGACATGTACCGGACCATGCTGGAGGTCCAGCGGAAGTGTTTCGCAGCCCTGCGCCCGGGGAACCGGGCTGAGGATGCCATGAAGGTCTGCCTGGAAGAGCTGGGCCGCCGCAACATGCAGACCCAGAAGGTCGGCCGGATCGGACACGGCGTCGGGCTGGAGAGTACGGAGTATCCGTCCCTGGCCCTGGGCGAGTCCATTGTACTGGAGCCCGGGATGATCTTCGCCTGCAACCCGAACTACGTCACGAGCTTCGGGTTCTTCAATTCCGAGGAGAACCTGGTGATCACGCCCACCGGAAACGGCATCCTATCAAAGCCGGAGGCTCGGGACGAGGTCTTCGTCATCTGACGGGCCATACAGCAGGGGCGGCCAGGGGACGCGGGAGGCAAGGATGGGGGATCAGGAGATCGAGCGAGGTGCGGCCTTCATCATCCAGCACTGCATGCGGGTGCGCCCGGGCGAGGAAGTGCTGATTGTCTCCGACGATCGCCCGCCGCAGCTCCGGATCGCGGGCGCCATGCGCCAGGCAGCGGAGGCGCTGGGGGCCCGGGCGAGCATCGGGATGATGACCCCGCTCAAGATCGCCGGGGATGAGCCCCCCCGGGCCATTGCGGGGGCCATGAAGCATGCCGACGCCATCGCAGTGGTGGTGGAGCGTGTGTCCCTGGGGCACACGCGGGCTCGGGTGGAGGCGAACGCGGCCGGCGCCCGCGTTTTCACCATGCCGGAGGTGACGGAAGAGGACCTGACCCGACAGCTCCGCCCGGAGGATCTGGAGCAAATCCGAGCCTGTTCTGAAGAGTGGGCCGATCGGTTTACCCGTGCGAAGGCGGTCCGGGCGACCACGAAGGCCGGGACGGACCTCACCCTCTGCATCGAAGGGCGCAACGGGTTTCCCCTGCACCCGA
>METI01000141.1 GCA_001771285.1 candidate division NC10 bacterium RIFCSPLOWO2_12_FULL_66_18
ATTGACACCGTCGAGGTGGCCGCCCGGGAGCGGCGCTGGGTAAACCTTCGAACCTGAGAGATCCTCACCCACGGCTCAATCCGCAGATTTCACACCTTCAACTGCACGATCGTGTTCGCCATCGCCTCCAGCACGGTCAGGACGACGCACGAGTCCTGATCACCCTTGCCCTGGGACCGGGCCGCCCGCAGGATCTCGCGCGAGATGCTGGCGGCCGGCAGGGAGACGCCGCACTCCTCGGCCAGCTTCAGCGCCGTCGAGAGATCCTTGTACATGTTGTTGGCGGAGAAGTGCGGGGTGAAATCCCGCCGGACCATCCGGGGTCCGCGGGTCTCCATGGCGCCGGTGCGGCCGCCGCCAACGGATGTGATCTCGATGACGGATTGCGGGTCGAGCCCGGCCTTGGTCGCCAGCACCAGCGCCTCGGCCGCCGCCTCGATGGCCACGCCCAGGATGAGGTTGTTCACCAGCTTCAGCGTGGTCCCCATCCCGTTCCCGCCGGCGTAGACGATCTTCACTGCCATTTTCTCGAAGATGGACATACAGGCCTCGAAGGTTTCCTTCGGCCCCCCCACCATGATCCCCAACGTGCCATCGGCGGCCAGCCTGGGGGCGCCGGTGACGGGGGCGTCCAGCATCGCAACCTCCTTAGCCCTGGCCCGCGCAGCGATGGAGCGGGACATCTCGGGCGCGATGCTGGCCATGTCGATCAGGATCAGGCCCGGGCGGGTGCCCTCCAGGACGCCGCCGGGCCCGCAGATCACCTCCTCGGATGCCGCCGAGTCCGTGACCATGGTGATCACGACATCCGACGCCTGGGCCACGGCCTCGGGGGAGGCCCGCCAGGCCGCTCCCGCAGCCAGCAGGGCCTTGGCCTTTTCCGGGGTCCGGTTCCACACGGTTAATTGGTGCCCGGCCTCCAGCAGGCGCCGCGACATGGGCTGCCCCATCAGGCCGAGTCCGATGAAGCCGATGCGCTGCATGGGTCCTCCTCAAAAATGCTCTTCGAATCCGGGCAGTGTATCTGCGACGCATGACGAAACGGCCCGGCCCTCGTGCGAGGGCCGGGCCGGTCGCATGCAATTCGATGCAGGCTACTTGGTGATGAAGCTCACCGGCATGACGAAGCGGGCGGGCACCGGCTTCTCCTTGGACTGGAGCCACTTCGCGTGGAGCACGCCCGTCTTGCCGATGTCGTAGGGCGGCAGGGCGATGGTCATGGCCAGTTCGCCCTTCGCCACGGCTTCCCGGGCATCCTTGTTAGCGTCCATGCCGGTGATCGGGATGCCGGTCCGCTTCGCCGCCTTCACGGCGGCCAGCACCCCCATGGCCATCTCGTCGTTGAAGCAGAACACCGCATCAATCTGTGGCTGGGCCTGGAGGATGTTCTCCATCACCCCGAGGGCGACCGCCCGGTCGTACTTCCCGCTCTGTTGGGCCACGATCTTGATCCCGGGGTACTTCGGCCAGACCTCGGCGGACCCCTTCTTCCGATCCTCGGACGAGGCGGCGCCCGGGATGCCCTCCATCACGACCACATTTCCCTTGCCGTTCAGTTTCTTGGCGACCCATTCGGCGCCCTCGCGGCCGATCACCACGTTGTCGGTGCCGATGTGCGACACCACCTTGGCCCCCGGCACGCCCCGCTGCAGCGTGATGACCGGGATGCCGGCATCCGCCGCCTTGTTCAGGACCGCCGCCGCCCCGTCGTGAGTGGCATTGATGATCAGGACGTCGATCTTCTTCTGGATCAGGTCCTCGACGTCGGCGATCTGCTTCTCCAGCTTGTCCTCGGCGTTCAGGACAGTGACCTCCATGCCTTCGGCCTTGGCCTGGTCCCGCACCCCATCGGCCATGGCCTTGTAGAAGGGGTTCACCTGGGTTGATACCGAGAAGCCGATCTTCATGGCTGCCTGGCTGCCGGAGGCCCATACCGCCAGGAGCCCCACTGCGAAGATCGCGATCCCTGCCGTGCGCCACCGTCGGATGCCCATGGTCGCTCCTCCTTGTGTGTCCTGCTGTTGAGGCCCCCGCGGGGCCGGTCCTCGTGACACTCGCGCGTTATCCGTCCCTCGGGCGCTCGCCGGCCGGGCCGGCGTCCGCGACCGACTGTGGGTGAGGCGCCGTGGGCTCTCCGCCAGTGGACGCTGCCCCGGCCTTGAGCACCTGATCCACCAGGACCGCCAGCACGATGACCGCACCCTTGGCGATCAACTGGTAGAACGGGCTGACGTTGAGCAGATTGAAGCCGTTGTTCAAGATGCCGATGATGAACGCGCCGACCGTCGTCCCCCAGATTCCCCCTTCGCCACCCATGAGGCTGGTCCCGCCCAGCACGACGGCGGCGATGGCATCCAGCTCGAAGCCGACCCCGGTATTCGGCTGGGCCGAGCTGAGGCGGGCGGCCAGGACCAACCCGGCCAGGGCCGCCAGGACACCCCCCAGGACATACACCAGGATCTGCACCCCCGCCAGGCTGATGCCGACCAGGCGGGCTGCCTCGGCGTTGCCACCCACGGCATACACGTAGATCCCCCAGCGCGTTCGCGCCAGGAACCAGTGGGTGCCGAGCAGGACGATCACCATCAGCAGTATTGGCACGGGCAGGGGACCGATAGAGGCCTGACCCAGCCAGAGGTACGCCCCCTGGGCCTTGACGATCGGTTCCCCGTTGGTAAGCACCAGCGCGGCACCCCGCACGATCGTCATGGTCGCCAGCGTGGTGATGAAGGGCGGGACCCGCCCCCAGGCGACCAGGGCGCCGTTCAGGAGGCCGACCAGGCCGCCCACCACGATCCCCGCCATCATGCCCACCAGGTCCCCGGCGGGCCCGGCGACGAGGAGGGCCGCGCACCCGGCGAGCGCGATCGTGGAGCCCACCGACAGGTCAATACCGCCGGTGATGATCACCACTGTCATCCCGGCCGCCACGATCGCGTTGATGGAGACCTGCCGCGCCACGTTGATGAGGTTCGAGGTGGTCAGGAACCGGTCGGACAGGAGGCTCAGCGCCGCCCCGATCAGCACCAGGCCCAGGAGCGATCCATACTCCCGCCAGATCCGCTTGCCCAGCGGAGCGACGGCGGTCCGCCACGCAGGGAGGAACATCGAGGAAGAGCGTTCGGCTGTTCGGCTGCTCGATAGTTCGGTGGTTCCCGGCACCTCTGCCCCCCTGCTCCCCTGCACCTCTGCACGCGGCTCTGCCGTCTCCGGTCGCTGAACGCTCATGCTTCTGTGCCAGTCGCGTACGCCATGACCACCTCGGGCGACTTGGCGCTCCCCGACGGCTCCGCCACCACCCGATGCCTGCGCATCACGTACAACCGGTCGCTCATGGCGATCACCTCCGGCAGGTCCGAGGAGATCAGGAGCACCCCTTTCCCCTCGCGGACCAGCCGGTTCATCAGCTTGTACATCTCCTGCTTGGCCCCGACATCAATGCCCCGGGTCGGCTCATCCAGGATCAGTAGACGCGCCTGCCGCGCCAGCCACTTGGCCAGGACCACCTTCTGCTGGTTCCCGCCGCTCAGGCTGCGGACCGGCTGCGAGGGGTCGGCCAGGCGGATGCGCAGATCCCGGATCAGCGGCGCGGCCAGGTGTCGCAGGCGGCCGGGCGGCAGCCACCCGCCGGCTTCTTGGTCCAGGTTCGGCAGGGCGATGTTGACGTCCACGCCCAGCCCAGGCACCAGTCCCTGGCCCTGCCGGTCCTCGGGGACCATGCCGATCCCGAGGGCGATGGCCTCGCGCGGCGAGGTCAGCCGGATGGGACGGCCGCGCCACCGGAGCGTCAGGCCGGCCCACCGCTCTGCGCCGAAGGCCGCCCGGACCAGTTCCGTCCGCCCCGATCCCACGAGGCCGGCCAGGCCAACCACCTCTCCCGCGTGAACCCGGACCGGCAGCCCCTCGGCGGGCCGGATCTCGAGAAGGAGTTCGCCCGGCTCGCCAGGCTCCTTGGGGTAGTGCTCGCTGATGCTCCGTCCCACCATTCCGCGGATCAGGCGATCCAGCGTGGCTTCGGCGACGGGCAGGGTCTCTACCAGGCGGCCATCCCGCAGCATGGTCACCCGGTCCGCCAGGCCCAGGACCTCTTCCAGCCGGTGCGATATATAGAGGATGCTTACGCCCCGCGCTTTCAGCCCGCGGATCGTGGCGTGGAGACGGGCCGTCTCCTGCTCCGTGAGGGTCGCGCTGGGCTCGTCCATCAGGATGAGGCGGGACTCCCGCGAGAGGGCGCGGGCGATCTCCACCATCTGCCGTTCCGGGACCGACAGCTCCCGGACAGGCCGCTCGGGGTCAATCGTACCCCCCGTGTCCGCTCCTCCCAGCAATTCCGTCAGCAGCGCCGCGGCCCGCGCCCGCATGGCCGCCCGCCGCGCGGCCCCGCGCCCCGGAACGGAGGCTTCGTGGCCCAGGAAGATGTTCTGGGTGGCCGTCAGGGCCGGGACTAGGCTGAACTCCTGATATATGGTGGCGATCCCGCAGGCCTCGCTGGCGCGCGGCGACCCGGTCGGCAGCGGCGCCCCGGCGAAGCGGATGTCACCCGCATCCGGAACCACGGCCCCGCTCAGGATCTTGAGCAGGGTGGACTTGCCGGCGCCGTTTTCGCCGACCAGCGCGTGCACCTCACCGGGGCGCACGTCGAGGTCCACGGCGGCTAGTGCCTGCACCCCGCCGTATCGCTTGCTCACACCGCGCAAGGCCAGCAGCGGTTCCATCTCAGACCGCGTTTGGCGATGCCGTTGCAAGAATTCCCGGGGCTATCCGGAGCGACCAGACGCGTGGGCGCGGTCGGGCAAAGGGTCCGGCAGTGTCGAGGTCACATCGAGCGGATATCAAGAGCAGGAAGGCCTGGGGGCAGGCAGCGACCGGGTGGGCCCCTGCGGGCTCTGGGCGGAAGGGCGCCAGAGTTCGGCGGCCGAGACGTCCGTTGGTCAGTTGCATGCCGGGTCCACAGGTTCCCCTCAGCGCGGGGATTATGGTCACAGAGGGCGTGACCCTGTCAAGGTCGGG
>METI01000142.1 GCA_001771285.1 candidate division NC10 bacterium RIFCSPLOWO2_12_FULL_66_18
CTCGCGACGAAGCCACGGGCCCCCTGACCCCCTGACCGGCCGGGTTTGTCACCCGCCCGCCCACGGACGCTTTCCAGCCGCCTATGTGATTCCCCCCATGGCTTCGGGGACTTTATACTTGACAGCGCCCCGGGAAAAAGGTGATTTTTGGCGGCACAGGAAGGGCGCAGCTCCCGGGCCCCGGGGCCATGCGACCACCCGACCGTCGGGGTCAGCCCCCGCGTAGTCCCCAGGAGCCAGGCGGGACAATTCGGCGGCGCCGGGCGCGAACGTGACCGTTTCGGTTTCCCTCCCCTGGGTTGCGAGGAAGACATGTTTGGTTATGGCGGCAAGATCCTGACGGTAGACGTGGCCAGCGGGGATCAGCGCATCGAAGAGTATGACCCCGCCTTCGCGCGGGCGTACCTGGGGGGGAACGGCTTCGCGGCCAAGCTCTGCCACGATCGCATCCCGCCGGGCATTGACCCCTTCGACCCCCGCAACCTGGTCGTCTTCGCCACCGGCCCCGTCACCGACAGCGTCATCCCGGGCAACAACCGGAACTGCGTGGCGGGCAAGTCGCCCCTGAACGGCCTGTTCTTCGACTCCACGTTCGGCGGCCGCTTTGCGGGGACCCAGCGGCACACCGGCTTCGACGCCATCGTCATCACGGGTGCGGCGCCCCAGCCCATGTACCTCGTGGTGGACGAGAATGGCGCCCAGCTCACGCCCGCGAAAGATCTCTGGGGCAAGCCGACGCTCCAGACCGCCCAGACCATCCTGGACCGCGAGGGCTGGGACAGCGACGTGGTCAGCATCGGCCCCGCCGGCGAGCGGCGCGTCCGCATCGCCGCCCTGGCCCACTACTGGAAGAACCGCGAGGCCTTCGGCGCCCGGGGGGGCCTGGCGGCCGTCCTGGGGTCCAAGCAGGTCAAGGCGGTCGTCGTCCGCGGGAGCCGGAAGGCCCAGTTCGCCGATCCCGACGCCCTGAAGGCGCTGGTGAACGAGACCCGGGAGGCGCTGAAGAAGGGGACCTCCAACCTCCACGTCTTCGGCACGCCCAACCTGGTGAAGGGGATCAACGCGATCGGCGGCCTGGGCTTCTTCAACAACCGGTTCGAGTATTCCCCCGACGCCGAGCAGGTCGGGGGCGAGCGCTACAAGGCCGAGTTCCACAAGAAGGACACCACCTGCAACAAGTGCCCGGTGGCCTGCGGCAAGACCTTCGAGGTGAAGGCGGGGGAGTACGCCGGGACCGTCTGGAAGATGCCGGAGTACGAGACTATCTACGCCTTCGGCCCCATGCTGGGCAACCTGGATCCCGCCTCGCTGATCAAGGCCGAGGAGCTGTGCGACCAGCTCGGGTTGGATACGATCAGCATGGGGGTGACGATCGCCTTCGTCCTGGAATGCCTGGAGCGGGGCTTCCTGACCGAGCGGGAGGTGGGCGTGCCCGTGGGCTGGGGGAAGCACCAGGCGGTGCACCGGCTGGTGGAGATGACCGCCCGGCGCGAGGGCTTCGGCGACGTCCTGGCCGAGGGCTCGGCCCGCCTGGCGGCGCGCCTCCACCCCGAGGCGCGGAAGTTCCTCCACGCTGTCAAAGGGTTGGAGATGCCGGCCCACTCCGCCCGGGCCCTGAAGGGGATGAGCATCGGCTACGCCACCGGGACGCGGGGCGGCAGCCACCACGACACCCGGCCCACGGCCCAGTACGCCCCCGACTTCGATCGGCGGAACCCCGAGGGCAAGGCCGCCTGGGCCATCCGCAGCCAGAACTTCACCGCCGTGGACGATTCCCTGGTCCTCTGCCGCTTCACGTCGGAGCGGGGCGGGTACGGGATGTACCTCAACGAGAGCTACGTCCGGATGATCAACGCCGCCACGGGGTGGGACCTCGACCTCGCCGAGCTGGACCGGATCGGCGAGCGGATCTGCGCCCTGGAGCGCGCCTTCAATGTGCGAGAAGGCGTCTCCCGGAAGGATGACACGTTGCCCTGGCGGGTCCAGCACGAGCCCATCCCGGACGGTCCCTCCAAGGGCACCTTCTGCCCTCCCGAGGAGCTGGACCGGATGCTGGAGGAATACTACGAGCTGCGGGGCTGGTCCAAAGACGGCATCCCGACTCCCGCGCGCCTCCGCGCCCTGGGCCTGGAGTTCGCCATCCAGCCCTGACCTCTTTTCATCCCGCCCTCTGCGTCCTTGCCCACACCGGCATCCCATCTCCCGTGAACGGTCCTGCCACGACGGCCGGTTGGATTGGGCAAATTGCCTTGACACCCCATTTGGTCACCCATATATTCTGCCTACTTCTCACGGAATTCGGACGGCTTCGCTCCTTTTTGGATTCCATCTGGATTCCAGTGCGGTCCTCATCTGCACTCTTGTGGGTTCACCCCGGAATCACGGCGTGCCAGCTTCCTGGAGACGGGCATCGCAGCCAAGTCTGGGGATCTCTTCCATGAGTTGCCCCCCGATCTTGACCGCTTCTCTGCGAATGCCGGGGGTCGCACGATGATCTGGAATCCCGAAATGGAAACCATGCCGCGGGAGCGGCTCGGCGCGCTGCAACTGGAGCGCCTCCAGCAGACGGCGCGGCGCGTGTGCGAGCGCGTGCCCTTCTACCGGCAGGCCTTCGACAAGCACGGGGTGAAGCCGGCCGACATCCGGACCCTGGAGGATCTCCGGAAGCTGCCGTTCACCCGGAAGGCGGACTTCCGGGAGACCTACCCGACCGGGCTCTTCGCGGTGCCCATGAACCAGGTCCTCCGCATCCACGCCTCGTCGGGCACGACGGGCAAGCCGATCATCGCCGGCTACACCCGGGCGGACCTCAGCATGTGGGCGGAGACTTGCGCCCGCTGCCTGGCCTCGGCCGGCGCCCAACCGGGGGACACGTTTCAGAACGCCTACGGCTACGGCCTCTTCACCGGGGGCCTGGGCTTCCACGCCGGGGGGGAACTCTTGGGCCTCACGGTCATCCCGGTCTCCGGGGGCAACACCGAGCGCCAGATCCTCCTGATCCAGGATCTGAAGCCCAAGATCCTGACCTGCACCCCCTCCTACGCCCTGACCATCGCCGAGACGATCCGGACCATGGGCATCGACGCCGCCAGCCTCGGCCTCAAGGCCGCGGTCCTGGGCGCGGAGCCGTGGACGGAGGAGATGCGGAAGGAGATCGAGGCCAAGCTCTGCCTGAAGGCGGTGAACATCTACGGCCTCACCGAGGTCATCGGGCCGGGGGTCTCCTGCGAGTGCGTGGAGGTCCAGAACGGGGCGCACGTCTACGAGGACCACTTCTACCCGGAGGTGATCGACCCGAACACGGGGGAGGTCCTGCCCCACGGGACCCGGGGCGAGCTGGTCTTCACCAGCCTGACCAAAGAGGCCCTGCCCGTGATCCGCTACCGGACGGGCGACCTCGCCTCCCTGGACGCGTCCCCCTGCGGTTGCGGGCGGACCAGCGTCCGCATGTCCCGGATCGTGGGGCGGACCGATGACATGCTGATCATCCGGGGGGTGAACGTCTTCCCCTCGCAGATCGAGACGGCTCTCATGCGCATCCCCGAGTTGAGCCCGCACTACCAGCTGGTGGTCACCCGCGAGAAGACCCTGGACGAGCTGGAGGTGCGCGTGGAGGTCAGCCCGGAGTTCTTCCGGCAGATCGGCGGCGAGATCCTGGTGGACGAGACCCACCAGGCCGACCACGCGGTCCACGAACTGCGGCGGCGGATTGCCGAGCGGCTGCGCGGCGCGCTGAACCTGAACACCACCGTGACGCTGTTGTCGCCCGGCGGCGCCCCCCGGAGCGAGGGGGGGAAGCTGAAGCGGGTGGTGGACAAGCGCAAGCTCTGACACGGCGAGGGACGCGGAAAGAGCCATGGTGTACCCACCCGCCCAACCGGTCGAGTCGTTTGCGTTCGAGCGGATCCGCTACGAGAAGGCGGCGTGGCGGGCGACCGTCACCATCAACCGGCCCGAGGTCTTGAACTGCCTCGACTTCCAGACGCTGCGGGAGCTGAGCCGGGCCTTCGAGGACGCCTCGTGGGACGATGCCGTCGCGGTGGTGGTCCTCACCGGGGCGGGCGATCGCGCCTTCAGCACCGGGGCCGACCTCAAGGAGCAGGAGGAGTACTTCCTCACCCGGCCCCGCGATTACTGGAAATGGATGGGCGCGTTCATCGACACCCACTATCGTCTCCTGAACATCGGGAAGCCGACCATCGCGCGCCTGAACGGCCTGGTGGTGGGGGGCGGCAACGAGTTCAACATCGCCTGCGATCTGGCCATCGCCGCCGACCACGTCACGATCCGCCAGGTGGGCACGGCCCGGGGGAGCGTGGCGGCGGGCGGGGCCACCCAGTGGCTCCCCCTCATGGTGGGGGACCGGCGGGCCCGGCAGATGCTCTGGCTGTGCGAGGAGATCGATGCGTCGCAGGCGCTCCAGTGGGGCCTGGTGAACCAGGTGGTCCCCTATGCGGAGCTGGACGCCGCCGTGGACGCCATGGCCGGGAAGCTGATCGAGAAGCTCCCCGAGTGCATGCGCTACACCAAGCAACAGACGAACTTCTGGCGAGATTTCTCTTTTCACCTGACGGCCGGCCACGCCCGGGACTGGCTGAGCCTCCACTCGGGTTCGCCCGAGGTGTACGAGGGCTTCCAGGCGTTTCGCGGGAAGCGGCCCGTGGACTACCTTGGGCTGCGGCGGCGCGCGGCGGAGGGCGGCTCCCCGGAGTTTCTATGGGGCCCCCCACGCCGGGATTGCGCCGCCTGCGGGGCGAAGGGGATCCCCGAGGCATTCAGGTTCTGCGGCAACTGCGGCGCCACACTCTAACCGGCGTGCTGCCGTGCGGAAGTGCTGCGGTGCTGCCGTTGAGTTGTTTCAACCGCAACACAGCAGCACGGCAGAACAGCAGCACTTGTGAGCCATGGAATTCACGCTGATCAAGGCCTGGACCGAGGATGACGTCGGGCTGGTGCAGATGCACCGGCCGGAGGTCCTGAATGCCCTGAA
>METI01000143.1:0-1320 GCA_001771285.1 candidate division NC10 bacterium RIFCSPLOWO2_12_FULL_66_18
CTTCGCCGAACTCAGCCAAGGCGTTGTCGTGAACTCAGCCGAACGGCGCTCAGCCGCGCGGCTACGTTGGGTCCGCCCAGGGGAGGTCGTCATTGATAGGTTCGTACGTCAGCTCCCTGGGACCGGCATCGCTCCTGGGCGGGGCCCGTGGGCCATCCCCTGGAGCCAGCAGGTGCAGGTGGGACAGGATGCGGTAGATGACCTCTTCCTGGTCGATGACGGCAATCTCCTTCATGGTCGCGCCACAGCGGGGGCAGAGCAGGGCGTCCACCTCATAGACCTTCCGGATCAGGCGTGCCCAGCTTCGGCGGAGGGCCAGGGGCGCCCGGTCGGTGTCGGGAGTGGACGCGTCTGGCTCCGGCAGGGGCAGTAAGCCACGGGCCTTGCGGAACCCTCGGGTCCGATTCGAGTACCAGCCGTAGTAGATGGCGGTCTTCTCAGAAGAATGGGGTCAGGAAGTCCTTTTGCCTTTTTTGTGTGGGGTCAAACCAAGAAGCAGAAAATTCGCAGGCTCCACCATCATGTAGTCGGCTTGGCTGATGTTGGTCGGCTGCGTCCAAGGGGTGGTGGCCCCTGGTGAGGGTTCGCCACTTGGACGAGACCGTTGCTAGGCGGAATTGAAGCCCAAGGCGAAAAGCAATGCCTCGCGTACCTCTGAAAAGATCTGTGGCGACACGGTGCCGACGAAAGCCAGCAGACCGGCCTTGGTAACCGTAGCCAAGTTGTCCAGGTTGATTGCCGACGTGGCCTTCAGGCCGGATTCCGGCCCGATCATCACCTCCGAGGGAATGCCACGAATTGTAGTGATTATGGGGGCGACGGTTACGGTGTGAAGGTGACCGATGACTTCCTGGCCCCCTGAGCACCAGGACAGGGCGCCGACGATCCGGTGTTGGAAAACTGAACTGCCAAATCTCCCCAGGGTTCACTTCGGCCATCGCTGAGCCCTCAGGATGGGTTCAAACTCATCGGACGTGACCGGATGTCGCTTGTACCCCTCGCGATGCCGCCGGACGTTCTCTTCGAGGGCCCGGCGTTTCAGCCACAATTCCAAGGCTTCCTGAATAATTTCGGAACGCCGCCGCCGTTCTGGCTTCACCGCAGCGTCAACAGCCTTCAATAGGGATTCATCGATACGAATTGAGATGATCCTTCGCATGGGAATCATAATACCCGTTGCATGACAGTTCGTGAATATGAATCTTCGTGCATATTCCGGAGGGGCATTTCAGCTCAGAAGTGCCGACTCCTCCAGTTGCGGGCTGATAGCCTGGTATGGAGGGAAGTGACGGATCAGGGGAGAGTGTCGAGGATGCGGCG
>METI01000143.1:1357-21190 GCA_001771285.1 candidate division NC10 bacterium RIFCSPLOWO2_12_FULL_66_18
TGCACCCCGGCCTCACGCAGGGCGGCGATCTTCCCCTCGGCCGTGCCCATGCCCCGCGAGATGATGGCGCCGGCATGGTGGAAGGGCATTCCGATGCCGGGTGCCGAGCTACAGGGAGCGGAATTGTTCCTCGGTGAAGCGGGCCTGCTTGAGGATCTTGCGGAACGTCCCAGTCGGTAGAGTGCCTGGGTGCATTGCGACGTATGTCTGTCGGCCGTCCGGATGTCGAAGGATCTTATGGCTGCCCGCCTGCCTTACCTCGACGAACCCTGCGCGGAGCAATTTCGCGAGGACTTCACGGGCGGAGTAGGGCATCGGCGACTTCGATCTGGGCGATCAAGGATTTCCCTTCGGTCGGGACAGGCTCGCCGTGCGCCCGCTTCTCTGCAACCCATCCTTCAACAAGTTCCTGGGCGGCCGCAAGCGCTCCTTCAACGCCCTGGCCGTGGGTCGTCAAGTCTAGGGCCGGGATGTGGGCGTAATAATACCCCTCAAATTCGGGCTCGTTCACCGGCTCAAGAAACACCGAGTATCGCAACGATTGCTCCCTTCAACGAGCGCTGCGGAACGCCTCGCTTGCTCCATCATCCAATGTCATTCTTTCACATTTCAGCATCCTGGGTCAAGCCACCACGGAGATGAGCAGACGCACGATCAGAGGCCTTCCGGGATCCGGCGGGCGGCGGGGCCGATGTCCCCCAGGTGCTCGACCACGTGAACGCCGGCCTCGCGCAGGGCGGCGATCTTGCCCTCGGCCGTGCCCATGCCCCGCGAGATGAGGGCGGCGGCGTCCTCTTCGTTGCTCGTCCCGATCTCCCCGAACAGCGCCAGCATCTTCGTCTCCGGGTCCCGCTCGAACAAGGGCAGCAGCTCGCTCCAGGTCGCTCCCACGAAGGCGTCACCCCCTACGCTAATGGCTGACGGCTTCTTTTGCACGGACTACTGTTTGCCCTGGATCTTCGCCAGGAACCGGTCGCGGGTGACGATCATCCGGTGATGGCGACACTCGCCGATCTTGTTCTGGGGATCATGGGCGACCACGGTGAAGGTGAGCCTCCGTCCTTCGATCGCCACCAGTTCGGCCTCGGCAGAGACGTCGACGCCGACGAGGGTAGCGGCGAGGTGTGACACGTCCAGCCACGTCCCCACGGTGGTCTCGCCCGGGGCCAGACATCCGGCCACGGCGTTCACCGCGGCCGTCTCCAGCAGGGCCACCAGGCTGGGCGTCCCGAAGACCGGAACGTCGCCGCTGCCCCAGGCCTCGGCAGTCTTGTCGTGGGTGACCCGCATGGTGGCTCGTCCGCGCAGTCCGATCTCCAAGGTCATCGCCTTCGCGAATTCAGAGAGTCTTGCGGGATTCGGAAGGAGGAGCGTGGCATGAAATCATTGCGCGGTCCAGCCGCCATCCACCATCAGGAGGTGGCCGGTGACGAGGTCCGAGGCCGGAGAGGCCAGGTAGATCGCCGCGCCCACCACGTCCTGCACCTCGCCGGCGCGGCCCAGGGGGATCTTGGCCAGCATCCGGTCATAGGCCACGGGGTCGTCCTGAACGAACCGGGTCAGGTCCGTGCGGATCAGCGTGGGGCCGATGGCGTTGACGTGGACGTTGAAGGGGGCCCATTCCAGGGCGAGCGCCTTCGTGAGGAGGGTGACTCCGCCCTTGGTCATGCTGTACACCGACCGGGGCGCCGCCCCCACGATCCCGAGGGTCGAACTGATATTGATGATCTTTCCGGTCCGGCGGGCGACCATCGTTCGGCCCACCGCCTGGGCACAGAAGAAGAGGCCCTTCAGGTTCACCGCTACGTGTTCGTTGAAGTTGTCCTCGGTCACCTCGAGGGCCGGCAACGGTTTGTTGATTCCCGCATTGTTCACCAGGATGTCAATCTGGCCGAAGGTCCGGAGGGCCGCGCCCACGCCCGCCTGGATGGATTCAACGGACCCGACATCCACGGCGGCGACCTCGGCCTTCCGACCGCGGGCGCGAACCTCGCGCGCGACGGCTTGCAGGTCGGCCAGCGTTCGGCTGCACAGGAAAAGATCGGCGCCGCTCTCCGCCAGGCCCAGGGCGATAGCCCGTCCGATGCCGCGGCTGGCGCCGGTCACGAAGGCCGCCTTTCCCGAGAGATCAAAACCGCTGTAGGCCATGTCTCTTCCTCTCAGCGTCCTTGGAATTTCGGTGGGCGTCGGGTCAAAAACGCCTCCAGGCCTTCCTTGAAATCCCGGCTGCTGAAGCCCTTGACGAAGTGCTGCTGGATCTCCCGAGGGGGTCGCCGGTGGCCCTCGATGGCGATCCAGTTTACCGCCTGCTTGGCGTGGCGGATGGTGAGCGGCGCATTGGCGCCGATCTGGCGCACCAGGGAGAGGGTGAACCCTTCCAGTTCGGCGTCAGGCACCACATGATTGACCAGTCCCACCTGGAGGGCTCGCCGGGCGTCCAGGGGCTGCCCGCCGAACAGGATCTCCTTGGCCACGGCCGGTCCCACCAGGCTGACGAGGCGGGCAGCTGCGCTGGGATTCACGGCCGCGCCCAGCTTGGCCGCTGGGATGCCCAGCTGTGCCGACTCCCCGGCGATGCGCAGGTCGCAGGCGGCCGCGATGTGACATCCCCCGCCCATGGCATAGCCCTGGATCATGGCGACCACCGGCAGCGGGCACCGCACCAGGCTGTCCAGGGCGCGCACGACCAGGGTCTCGTAGGCGCGGGCCATCTTCGGGTCGGTGAAGCGGGGCAGCTCGCTGATGTCGGCGCCCGAGGCGAAGGCCTTGCCGCCGGCGCCGCTCAGGACGATGGCCCGAACGGTGCGACGGCCCTGGAGGCGGCGCACGAGCTTCGGCAGATCGCCCCACATCCGGCTGGTGATGGCGTTGCGCACGTGGGGCCGGTTGAAGATGACGCGGGCGTAGGTTTCGCTCTCTTCGACCAGGATCTCCGTCGCCAGTTCTTTCATGACCGCACCTCAATCGGCCGGGAAGAGGGGTCCGGCCCCTCGGCATCCGCCGACGCTCAGCCGGGGAGGACCGCCTCGGTGATGAGATCGCCCATCCGGCGAGTCCCGACGATCTGTGTCCCGGGCTGCTGGATGTCCGGCGTCCGGTAACCCCGGTCCAGCACGCGGCTCACGGCGAATTCGATGGCGGCCGCGGCCGCCCCGGCCTTCAGCGAGTACTCCAGCAGCATGGCGGCCGAGAGGATGGCCGCGATGGGGTTGGCCTTGTCCTGCCCGGCGATGTCCGGCGCGCTCCCGTGGATGGGCTCGTACAGGCCCACGCCGTTGCCCAGGCTCGCCGAGGGCAGGAGGCCGATGGAGCCGGTGAGCATGGCGGCCTCATCGCTCAGGATGTCCCCGAAGGTGTTCTCGGCCACGATCACGTCGAAGGCCTTGGGCTGCCGCACCAGTTGCATGGAGGCGCTGTCCACGTACATGTGGTCCAGGCGAACCTCGGGGAAGGCCACGCCGACCTCGGTCACGATGCGCCGCCAGAGTTCCGAGCTGGCCAGGACATTGGCCTTGTCCACGGAGGTGAGGTGCTTGCGCCGCCGCCGGGCCGCCTCGAAGGCGACCTTTGCGATCCGCTCGATCTCCGGCCGCGTATAGATCAGGGTGTCCACCCCCCGCTCACCCTCGGGTCCCGTCTGGATGCCTTTGGGCTGACCGAAGTACAGGCCCCCCGTCAGCTCCCGGACCACCAGGATGTCCACGCCTTCGATGACTTCCCGCTTCAGGGTCGAGGCGTCTGCCAGGGCGGAAAAGAGCCTCGCAGGACGGAGGTTCGCATACAGATCGAACGCCTTGCGGAGGGTCAAGATCCCCTGCTCCGGGCGCACCTTGCGTGGCAGGGTGTCCCAGCGCGGACCGCCCACCGCGCCAAACAGGATGGCATCGGCCTGCCGGCAGACGGCGAGAGTCTGATCGGGGAGGGGCGTGCCCACGGCATCGTAGGCGCCCCCGCCGATGGGCGCCTCCTGGAACTCCAGTGTCAGATGGAAACGCTCGGCGATCGCGCGGAGAACCTTCACTGCCTCGCGCGTGACCTCCGGACCGATGCCGTCACCGGGCAGCACAGCGATGGTAGCCATGGGGCTCCTCTTCAGGTGGGACGGCCGATGCCTCCGCCGCGTGCGTCAGCCCCACAGCCCGTCCTCGCCATGGGTATCAAGGGGACAGATCGGATGCCCTGCGGTCGTCCACCGGGTCCGGTTGGAGGGGCAGGCGGGTCTGCGGCGGCTCCGCGAGTGCGGGCCCGTACCTTCTAGCACGCAGGGAGAAACGCGGTCAAGCCCAATCCGACGTGTCACAACGCTTCCCAGTCTCATCCGGGCCCCCATGTTGACGCACCTCGGGGATCATGCTATCAGCAGAGTCGCGACCCGCTGGCGCCCGGATGGAGAGAGGAGGCATGTCTGCCTCCGTCATCCCTCTGGCCTCTGGCCTCTGGCGATTCGCGTGGTTCAAGGCGAGGAGGTGACATGCGCGTGCAGACGGCGGAGTTTCTTTTGAGCGCGGGGCGGCCGGACCAGTTCCCGAGGGGCCCCTGGCCTGAGATCGCCTTCGCCGGTCGGTCCAACGTCGGAAAGTCGTCCATGATCAACCGGCTGCTCTCGCGCCGGAACCTGGCACACACCAGCTCCACGCCCGGCCGGACCCGCACCATCAACTTTTACACGGTGAACGAGCAGTGCCTGATCGTGGACCTGCCGGGGTACGGCTATGCCAAGGTCTCGCGTGCCCTGAAGGACGCCTGGTGGGACCTGGTGGAAGGCTACCTCACGGAGCAGCCGCAGCTCCGCGGCGTGATTCACATCGTGGATGCCCGCCACCTCCCCACGCCCCTGGATCAGGAGCTGCAAACGTTCCTTCGCGCCGTGGGCCTGGCCTCCCTGGTGGTCCTCACCAAGGCGGACAAGGTCCCCCGGGGAGAGCGGCCGGCCGTGCGCGCCGCGGCCGCCAGGGCGCTGGATCTGCCGACCCCCGACGCGGCCCTCTTCTTCTCCGCCGAAACAGGTGAGGGGGTCCCCGAGCTCTGGCGCGCCATCGAGGAGCGCCTCCGCGCCCCGGCCCGCCCCGCGGGCGCCGCCGGACAGGGCGCGACGGGGCGGCGGAGGAATCGAGATTCGCATTGACGGTCCGCAGGACGCCTGCTAGAGTCACGCATGTGTGGCGGCCGGGCCTGGCCCGGCCGTTGGCTTCTCGGGACGAGGGCGAGAAACGATGCGGCAAACGATGCGGCAGATGATGGCAATCGCGTGGGCGGTGGGCGCGGTGCTGACCGTAGGGCTCCTGCCCGGCTGTGCCGAGGTCATGGTGCAGCAGGGCGGGGGGCGCGTGTCCGAGGCGGGGCGGGCGGGCCTCGCCGCGTCGCCGGTGCGCATGGACCGCCGCGTGGATCAGCGGGCCTATCACGCCTACATCCGGAGCGTCTGGGCGGAACTCCAGGGGGATCTGGACGAGGCGGTGCGGTGGGAACTGGAGGCCCAGCGGTACGACCCGAGCTCGCTGCAGCTGCGGAGCCACCTGGCCGCGCTCCTGCTGAAGAAGGGGGATTACCGGGCCGCCCTGCTGGAGGGCGAAAGGATCCTGATCCTCGACTCGAATCACATCCAGGCCCACCTGCTGATGGCCGCGGCCTACCAGGGACTGCGGAACGTGCGCGGCGCGGAGAAGGAGTACCAGGAGGTCATCCGCCTGGATCCCCGGCGCACCGACGCGTACGTCTTCCTGGGGAACCTCTACCTCGAGACGCGCAATTTCCCGGAAGCCATCCAGACCTTCGAGGCCCTGGCCACGGTGGACCCCAACGGTCACCTGGCGCGCTACAGCCTGGGTCGCATCTACCTCGAATTGAAGGAGCCGGCGAAGGCCCAGGACTCCTTCCAGGCGGCCATCGATCGGAACGACGACTTCGATCCGGCCTGGGTCGGGCTGGCCACGAGCTTCGAGGTCCAGGGCCGGTACGAGGATGCGGCCCGGGTGTACGAGCGCGCCCTGGCGGCTGATCCCCAGAATCGGGAATTCCGTGAGCGGTTGGCCCAGGTCCATTTACGCCGCGGCGACCTGGATGCCGCCCTGGCCGCCTACGAGGAGCTGCGGAAGGCCGACCCGAGCAACCTGATGCTGCTCACGCGCGCCGGGCAGATCCTGGCAGAGAAGAAACAGTTCGACCGGGCCATGGCCATCTTCCAGCAGGTGCTCCTGAAAGAACCGGCCAACGGCGAGGCGCGCTTCGCCCTGGGCCTCACGCTGGAGGAGTTGAAGCGGTACGACGAGGCCCTGGAGGTCCTGGACAAGCTCGCGCCCCAGGATGGCCGGTACGTGGATGCCCTCCTGCACCGCGGGTACATCTACGGCCAGCAGGAAAAGTTCGACCAGGCCATGACCGTCTTCAGCGAGGCGGCGCGCCTGCGCCCGCGCGAGGGAAACGTCCCGTACCTTTTGGGCATCACCTACCTCCAGAAAAAGGACTACCCGCAGGCCATCCTCCAGTTCGAGAAGGCCGTGGCGCTGGATCCTGCCAATCCGCAGTTCCTCTACCAGCTGGGTGCCGCGCTGGAACGGAACCGCCAGTTGGATCGGGCCGAGGCCGCCTTCCGCAAGGTGCTGGAGCTGGATCCCAAGCACGCCGACGCCTACAACTATCTCGGCTACATGTTCGCCGAGGAAGGGATCAAGCTGGAGGAGTCGATAGCCCTGGTGAAGAAGGCCCTGGAGCTCGAGCCGGAGAACGGCGCCTTCATCGACAGCCTGGGCTGGGCCTATTTCAGGCTGGGGCGGATCGACGAGGCCCTGGCCGAACTGCTCCGGGCCGTGAAGTTTTCCCGCCGGGACGATGCCACCGTCCGCGAGCACTTGGGGGAGGCCTATTCCAAGAAGGGCATGCTCCAGGAGGCCATCCGGGAGTGGGAACGCTCGCTGGAACTGGACGGAAGCAACGACGCCCTCCGCAAGAAGCTCGAGGACGCCCGCCAGCGCACCTCGCGTGACGCCCCCCGCACCATTCAATGATTCCGCAGGCCCGCCCGCTGGCCGGAGCAGCCCCGCTGCTCCTGCTCGCGGGGCTCCTGGTCGCGGCTTGCGCGGTGGTGCCTGAGCCGCCACGGCCTGCGCCATCCGGCCTGACGGACCGGCCGGACACGCTCTTGGATCGGCTGGCGGCCGACGAGGCGGCCGTCATCACCCTGCGTGGTCTGGCGAGCGTCCGGTACGACGGACCGGCGGGCAGCGGGTCGGGCACCCAGGTCATCGTGGTGGCCCTGCCCGACCGCGCCCGGCTGGAGGCCCTGAGTCCGATGGGGACCGCGGTCCTGATCCTGGCCATCCGGGGGGACCTCCTCACGGCGCACGCCCCGACGCAGCACGAGTACGCCGTCGGGCGGGCTACCCGCGAGACCCTGGGTCGGCTGGCCCGGCTTTCGATACCGCCCGGGCCGCTCCTGCGGCTTCTGGTGGGCCTGCCGCCGCTTCCCATCCGGCCGGGCGATCCCCGGGTCCGCGTGACCGTGGAGGCCGCCAGCATCCGGGTGGAGTCCGTGGACGGCGCGTTCTGGCAGCGGATGTGGATGGGTCCCGACGGAGCCTGGGTCGAGCGGGGGGAGCTGGGGGAGGCGGCCGGCCTCCTCCTGCGCTTCCAGTTCGGCGAGCGCCGGCGCCTGGACGGCGCGACGGTTCCCTTCGGGCTTCAGCTCGAGGAGGTCACCGCCGGAACCACGCTGGTCATCCGGTACGAAACCGTGCGGCTCAACGAGCCGGTGGAGTCGTGGCTGTTCGAGCTCCCGCGACCGGCGGATGGGCGGACCCGCATCCTTGATCTGGGCGGCGGGCCCCCGCCCTAGGATACGGCCCCGTGGATGAACTGGTCATCTCCTCCCCAGCCAAGATCAACCTCTTCCTGGAGGTGGTCGGTCGCCGCCCCGACGGCTTCCACGAAATCGAGTCCGTGATGCAGCAGGTGGACCTGTGCGACCAGGTCCACCTGCGCCGGAGCCCGCGCGACATTCGGGTCAGCGTGGCGGGGGCCGAGTTGCCGCCGGGTCGCGGAAATCTGGCGTACAAGGCGGCCGCCCTGATCCTGGAAACGGCCGGGCATCGGGGTGGGGTGCATATCCACCTGGAGAAGCGCATCCCGGTGGCGGGAGGCCTGGGGGGCGGCTCGAGCAATGCCGCGGCCGTGCTGGTGGGGCTCAACCGCTTGTACGATCTCGGCCAGTCCCGGGAGACCCTGTACACGCTCGGGGCCCAGCTGGGGAGCGATGTCCCCTTCTTCCTGAGCGATGGGCTGGCGGTCGCCACGGGACGGGGCGAGGTGCTGATCCCGCTCTCACCCTGGCCGCCGCAGTGGCTGGTCCTGGCGAATCCGGGGGTGCCGATCTCTACCGCCTGGGCCTACCGGGAGGCGAGTTCAAAATTGACAGACTGGCAGCGACGCGCTACTATCCACACTTTCATTGCTGGCGGTCGCCTCGCCTGGCCGCCCACCTGGGCGTTCAATCGCCTGGAGGCGGTGGTCCTGCCCCACCGGGGCGAGGTTCGGGCCCTGAAGGCCCTCCTCCGGGAGGGCGGGGGGTCGCCGGTCCTCATGTCCGGCAGCGGGGCGTCGCTGTTTGCCGTGGTACCCGACGCCGGGATCGGCCACGCCCTGGCAGCCCGGGCGCAGGCGAGCGGGGCCTTCGCCGCGGCCGTCACGACGCTGCCGCACAACCCGATCCTGACCGCCATGGCGTGAGGCCGCCCGGAGGCGCGCGCTGCCCTGGCCGACGCCGGGCGGGGCGAGGGATGGCTCCGTCGCGCGGGGATCTCGTGCGTGCACCGGACGTCGCGATTGGGGCGTGGCCAAGCGGTAAGGCTCGGGACTTTGGATCCCGCATCCGGAGGTTCGAATCCTCCCGCCCCAGCCAGCGTGCTGCCAATGCCGGGGAATCCATGCAGGTCAACCGAATCCATGCCGGTCCCCCAGGGAGAGAGAAAGGCCATGCCCGCTGAACTGGTGTTGACCGCGGGAAGCGCACACCCGCACCTGGCGCAGGAGATCGCGGACTCCCTGGGGACGCGCCTGGCCGAGGCGGAGGTGTCCCAGTTCTCGGACGGCGAGGTGTTCGTGCAGGTGAACCAGAACGTCCGCGGCGCCGATGTCTTCGTCATCCAGCCCACCTGCCCGCCGGTCAACCAGAACCTCATGGAGCTCCTGATCATGATCGATGCCCTAAAGCGGGCGTCGGCCTTCCGGGTCACGGCGGTCATTCCGTACTACGGATACGCGCGGCAGGACCGGAAGGTGCAGCCCCGGGTCCCCATCACCGCCAAGCTGGTGGCGGACCTGATCACCGCTGCGGGGGCCCACCGGGTTCTGACCATGGATTTGCACGCCGGGCAGATCCAGGGCTTCTTCAACATCCCGGTGGATCATCTGTTCGCGGCGCCGGTGCTGCTGCAGTACTTCCAGCAGCGGCTGGCGCAGCAAGCCTGGGGAGACCTGGTGGTGGTGGCCCCCGACGCCGGCGGTGTGGAGCGGTCCCGGGCCTTCGCCAAACGGCTGGGAACGTCGCTGGCCATCATGGATAAGCGCCGGACCGGGACCAACGAGTCCAAGATCATGCACGTCATCGGCGATGTGCGGGACCGGGACGTGATCCTGCTGGACGACATCATCGACACCGCCGGGACCATCATCCAGGCCGTCTCCGCCCTGAAGGAGGAGGGGGCCCACCGGATCCTGGCGAGCTGCACGCACGCGGTGCTCTCGGGGCAGGCGATCGAGCGGCTGGAGGCGTCGGTGATCGAGGAAGTGGTTGTCACCAACACCATTCCGCTCCGCGAGGATCAGCAGAGCAAGAAGATCACGGCCCTGTCGGTGGCCCCGCTCCTGGCGGAAGCGATCCACCGCATTCATACCGAGACCTCGGTCAGCTCGCTCTTCGTCTGAGGACGAGGCGGCGCGTCGCCCGGGAGGGCAGGCACGCGCTGGCAGGCCCTTCCCCCGCCACGATCCGCGGCGCGCGGGGGGGCCCGTGGCGCCTGGGTATCGGACGCACGGCGCGTGAGGGTTCTCGGCCGCGGAGGAGGCGACCGGGACCGCAGTCGGCAATCGTCACTCAGTGGTTGGAGGCACGCATGGCAAGTGTGGACCTGAAAGGCCAAGTCCGAACCGTCGTCGGGAAATCGGGGGCAAAGCGATTGCGCCGGGCTCGGCGAATCCCCGGCGTCGTCTACGGCGGTGCGCGGGGCTCGGTCCCCGTGGTGGTGAACCCGCAGGAACTGCTCTCGGCCCTGGAGGCCGGCGAGAACGTTCTGATCAACCTGTCCCTGGATGGGGCCGATGGGACCCAGACCTGCACGGTGATCCTCAAAGAGCTGCAGATGGATCCGGTCAAGGGGCGACCGCTCCACGCCGATTTCCAGGAGATCTCCATGGAGCGGAAGATCCGGGTGGAGATCCCCTTGGTCCCGACCGGCGAATCCGTGGGAGTGAAGGGCAAGGGCGGCATCCTGGAACAGCCGCTGCGCCAGCTCTTCGTCGAATGTCTCCCGTTGAACATTCCGGATCGCATCACGGTAGACGTCTCGGCTCTGGATATCGGTGACGCCATCCACGTCCGCGACCTGACCGTGGCGGAGGGCGTCCGGATCCTGGAGGATGCCGGCCGGGTCGTGGCATCGGTCGTGGCCCCGGCGGCCGAGGAAGTGGTGGCCCCGGTGGAGGAGAAGCCGGCCGAGCCCGAGGTGGTGGGCAAGAAGGAGAAGGAGAAGGCGGAGGCAGAGGCCGAGCCGGAGACCAAGGAGACCAAGACGAAGGCCGAGGCCAAGACGAAGTAGGTGGGGGCGATTCGGGAGGTGGACTGGCTCGTGGTGGGGCTGGGGAACCCCGGCCCGGAGTACGCGCGCACCCGGCACAACGTGGGGTTCCAGGTGGTGGAGCGGCTGGCGGTCGAGGCGGGGACCTGCTTCGGCGCGGGTCGCTTCCAGGCGGCCGCGGCGGCGGCGGATCTGTCCGGCATCCCCATCATCCTGCTCAAGCCACACACCTTCATGAATCTCAGCGGGCCCTGCGTGGCGGGCTGGCTGGAGGCGGTGGGGCTGTCGCCGGAGCGGTTGGTGGTGGTCCACGACGACCTGGATATTTCGCTGGGATGGCTCCGGGTCACGGGGGGCGCGGGCGCGGGCGGACACCGGGGTGTCCTCTCGATCCAGGAGGCCCTGGGGATCCAGGACTTTCCCCGGGTCCGGGTGGGGATCGGGCGCCCGCAGGAAGGCCAGGACGCGGTCGACCGGGTCCTGGAGGAATTCACGCCGGAGGAACTCCCGGCGGTGGCGGAGATGCTGGAACGGGCGGCCGGGGCCGTGCGGACGCTGATCTGCCACGGACTGGTCTCGGCCATGGATCGATTCAACGGTCGGTCGCGCGCCTCCGGCGCGTCGGCATGAGGAACCAGCACACGGGAAGGGAGGTGACAGCTTGCGCTCGTACGAGGTGATCTTCATTCTGGATCCCGCCTTGGGGGATGATGGGGTGGACGCGGCCATCGCCGCCGCCAGCGGTATCGTGACCAAGGAGGGGGGCGAGGTCGCTGAGGTCCAGAAGTGGGGCAAGAAGCGCCTGGCCTATGAGATCAAGAAGCGACGGGAAGGACACTACGCGTTCCTGCGGCTCCGGGCGCCGGTGAAGGCCGTGACCGAACTGGAGCGGCATCTGCACATCGCCGAATCGGTGCTGAAGTTCCTGACGGTGCTGGCGCCGGCACTCCGGCGCAGGCCCGTCAAGGCGAAGGCGTCCGCACCGGCTCCCAAGGAATCGGACACCCACGGCATGACCGTGGGTGTCCATGGCGAGGCCGTGGGGTCCCGGCGGACCGGTGCGGAGGTCCAGGAGGCCTGATCGTGGCCAGTTTCAACAAAGTCATCCTCATGGGGAACTTGACCCGGGATCCTGAGCTCCGCTATATCCCCAGCGGAGCGCCGGTGTGCAACTTCGACCTGGCGGTCAACCGGTCCTACACGACCCAGGGCGGGGAGCGGCGGGACGAGGTGTGCTACATCACCATCGTCGTGTGGGGCAAGCAGGCGGAGAGCTGCGGCGAGTATCTCGGCAAGGGCCGGACGGTCCTGGTCGAGGGCCATCTGCAGCAGCGGTCCTGGGAGACGCCGGAGGGGCAGAAGCGCTCCAAGCACGAGGTCGTGGCGGAGCGCGTGCAGTTCCTCGGCCCCCGGAAGGCGGCCGAGGGTCCCGCCGCCGGCGAGGATCAGGCGGAGCCCCCGCGGGCGCCCGAGCAGGACGAGGTTCCATTCTGATTCCGGTCGGGCCCCCGGGAGCGGACGCCCCGAGAGGGAATTGAGCCCCCGCCGCTCTGCGCGCGGGCGGCAGGAGCGAGACACGTGCTGAATAAACGGCGAACCTACCGACGCCAGAAGGTCTGCAAGTTCTGCCTGGACAAGGTCCTGCAGGTGGACTTCAAGGACGTGAAGCGGCTGCGCAATTACGTGAGCGACCGGGGGAAGATCATCCCGCGGCGGATCTCGGGGAACTGCGCCCGCCACCAGCGGCAACTCACCATTGCCATCAAGCGGGCGCGGAGCATCGCTCTCCTGTCCTTCGCGGCGGAGCTGGCCTAGTCCTGCCACGGATGGGATCGGTGGAAGCGGAGGTGCGGGTGGTTCACACGCGATGGCTGGCCATGGCCGCGGAGGTCATCCTGGCCGCCCTCGTGGTGGTGGGCGTGCTGGCCTCGGGGAGTGTCTTCCCGATCCTGGGCGTGTTCCTCAGCCTGCTGTCCCCGCTGCCCTTCGTGCTCCTCCGGCTGCGGCATGGGTTCCCCGGCCTCGCCCTGGCCTTGGCCCTCACGACCGTGGCATTGGGTGGACTCACCTCGGCGCAGCAGGGGCTGGCGTTTCTCCTGGAGTACGGGCTCCCCGCGATCCTCCTGGCGGAAGGGCTGCGCCGGGCCAGCCGACCCGAGGTCGTGGTGACGGGCGTGGCCGCCCTCCTCACGCTGGGAGGGGTCGGGGTCCTGGTCCTGGCGTCGGACCAGTGGGCCCGGCCGCTGGCCGCCGTCTCGCAGCACGTGGAAGCGCTCCTGGGGAACATGGAGGCCTTCACGGCGCGGGTGGGGCTGACCGGGGAGGGGCCCCCGCCGCTGGTCGGATCGGCGGGGATGCTCCGGACCTTTCTGCTGATGGCGTTCCCCGGCCTGTTCTTCGCGGGGAGCCTCCTTACGGCCTCGGGCTACATGCTGCTCCTGCGCAGCCTGATCCAGCGGTGGCCCACCCAGCTCGGCGGGCTGACCCCGCCGCCGTTCCGGTGGGAGCTTCCCGAACTCTTGGTGTGGGCGTTCATCGGGGCGGGCACCCTCTATCTCACGGGCCTGCCCTGGCTCCAGGCCGTCGGGCTGAACGTCCTCATCATCCTGCTCGGCCTGTATTTTCTCCAGGGGCTGAGCATTGCCGCGTTCCTGTTCCAGCGGTTCCACCTCCCCCGGGTCCTGGCGACCCTGTCGGTGCTGCTGCTGTTGTTCCAGCCGTTCCTCACGCTGCTGGTCGCGGGAGTGGGACTGTTCGACGTGTGGTTTGCCTTCCGGCGCCTGAGCGTGCCCAAGACGCCCGGACGGACGTAGGACGGAGAGCGGAGAGCCGCGAGCCGCGAGCCGAGAGTCGGGAGCCGAGAGGCGGTCGAAGAAGGCCGATTGCACCGCGTACAACCACGACATGACATGGTAAACGGAGCGTGCCCATGAAAGTCATCCTGATGCAAAAGGTCGAGCGCCTGGGAGAGCCGGGGCAGCAGGTGGAGGTGGCGGACGGGTATGCCCGCAACTACCTCCTGCCCAAGCAGTTGGCCGTCCCGGCCACGCCGGGCCACGTGAAGTCCCTGGCGCAATTGACGGCCCAGAGCAAGAACCGGGAGGAACGGGCCAAGCACGAGGCGGCCGCCCTGGCGGAGCGGTTGGCCGCGGTTCAGGTCACCCTGGGACGGCGGGCGAGC
This sequence comes from candidate division NC10 bacterium RIFCSPLOWO2_12_FULL_66_18, assembly GCA_001771285.1. Lineage (GTDB taxonomy): Bacteria > Methylomirabilota > Methylomirabilia > Methylomirabilales > 2-02-FULL-66-22 > 2-02-FULL-66-22. Next base: position 15,326 of record METI01000143.1, read on the forward strand.
GAGGAGGAGACGGCCGGCCCGGGCGATGCGGCCGCTCCCGCTGCGCCCGCGGCGGACGCCCCCCGCCCGGGCGGGGTCGCGCGTCCCGTGCGACTCTTCGGCTCGGTGACCGCCCAGGACATCAGCGAGGCGCTGTCCGCCCAAGGCCTGACCGTGGACAAGAAGCAGATTCTCCTGGCCGAGCCGATCAAGACACTCGGGGCGCACCGGGTCCCGGTGCGCCTGCACGCCGAGGTGGTGGCGGACCTGACCGTCACGGTCGAGCGCGAGGCCTGAGGCCTCCCGATTGGTCACGCATCCCCATGCCCGAACCGGCGCTCATCTCCGACAGAATCCCCCCGCAGAACCTGGAGGCGGAGATCTCCATCCTGGGGGCCGTGCTCCAGGATCCGGCAGCCCTCCTGAAGGCCATGGAGGTGCTCCGGGCCGCCGACTTCTACAAGGAGGCCCACCGGAAGATCTTCAGCGCGTGCATCGATCTCTTCGAGCGGAACGAGCCCGTGGACCTGGTGACGCTGGCCAACGAGCTCATGCGCCGCAAGCAGCTCGAGGAGGTGGGCGGGGCCAGCGCCTTGAGCAGCCTGGTGGACGCCGTGCCGACGGCGGCCAACATCGCCTATCACGCGCGGATCGTGAAGGACAAGGCCCTCCTGTACGCCCTGATCCAGAAGGCCACGGCGGTGGTTTCCCGCGCCTACGCGGACAAGGACGACGTGGACGAGGTCCTGGACTGGGCCGAGCAGCAGATCTTCGAGATCTCCCAGGACAAGATCAGCCGGTCCTTCGTCCCGGTGAAGAGCGTCCTCAAGGGCACCTTCCAGCTCATCGAGAAGCTGTACGACCGCAAGAGCCACGTCACGGGCGTCCCCACGGGCTTCAAGAAGTTCGACGAGATGACGGCCGGGCTCCAGCCCTCTGAACTCATCGTGGTGGCGGGTCGGCCCTCCATGGGGAAGACCAGCTTCTGCCTCAACGTCGCCCAGCACGCCGCCATCCACGAGCAGACCCCGGTGGCCATCTTCAGCCTGGAGATGTCCAAGGAGCAGCTGGTCCAGCGCATGCTCTGCTCCGTGGCCAGCGTGGACTCCCACAAGCTCCGCACCGGCTACCTCTCGGATGCGGACTGGCCGAAGCTGACCACCGGCGCGGGCCGCCTGTCTGAGGCCCCCATCTTCATCGACGACACCCCAGGCATCTCCCTGCTGGAGATGCGGGCCAAGGCGCGGCGTCTGATGGCGGAGCAGCAGCTCGGCCTCGTGATCATCGACTACCTGCAGCTCATCTCCGGCCGGGGGCGGGCCGAGAGCCGGCAGCAGGAGATCTCCGAGATCTCCCGGTCCCTCAAGGCCATGGCCAAGGATCTGAACGTGCCGGTGGTGGCCCTGTCGCAGCTCTCGCGCGCCGTGGAGGCGCGCCAGCCCCCGCGGCCGCTGCTGTCGGATCTCCGCGAATCCGGCGCCATCGAGCAGGATGCCGATGTGGTGATCTTCTTGTACCGGCCGGCCTTCTACCGGACGCGGAAGGACGAGGAGCTGGAGGAGCCTGAGGATAACACCACCGAGGTGATCATCGGGAAGCAGCGGAACGGGCCGACGGGCACAGTGCACTTGGCCTTCCTGCGGGAGTACACCCGCTTCGAGGATCAGGAGCGGGAGCGCGAGTTCCCGGGGGAACCTCCGGAGGCGACGTGAACATCTCCCCGATACAGGCAGGGTGGGCGGGGCGCGCGAGCATCCGGGGAGCGGTCTCTGCGCTGTGCCTTCTCATGGTCATGGCGCCTCTGGCCCGCGCGGCCGACGCCCCGCACGCTGCCGGCGGCGCGGGGTGGAATCTCTGGCCCTTCTACGACGAACGGGACGACCCCGTGGGGCGGGTGCACGTCCAGGGAGGCCTGGGGCCGCTCCTCACGTTCGACCGGTCGCGGGACGGCGCGGTCCGCGCACTGGCCATCCGGCCGATGTTCCACTGGCGCGAGGAGCGGCCGGCTCAGCGCCTGGCGTGGGAGGTTCTGTACCCGCTCATGAGCTATACCCGGACCGAGCGGGACTGGGAGTTCCAGTTCCTCCAGCTCCTGAACCTCCGGGAAGAGGGGTCCCAGCCGCAGGAGCGAGAGCGGCGCCAGGACTTCTTTCCCCTGTACCTCAGCGGCACCGCCGAGACGGGAGAGACCTACCACGCCGTCGTTCCGTTCGGCGGACGTCTCTTGAACCGGCTGGGGACGGACGAGATCGAGTTCGCCCTGTTCCCCCTCTACGCACGATTCGTCAAACAAGGAACGGAGACCCGCTACTTCCCCTGGCCGATCCTGTCCGTGACCCGGGGAGAGCAGCGCTCGGGCTTCCGGATCATCCCCCTGTACGGGGAGGACGTGAAGGCGGGGGTCTTTGAGAAGCGGTTCGTCCTCTGGCCGCTCTTCCTGCAGCAGCGGACCGGCCTGGACGGCGACAGCCCGGAGGAAACCCTCTCCGTTCTGCCCCTCTTCGTCAGCCAGCGGTCCCCGGCCCGCGACAGCACCACCGTCCTGTGGCCGTTCTTCACCTACACGGTCGACCGGGAGCGGCAGTACGAGGAATGGGACCTGCCCTGGCCGCTGATCAAGATCGCCCGGGGGGAGGGCCGCAAGATCAACCGGTTCCTGCCCCTGTTCTCCCTCGAGGAGCGCGTGCTGCGGAACGAGTTCCTCCTGCGGGAGCTGAAGAGCACGGAGCTCATCCTGCTGTTCCCCCTGTATCTGCGAAGCCAGGAGGAGACCTCCCGGAGCCTCAAGGTCCGGCACCGGGTGCTCTGGTGGCTGTACTCGGATACGGAGGAGACAGGGCAGGATGGCGCGACGCGGCGGGTGGACGCCTGGCCACTTTTCCGTTACCAGCGCGACCGGGAAGGGGCGGTCCAGTTCCAGACCGTGGCCCTGCTGGAGGCCTTCCTGCCGGGCAACGAGCGGATCGAGCGCAGCTACTCCCCGCTGTGGGCCCTGTACACCTACCGGCGAAACCCCGAGGGGGATCAGGTGCGATCGTTTCTGTGGAACCTGGTGCGCCATGAGGAGACGAGCGGGGGGGTGGCCATCGAGCTCCTGGGGCCGGTGCTGGCCTACCGGGAGCGTGGCGAGGACGCCCACCTCTCGGTGCTGGGCGGTCTCCTGGAGTACGAGGTCAAGGAGCGGACCCGGTCGGTGCGCCTGTTCCAGGACCTGATCTTTACCTGGACGGCCGTGCCGCAACCGCTGGCTGCCCTGGAGCCCGCGGGAGGCGCCCGGTGAACGCCCTGCGCGGACGACTGGAACGCTTCCTCCACGGGATCGGCGACGGGGCGAGTCTCTTCCTGGAGACGCTGTACTGGTGCAAGGCGGCCCCCCGCAACACCGACAAGATCCTGGCCCACCTGCTGGAATTCGGCAATGCCACGCTGCCCATCGCCTCCCTGATGGCCCTGTTCATCGGGGGCGTCCTGGCGCTGCAGACCGGCTCGCGCCTGGCCCAGTTCGGCCTGGAGGGAAACATCGGCGGGATCGTCGGCCTCAGCATGGTGAAGGAACTGGGGCCGGTCATGACCGCGCTCCTGGTGGCGGGGCGGGTCGGCTCGGCCATCGCCGCCGAGGTCGGGGCCATGAACGTCTACGAGGAGATCGACGCCCTCAAGACCCTCAACATCAATCCGGTCCGGTACCTGGTGATGCCGCGCCTGCTGGCCAGCGTCATCGCCGTCCCGGCCCTGGCCATGTACGTGAATGTCATCGGGCTGCTGGGCGGGGCGGTGGTGTCCGCGATCAATCCCAAGATCAGCGTGAGCCTGCGCCTGTTCCGCCTGAACTTCCAGGAGGTGGTCAAGTTCAGCGACGTGATAGACAGCGTCATCAAGTCGGTGGTCTTCGGGATGGTCGTGGCCCTCACCTGCTGCTACGTGGGCCTGCGGACCACCGGCGGCCCCGAAGAGATCGGCCGGGCCGTGACGCGGGCGGTGGTCCTGTCGTTCATGCTGATCTTCGTCCTCAACTACCTGATCACCCGCAGCCTGATGTGACCCATGGGCTTCTGGAACCGCTGGCTGCCCGATACCAATTTCCGCCCCGAGTTCGAGGGGCCGCGTTCGGAGGAGCGGACCCGGTCCGGGGTCCGCGTGGAGGTGCAGCGCCTGAACAAGTTCTTCGGCGCCCACCACGTCCTGCGGGACCTGGACCTCGGCGTGGAGCCGGGCGAGACCTTCGTCATCTTCGGCCCCTCGGGCTGCGGCAAGTCGGTCCTGCTCAAGCACATCACCGGTCTGCTTCTGCCCGACTCGGGGCGCATCCTGGTGGACGGCGAGGACCTGCAGGCCGGAGAGGGGCGCCGCCGCTTCCGCATGGCCATGGTCTTCCAGTCCTCGGCGCTCTTCAATTCACTCTCGGTGGGGGAGAACGTCGGGCTCTGGCTGAAGGAGCACCGCGTCTCCGGCCCGGCCGCGATCGCCAGCGTGGTGGCGGAGAAGCTCCAGCTGGTCGGCCTCAGCGGCAGCGAGCACGCCATGCCCTCGGAGCTGTCGGGCGGCATGAAGAAGCGGGTCTCCATCGCCCGGGCCCTGGCGGTCAACCCCCACCTGATCCTGTACGACGAGCCCACGGGGGGTCTGGATCCGGTGCTGACCGAACAGATCGGCCACGTGATCGCGGACCTGAAGCAGCTCAAGATCACCTCCCTGGTGGTCACCCACGACCTGAACCTGGGCTTCGCGGTGGCGGACCGCCTGGGAATGATCCACGAGGGCCGGCTCATCGAGGTCGGAACGCCGGAGCGCATCCGGGCCACCACGAACCCGGTGGTGCAGGCGTTCATCAGCACCCAGATGAAAGTCCTGGCCCGATGACAATCCTGGAAGGAGGCAGGGAGCCATGGCCATGTCAAGGGAGGTCAGGGTCGGTCTGTTCCTGGTCGTCGCCTTTCTCATCCTCATCGCGCTGTTCGAGCTGGTGGGGAAGGAGACGATCTTCGCCCGGATGGTGGAATACCGCACCTCCTTCAAGGCCATCCCCGGCCTGAAGCTGGGGGACCCGGTCCGGCTGGCGGGCGTGGACGTGGGCACCGTCCGGGACATCCGGGTCATCGGGGCCCGGGTGGAGGTGGTGGTGCGGGTCAAGCCGGGGACCCCGGTCAAGACCGACTCCATCGCCACCATCAAGCTGACGAGCCTGCTGGGCACGAACTTCGTGGATCTGACCTTCGGCTCGCCCGCGACCCAGGTGGCGCCCCCGGGGAGCCTCCTGCAGAGCAGCGAGCCCCCCGACCTCAACACGCTCCTGGCGCGGCTGAATGACGCGGCCGGGGACGTCCAGACCCTGGCCAAGCAGGTCAACGAGGGCCTGGGGAAGAGCATCGAGCCGATCAGCGCGGCCTTCCAGAGCATGGACAAGATTGCCAAGAAGATCGAGAAGGGCGAGGGGACGCTGGGCCGTCTGATCACGGATGACGGCCTGTACCGGGAGATCCGGGGGATCGCGGGCAACCTGAGCCGGGTGAGCGAGCAGATCGCGAAGGGGGAGGGCACCCTGGGCAAGATGGTCGCCGACGATGCGCTCTACAAGGATCTGCGGACGCTGACCACGGACCTGCGAGGCACCGCGGGGAGCTTCACCCGGGTCATGAAGGACATCGAGAGCGGCAAGGGCAGCCTGGGCAAGCTCGTGCGGGACGAGACGTTCTACAACGAGGCGCGGGAGGCCTTGACCGGGCTGCGCACCGTGTCCAAGCGGATCACCGAGGGCAAGGGCACCCTGGGCAAGCTGGTCAACGACGAGGCCCTCTACACCGACATGAAGGGGGCCGTGGCCAGCCTGAACGGGATCATGAAGAAGGTCGAGCGGGGCGAGGGCACCCTGGGCAAGCTGGTCAACGA
>METI01000144.1:0-4600 GCA_001771285.1 candidate division NC10 bacterium RIFCSPLOWO2_12_FULL_66_18
TGATGGAGCCGATCAAGGTCCTGCTGGTTGACGACCACGCCCTCTTTCGCAAGGGCGTGGCCAGTGCCTTGGCATTGCAGAGGGATATCGAGGTGGTGGGAGAGGCAAGCAATGGCCAGGAAGCCCTGACCAAGGCCCGGGAACTTATGCCCGATGTGATCCTCATGGATATCTCCATGCCTGGGATGGACGGCCTCGAGGCCACGCGTCGGATCAAGGCCGAGGTCCCCCACGTGCGGATCATCATTCTCACCGTGGCCGAGGAGGACAAGAGCCTGTTCGAGGCCATCAAGAGCGGGGCCCACGGGTATCTGCTGAAGACCATCGAGCCCCGTCCGCTTTTTGAAACACTCCGGGGAGTTTTCAGGGGGGAAGCCCCTATCTCGCGGGTTACTGCCTCCAAGATCCTGGGGGAATTCGCCCGGCAAGGCCAGCGTGCCACCCCGGAGGAGGCATCGCCGGTGGGGAGGCTGAGCCCGCGAGAACTTGAGATCCTGGAACTGCTGACCAAGGGCGCGACGAACAAGGAGATCGCCGCCACTCTCGGGATCAGCAACCATACCGTGAAGAACCATCTGCAGAACATCATGGAAAAGCTGCACATCCAAAACCGCGTCCAAGCCGTCGCCTATGCCCTTCAGACAGGCCTGGGCAGGAAACCCCTCGCCGAAACCTGACCCGGCCCCTTCTCCCCCTGCCACCGTTCGACCCAATGCTGTTCATTTAGGCCCTCAGCCGGGCGAAATCCCCCCAGCCTGCCGCGCTTCGCTTGGCGCAGGCAGGCCTCGCCCCCCTTTGGCAAAATCCCCCCTCCGCCCCCCTTTGTCAAAGGGGGGGACGGGGGGATTTGCTCGAAGCCTGACATCGTTGTGGAACCCTATGTGAACAGTATTGCCGTTAGACCCACGCATTCTCGATGCTCGGCCCCACGACCAGAACGGGTAGGCTAGTCCGTCCGGCCCAGGGCACCCCGGCCATATTTCCTATCTCCGCGGCTGCCCCCTGAGGCGAATGACCCATGTCGGGGTGGCGCCTTTTTCTATCAAAAATGAGGGAATCGGGGGATTCCCTTGGTCACGGAGCTCGGCATAGATTACGGACGGTGTGCAGAGCTTTGGCCGCGGGGAGCCATGACTGGCGAAGAGGTTTTCGTCCTTCACGACGGGTCGCTGCTCGGCCGCGGGATTGAAGGCCTGCTCAGGGAGACCGAAGGCCTACGCCTGGTCGGGGCCGCATCCACCCGCGGGGATGCGCGCCAGGAGATCGCGGCCCTCAATCCGGATGTCATCGTCATCGTCGGGCGACTCAGCGACAGGAATGCGCGGATGATCCTTGACGTGATGCAGAGCAGCCCATCCTCGAAGGTCGTAACCATTGGGCCAGGTGCCGAGCGGCTCCTGCTCCATCGCAGCGAGCCCATCCCGGGCAATCGTCCCCAGGATCTGATCGCGGCCATTCTTCCCGGACCACCGAACCCACACACAGGAGGCCGGGTGATAACGGACACGGCCCTTTGAACCTGACGAACTCAAGCACCCGCCCTGGAAAGCCACAAATGGCGAACATGGGACACTCAAATTCTGGAGGGGAATGACATGGAATCGCGGGGGATTCCTCTGTCTGGCGGCCCATGGTGGAATCCGCCAGAGGCCTTCTGGCGACCAGCGAGGATAATGGGTTTTTTCATTATTTTCCTCGTAGCTGTTGTCCCTCTTCTGGGAATACAGGCTCAAGCTGAGGTGCCGGTCGTCCCGGGGGCAAACTACATCGGGAGCGAGACCTGCAAGGGCTGCCACGCCGACCAGGCAACTAAGCTCGAACACACGCTTCACGGCAAGCTCTTGGGGACGAAGCTGGCCAAGGGCGATCTCCAACCGCGAGGATGCGAGGCGTGCCACGGCCCAGGCAGCAAGCACTTGGAAGACCTGACCAATCCAACCTTCAACATCCGCTTCACAAAGAAATCGCCCTTGTCCGCCACCCAAAAAAACACGGTCTGCCTGCAATGCCACCAGCGAGGCAATCGGATCCTGTGGGCTGGGAGCCCTCACGAATCCCGGGACCTCGCCTGTGTAACCTGCCATTTAGTCCACTCACCGAAAAGCGAGAAGGGGCAGCTCCAGAAGGCGACCCAGACTGATCTGTGCAGCCAGTGCCATCAAGTGAGGGACATGCAATTCCAGCGCACATCCCACATGCCGGCAAAGGAGGGGAAGCTCACCTGCACGAGCTGCCACAACCCCCATGGGACGACGACGGAGAAGCTGATCCGCGAGGTTTCCGTAAACGAGCTGTGCACCCGCTGCCACGCCGACAAGCGGGGGCCGTTCCTCTGGGAGCATCCTCCTGTCCTGGAGAACTGCCTGAACTGCCATCAGGCTCACGGTTCCAACAACGCGCCGCTGCTGAAGGTCAAGATGCCTCGCCTATGCCAGCAGTGCCACATTCCGAACCGGCACCAAACCCAGCCATACCCTGTAAACGAGCGGAGGGTCTTCAACCGGTCGTGCGTGAACTGCCACAACAACATCCACGGGTCGAATCACCCGTCGGGGGTGTTCTTTCACCGATAACGGCTTCGGTCAAGATGCCTGAGACGCGGCAATTTTCTCTGGAGGCGAACATGGGACAAGCACGAAGATGGGCGAGGGTCGCGCTGTCCGGTCTTGTCGCGGCCTCCCTGTGTCTGGTGACGGCCGGGCTGGCCCTGGGGGCGAGCGCCGGGAGCGAGGTCTTGGACTGGCACGTGGAGGGGGCGCTCGAAGCTGGGGGCCTGTACTCCGTGGGGGAGCGCAGCTCCTCCAAGTTCAAAGAATACCGGGACATGGATAATGGCTTCGTCGGGGAGCTACACCTGCGGGGCGAGAAGAAGGAGCAGCCGTACTTCTTTGAATTCAAGGCGAAAAACCCCGCGCGGGACGATCAGGGCTACGAGGGCCTCTTTGGCCGGTACGGCCTGTTCAAGCTGGAACTGGGCTGGGATCGGACCCCCCACGTCCTGAGCACCACCGCCCAGACCATCTTCCAGGAGAGCCAACAAGATGGCTCTGTGCGCTTCAGCCTGCCCTCGACCCTGCGATCCAGCATCGCCTCGACATTTGGCGCGACATCCAAACCGAATGACATCCGGGACACCATCAACGGGCTCCTGCGGCCGGTAGATCTGAGCATCAACACCGATGTGGCCCGGGTCGGGGTCAAGGTGACCCCCACGGAGGAGTGGCAGTTCGACCTGGAGTACAGCAACCTCCGGCGCCAGGGCTACCGCCCCTGGGGGACAACCTTCAACTTTCAAGTCGACGAGCTGGCCATCCCCATCGAGAACTACACGCACGAGTTGAAGTTCGGCACGGAGTATGCCCGGCCGGACTGGGCCGTCCAGTTCAACTACACGGGCTCGATCTTCGTCAACGAGTTCGAGGCGTATCAGTTGGATAATCCTGTGACCGCCTTCAGCAGCAGCGGCAGCTCGGCCCGGGGACAGATCGCGCCGGCCCCCTCCAATCTGGCCCACACCTTCAGCCTCACGGGGTCGTCGGCGCTGCCCCTGAACTCGCGGGTCAGCGGGACCTTGTCCTACAGCCTGCTCCGGCAGGACGAGACGTTTCTCACCAATACGGTCAACTCGACCCTGGCCGGGGCGGGGCGGAACTTCGATGATGCGAACAACAGCAGCCCCGACGCCAAGGCCAATCTCCTCCTGGGCAACTTCCAGGTGACCAGCCGGCCCATCAAGAACGTCACGGCCACGACCCGCTACCGGTACTTCGAATATCAGAACGACATGCCCCTCCATGTCTTCTCCTTCAATTACCCCGGGGAGTCAGGCACCAGCACAAAACGGTCCACCACGGTGGAGCGCTACACGAAGCAGAATGCCGGCTTCGACGTCGGCTGGCGCGTGCTCCGGCCGATCGCCCTGAAGACGGGGGTTGACTACGAGCACTGGAACCGGGGCGACCGCGAGGCGCGGTCCACCAACGAGTACACCGGCAAGTTCGCCGCGGACCTCACCCCGGTCGAGTGGTTCCTGGGCCGGGTGACCTACAGCCACGGCGAGCGCTATGTGAAGGACTACCAGTATTCGGGGCGGGCCGCAGGGTCGCTGGGCGAGCTCCCCCAGCTCGTGAAGTTCGACCAGGCCGACCGGCAACGGGATCGGGTGGATGTGCTCCTGCAGTTTAGCCCCTGGGAGACGGTGACGCCCTCGCTGAATTTCGGGTTCGCGCGGGACGACTTCTATAACTCGGAGTACGGGCTGAAGAAGAACGACTACTACAGTGTCGGGGGCAGCCTCGGTTGGAGCCCCCTGAGCTGGGTGCAGCTCTCGGCGGATTATGCCTACGAGAAGTACCGCTACACCCAACTGTCGCGCTACCGGCCCGTCGTGGGGACGCGGATCTCGCCAGACACGACCGGCAACGATTGGGAGAGCAAGAGCCAGGACGTGTTCCACACCCTGGGCGTCAATGCCACGCTCGATCTGATCCCGAAGAAATTCGACCTCACCCTGGGCTATGACGTGACCTTTGGCTTTACGACCATCAATACGATTAACCTGACAAACCCGCCCACAAGCGTAAGCAATAGCGGCCCAGGC
>METI01000144.1:4638-9694 GCA_001771285.1 candidate division NC10 bacterium RIFCSPLOWO2_12_FULL_66_18
GGTCGTCAACGTCCTCCAGACGGTTAAGGTCGTCGGGAGGTATCGGGTGACCGACAAGCTGCAGGCGCGCCTGGGCTACGCCTACGAGCGGTACGAGGAGGGGGATTTCGCCCGGGATCCCATGAAGCCCTTCATGGGGGATGTGGATAACTCCACGACCGGGATCCAGTCCGTCTTCCTGGGGGCCACCCAGCCCAACTACGAGGCCCATAGTCTCGGCTTCTTCTTGCGGTACGATTTCTAGGGCTCCATCCGCTCGCCCGCCTGAGACCCTCCGGGGCGGGCCGGCGCGACCCGTCGTCCTGGCCCAGGCGCCTGCTGGCGGGCGACGGGCAGCCTTTCACGGCCCGGGGACTCCTCCCTGGGCCGTAGTTTTTCTGGCGTTATCTCCGGTCCTACGATAGGGGTTGGGAGAACAAGCTGAGGGTCGAGGGGGAGAGCCCCAAGGGGCCAGCCACTACTCCTCAAGCCGGTTTGGCGATAAACCTAAAGTTTTTCTTGACATCCTGGATGGTCGCTGGTAATTATCATGCCACTTTGGTGGCCTGGGTCCAGGGAATTGCTGGAAAACTGAAGGCCACGGGAGCCCAAAATGTCCGAACCGGATCTCCCGAACAAGGGGCAACAGATTCCGCCGGCGCAGGACCAGTGGCAGGACCAGGTGGTGGCCGATACCATCGGCTACACCAAGGGCCTGGTCTCCATCCTGGATTCCCTGAGCGATGGGTTCCGCCGCCGCGGCCGGGAACTGGAAGAACTGCGGCAGCGCCTTGGCATCCTGCAGAGCGAGCGACGGACCGTCCTGGAAGAGCGGTCGGGACTCGAGGCGGCGATCCGTTCCCTCACCACCGATCGGGATGCCCTCGGCAGCCGGTTGGAAGGCAGGGAGCGCGAAGGCGAGCAACTGCGCCAGGACCTGGCTCGAGTGCAAGCGGGCCTCGAGGCCCGCACACGCGAGATTCAGGACCTCCGGGCCGCCGTCGCCGATTCCACGCGGAAGGCGGAGGAGCTTCAGAAGATCGCCCAGGGCAGTGAAGAGTTCCTGGTGTCTTCCCGGAGGGAGTTGGCCAGCTCGCAGCAGCTGATCGAGAGCCTCAGGGCCTCTCTGGATGAGGAACGGAGCCGGACTGCCCTGCTTCAGGAGCGAATGCGCTCCCAAGGGCAGGACCTCTCGGTCCTGGACGAGAGACTGGAGGCGTATCGAGGCACCCTGGCTGAGATCGCCGGCATCGTGGGCGGCCCGCCGGATCCGGCCGAATCGGGGACGGAGGCCGACCAGGAAGCGGTGCAGTGGGGGGAGCTGGTTCAAGCAATCAGGCACCAGGCAGAGATCGCATCACAGGCTCAGGAAATCGCCGCACAGGCTCAGGAGGAGATCGCCGCCCTCAAGCCGCTGGCCGAGTCGGTCCGGGAAGTGTTGGGAACCACGGAGGCTCTCCCCGAGCGGTTGCGCAAACTCGTGTCCGAGCGCACGATGCTCCAGCAGCGACTGGAACAGTTCTCTGTCCAGTGGCACCGATTGCGCCAGGAACAGGCGCAATCGGTTCAACGCGAGCAAGCCCTCCGGGAGGAGCACGAACGGTTGTCCCAAAACGTCGCGGACCTGACCGCCGAGCTGGAGGCCCAGCGGGCCGAGGCGGAGACCCTCCACCGGGATTTGGCCGAGGCCCGCGAAAGGCGCCCGGAGGAAAAGCACCCAGGGATCGCCGGCTTGGACGAGGCCCTGGGGACATACCTGGCCACCCTCGCTGAGATCAACGGCATCGTGGGCGGGCCGCCGCCCCTGGCTGGGGGAGCGGTCGGGACCAGCCGGGACGCGGCGCAGTGGGGCGAGCTGGTTCAGACCGTCAAGCGGCAGACAGAAATGGCGGCCCAGCTCCAGGAGGAGGTCGCTGCCCTGCGGCCGCTCCTCCAGTCGGCCCGGGAGGTTCTGGGAGCCACCGATGCCCTTCCCGAGCGGCTACGCGAACTCGCGGCCGAGCGCGCGATGCTCGAGCGGCGGCTCCAGCACGTCTACGTCCAAGCGCAGCGGCTCCAGCAAGCCCATGCGGAATCGACGCAACGGGAGAGACAGCTACGGGAGGAGCAGGAGCGCCTCTCCGCGCAGGTCGCCGCCCTGACCGCAGAGCTCGAGTCCCAGCAAGCCCATGCGGAATCGGCGGAATGGGAAAGACAACTGCGGGAGGAACAGGAACGGCTCTCCGCGGAGGTCGCCTCCCTGACCGCAGAGCTCGAGGCCCAGCGGGCCCAGGCGGAACACGTCCCGCCCGCCCCGGGGGAGGATGCCGGATATCGGATGGAGACGGAACCTGTTGAGGTCTCCATCGAGGCTCCGATGGCCGAGCCGGAACTGGACGTGCAAGAGGCAGCGGCAGAGTTCCAGCCCCTCGAGCCGGCCGAGCTGATGCCGCGGGCTCTCGAACCCACCACGGACGCAGCCGAACCTGAAATCGAGCCGTTGGAGATCGAGGCGGCGACCGCACCCGCCGCCGCCGGGGAACTCCCGAGCGAACCAGCCCAGCCCGCGGACGAATCGCGGTCCTGGGACATGGTGTTCTCGGCCCTGTGGGAGACCCCGGCCGAGACGGCCCCGCCCGCCGAGGATTCGGCGGGGCCGGAGGAGTCCGCGCCGTCCGGACGAGAGGCCGACCTGCCCACACATCAACCGGCCCCCCTGACAGTCGAGTGCACGGTCGCGGCCTTCGGCGGGGAACCCCAGGTCGTCCTGCAGGGCACGCCGGCGGAGATCAACGAGATCGGAATGGTGGCCGTCTTCGAGAAGAATGTCCCTGTGGGACGGGTGGTGATGATTCGACTGCGGAAAGGCGACGAAGAGTTCCTGGTGCCCGGCAGCGTGGTCCGCGTCCAGGCCTCCGAGCCGATGCCCGGCGCCCCGCCCACCTTTGATCACTTGATCCGGTTCGAACATCCCAAGCCGGATACTGCGCAGCGGCTCAAGGCGTTTTTGCCGTAGCCTCCCCCCGGGTGCCTGCGACGCCCGCCCATGGGCTCCACCCGTCCCCAGGGACGATCCCAAACCCTCACGCTCAGACTCTGCTCTGGCGCCGCCCCCAGGAGCGCCCGGGATGAGAATTCCACCTTCTGCCCGATCCCGACGATTCACGTCCGGCCGTGGCGTCCGCTCGTGCCCGCACCCGGTCCGTGCCCAGTCCGGCGACGCCCACCAGATCGACCTCTTGACACCCCGCGCCGGCCTTGAAATGCTCATGCCAGGGCGCTCAGGACCAACCCCCGGGTGGTCCGGCGCCCGGAAGGGGAGGTGTCGTCATGACCCGGATCCTGTTCAAAGATCGGGTGGCCCTGGTGACGGGAGGAAACAAGGGAATCGGCAAGGCGATCTGCACGCACCTGGCGGAGCACGGCGCCCGGATCGCCTGTGGGTACGGCCGCGACCGGAAGGCGGCCGAAGCCTACGAACAGGAGTTTTCTCAGAAGGGATACCAGGGCAAGGTGTACCAGTGCGACGTGACCGAGCCCGAGCAGATCGTCGCCACGGTGGAACAGGTGGTACAGGATTTCGGGAGGATTGACATCCTGGTGAACAATGCGGGCATCACCAGCGACAAGACCGTCCTGAAGATGGAGACCGCCGACTGGCAGAAGGTCCTGCGGACCAACCTATCCAGTTGCTTCTACCTCTCCAAGGCGGTCCTCCCCCACATGCTGAAACAGAAGTATGGTCGCATCATCAACATCAGCTCGGTGATCGGCCTCTCCGGCAACATCGGCCAGGCGAACTACGCCTCGGCCAAGGCCGGGCTGTTCGGCTTCACCAAGACCCTCGCCCTCGAGACGGCGCGGAAGGGCATCACGGTCAACGCGGTGGCCCCCGGGTTCGTGCGCACCGAGATGACGGAAAAGATCCCGCCCGAGATCATCCAAAAGACCCTCGACCAGATCCCCATGCGCCGATTCGCCGAGCCCCACGAGATCTCCCGGGTCGTGGTGTTCCTGGCGCAGGAGGACTCGTCCTATATCACGGGCCAGATCTACGGGATCAACGGCGGATTGTACATGTGATGGACGCGACAGCGGCCGAACCCGAAACCACCCAGGCCCTGCTGGAGCTGCTGAACTCCGCCAAGAACCGGTTCACCCCTGCGGACTGCGGGACGAAGGTCAGCCTCCTTCGGACCCTTCGGAAGCGGGAGGTCCGCGACGTCCCCTGCCTGATCCAGTTCCACGAGATCCTCTGCTTCCTGCGGGCCTATCCGGACAACCCCGAGGTCCTGCGGCTGGTCGAGCAGGCCCTGGAGGGCTTTGCGGCCCGCGTGGATCTCGTCAAGGGGAACGGCCGATCCGCGGAGCTCAAGAAGCTCCGGGATACCGGGATCGTCCACACGACCGTCTACTATCCCTATCCCCACGCCATGGCGAAGTGGCTGGTGAACCGTTTTCCCAGGGATGTCGAGATGGACTGGGAGGATGATGCCGGCATAGACAAGATCCGCGCGATCCTGCCCCTCAGCGTCGCCTATGCCGAGAACGATGCGCTGGATGACGAGCGCATCGCGCTGCGGGACTGGGTGCGAGCGGCCAAGGGCACGCGGGACGTGAGTGACCTCCAGTGGCTCCTGGAGATGCTCGACCGATCCCCGCTGCCTCCGGAGATCCTCCGGGATCTCTACGATGGCGCAGAACTGCTCCTCGGGTGGGAGCTGCGGGATGCCACGGCGTCACGAACCCTGGCCGGGTGTTCGGCGGACCGCATCTTTTACCACCGGGGGCCGCTCAAGCGGGGCCAGATGGATTTTCCGCGGGCGATCCGAAAGCCCCTCCCCGCCGTGAAGGTCGTTTCCCCTCGCACGGCCGAGGCGCTGATCCACATCTTCAAAGCCGCCCTATCGGTGAGAAACCGTGAGCTGCATCCGCTGCTCTATGCCGATCCGCAGGACGTGATGGTGGCCGATGTGGGGAGAGGACTGCGGATCGTCCTGGTCGGCGTGATCCCCGAATTCCGGCTCCCCCTCGAGGGATACTACTGCTTCCTGGTCCTCAAGAACGGCGTGCCCGTCGGCTATGGCGGCGGGGGGCC
>METI01000145.1:0-4866 GCA_001771285.1 candidate division NC10 bacterium RIFCSPLOWO2_12_FULL_66_18
TCAGAAGGCAACCTGCCGTGCAAGAAGCGGAGCCGGGATGCCGCTGCCCATCTGCTGCCGGCGTGTCCGGGAGCAGCCACCTTCGTGGATATCCGTATGGAGCCTACCACCCGGCGGCGTGCGGCACATTGGAGTTTTAGGCCGCGCTCTCTTTGAACGATGCCACAAGAACCCGCTTCGCCTTGCCTGCGGTGACGCGATTCTTCCGTATGCGGTCAATCTCGCGCGCCGTGTCAGCGGTAATGTACGACTCGTGACAGCTGCTGCAAGAAACAACCGGAATGTCTTCGATCACGACAAGACTGTGACCGCGACCGAAGCTCTTGGTTACCTTCTTGATCGAGGCGGTCTTCTTGCCGCAAATTTGGCAATTCATATCAAGACAGGGGTTGGGGGCTGGGGGTCGGGGGTTAGGGAGAAGACGGAACTGCCGGTCCCGCAGCCGTTTCAAAAAATGGTATCGATGTCATCGCCGAAGCTCCGCGAAGCCGGCCTGGGTGAAGTGCCCGTCAAACGCCAGGGCCTCATGCAATCCCAGCCGTCGCATCAGCACGAAGCTGGTGCAGTCTGTGAAACTGAACTCCTTGTCCGCAAACCGCTTGAAGAGACTCCATGCGTCCTCGATGACCTCGGGGGTCAGGTACTCAATCCGGATCAGGTCGCTGGCCCGGAGCTCCTCGCCAAACTCCACTGCAAGCCGATGCCCCGCGCGCAGTCGGATAATGGTGTAACTCTCATCCAGGACATAGTCCGACGTCACCAATGATTTCCCTGTATCGAGAACCCGTTGCTTGAGAGCGAGAGCCTCTTTGTGCAGAGAGTCCCGCCGGTTCTTGATGGCCAGGAACGCGCTGGTATCCACGAACACGTTGAGGTTAGCGTCGCTTCCCATAGAGGTAGGCATCGTGCTTTTCGGCCAGGTTGACGGGTCCGTCAAAGGATCCACCCATCGCGTAGAGGGGGTCGTCCCGTCGCGTTCGCGTCCCGCGCTTCCTTGCCTGTTTATCCAGACCTGCGATGAGATCCCGGATAACCTTGGAGATCGTCGTTCTCCTCGCGCTTGCTTCGCGTTGCAGGCGTTCGTACTGTTGCCAGGGGATCTCGATGTTCAGTCGCTTGGCCGGCATGGCTGCCCCCCATGTCTGTACGTACGTATTGTACCCCTCCAAATGAGCCGGGTCAAACTCCGGCCTTCGGGGCGGCTCTTGCGTTCGCCTGCATTCTCCGGACCTCCCCGGCCAGAACGTTCACGCGGGAGCCAGCCATCGGCAGGAGATCTCTTCACGTTTCCCTGCGGCTGATCCCCAACTCCTGCCACAGCCAGGCGATGTCGTACCACACCTGCCCCTGCTGTCGGTCCCGGTCCTGATGGTTCTCGATCTCGCGGAGCAGTTGAACGACCTTTGGACGCAGAGACAGGTCCTGCGCTGCCGCCCTCGGGGTCCGGCCTTCCAGGGCCGGGATCCCCTCGTCCAGCCAGGCCTTGAAGTGGCGATGCAGGGTCTGACCGAGGAGGCGGGCCTGAACTGCGGGGGGAATCTCCGAGGGCGGCTTCTCCAACCGCCCGCTCCGGGCCGAGGCCTCGACTTTCCGCCAGACATCCTCGACGATATCGGCCCGCAGGCTGAGGGCGTCGCCGGCCAACTCGTTGAGACGCCCCTTGGCCCAGGCCAGACGCTGGGCCGACAGGGCCTCGACCGTCATCTGGTCCCGCGTGAGCGTCAGGCTGGCCAGTCCCGAGGGCCCCGGTTTCCCGGACCCCTCGATCCTCTGGCTGGTGAGCATCATCCCATCGGCCGGGCGGGGGGCCTCCGTGACGTAGCGCTCGGCCGGGCCGGTGCGAAGCCAGGCGAACTGGCGCGTTCCCGCCGGATCATCCGGCTGCGTCGTGTCCTCGAAATCGGGGGCGGCCGAGAGCGCCGCCAGGAGCCGACCGTGGTCGCGGACCGCATACCGGAGCTTACCCAGGACGACCGGATGCCCCTCGGCCGTGTGGAGCGCGGGCGGGCGGAAGTCGTGCGCCAACTGCTCGGCGTACCCGCGGAAGATGAGGGGTTGCGCCCGGAAGAAGTCCCGCCAGGAGGCGTCGGGGTGCTCCCGCCGGAAGGCCTCGTACCGCGCGGTCACGTGCTCCACCAGTCCCTCCCGATCGGACGGGCGGAAGAGAATTCCCGCCCCGGCGAGTTGCCGCTCGCCCCGGACCCGGATGATCCGATTGCTGAGCAGGTCCCACCGCGCGGCCGACAGAGACCCCCGAACCTCCCGCACCTGGAACGTCTCGCCGGTGAAGACGTCCCGGAGGGTCAGGCTCTTCCCCGGGTCCAGGTCCGCCACTTCCAGCAGGCCGATCACGCTGTCCTGCCACTCCTCCAGGATGGCCCGTTCGTCCGCCGGGAGGCTGTGGCCGCGGTCTGCCAGAAACTTGGCGAGGGGCGTCTGTCCGCCGGACAGGCGGAAGTCGTAGAGCAGCCAGTCCAGGAAGGCAGGCCACTCGGCCTCTACCGTCTCCGGGTGGAACTCCAGCGTCCTCTCATCGAGGTCCATGCGCTCGCCGAAGTACTCCCGCATGGCGCGGTGGATTTCGGTCCTGGGGAGGGTGCGCTCGAGGAAGGAGTCGAGCCGCTCTCTCAGGCGGGACTCCGGGCCGCTCGGCCGGCTCGCGACGGGTGCGGCGGGCTGCTTCAGGAGGCAGCACTTCTTGTATTTCTTCCCGCTTCCGCAGGGGCAGGAATCGTTCCGGCCAACCTTGGCCACGCCCAGATCCTGTGCCACGACGGCTTCGAGTTGCGCCCGTGCCGGGGTTGGATCAGGCAGACGTGCCGCCAGGGCCCCCTGAACCCCCTCCAACGCCTCCTCCAGCGTCCCCGCGAATGCCCGCCGATCCTTGACCTGGTAGTATCGGGCGCTCCGACACAAGGCCAGTCCCTGCCGGTAATGGCTCTCCGCGGCGGCCAGGTCGCCCCGCGCCTCGGCCAGTTGCCCGAGGGATGCGTGCGCCTCAATGGCCTGAGGCTCCAACACCAGGGCCCGGCGGTACGCCGCCTCGGCCCGCTCGGTCTCCTCCAGGAATCGCAGGATGTTTCCGTAGCCGATGTGCAGGGCGGGGTCATCGGTGTGCGTGGCGAGGCGCGCTTCGTAATCGCGCCGGGCCTCGCGCGGGTTCAGGCGCCGCCCGTCGGTCAACCCCAGCCGCATGAGGTACAGGGGGCCTTCGTGGGCGGCCTCGGGGCCTTCCTTCTCCATCCGGGCCGTGAGCATGAGGAGCCGCGCCATGAGCGCGAGCTGCGCCGTAGGGGTCACGGCGTAATCGTCTTCGCGGCCGCAGCCCTTGCAGCGGATGCGGTCCTTGATGAAGGGCTCGATTCGGTCGTCTTTGGGGGGATCGGGATCCACATACACCGCCTGGACGGGATAGGTGTACGTCCGGCGGCAGCCGTTGCATTGTAGGGCGAGGTCAATGTGCTCCTCGGGGACGGGGGACAGGTCCTGGCCGCTCTCGGCCGCGCGGGATGCCTCCCTCCGCTGGCGCTGGCGGATGGCGGACAGGCGGGGATCGGCGACGCCATGAAGATCGCACAGGAAGACGAACGTATCCTCGGCCTGCAGCTCGCCTTCCCGGACTTCGGCGCGCAGGGGCTCCACGAAGTCCCGGGCGCCGATCCGGTCCACCGAATGCAGGAGCGCTTCGGGAACCAGGATGAACAGGTCCTCGAACCGCCGGCCGATCGCCGCGACGGCCCGTCGTGATGGAAGACGGACACACACGTCGAGACATCCCTCGAGCACGCGCGGATCCTCCGCCGAGGCGAGCGCCTGCAATACGGCATCCATTGCGGGCTCCCCGACATTCACCAGGGCCTCTTCGGCTGCGGCGGGCAGCTCAGGGTCCTCTCCTGCGCCCAGCGCGCCCACGAGAGATGGGATCGCCCCCTCCGACTGCCATGCCCCGAGGAGGCTGGCGGCCATGGGCGCCTGCGCGGCTCGCCGTTCGAGGGTCTCGACACACAGCCGCTCCCAGGACTCGGTGGGCGCTGCCGCGACGAGTCGGTCCACCACCGCGGCCTGCGCCTCCGGATGGGGAAGGGCGGCGTCGCTCAGGAGCCAGCGGAGCTGCCCGTCCAGGGTCTCCGGCAGGGTGAGGCCGGCCATTCGCACGGCGCCGGCGATCTGATCCAGCGCCAGGAGAAGCAGCCCGACGGCATCCCGCAGCTTCTCTTCGACGCGGTGGATGGCCTCCCCTCGCTCCGCCAGCGCGCGGATGAGAAGCAATGACAAGGCCGCCTCACTATTGTCAGGCGCGCGGGAGGCCTGTGGCGCCGCCAGCGCGAGTAGGCCCTCCATGGCCCGGCCCCACTTCCCCTTGCGGCAGGACTTGCGGATGTCCCTGACGGGTCCGAACGGCAAGAGATCGGCGAGGCCATCCAGGACCTCCTCCGGGAGGGAGACGTCTGGCGGCTCCTGGTTGTGCTCCATCGCGTCCCGGAGCGCATCCGCCCCCTCGGGAAACCCGCACAGGAGCAGCAGGCCGTGGAGGAGCGGGTCGGCCAGCGTATCCATCGTTTCCCGCGCCCACCGCTCCACCACCAGCGAGACGCCCAATCCCGGATCGGCCACCATCAGCGACCTGGCCAGGATGGAGGCGATGTCGCCCCGGCCGTGGGAGGGGAACCGCTCGAAGGCCTCCCGGAGGATGGCTGCCGCCTCCGCGCCTCTGAGGATGGAGAGGGCAAGCCACACCCTGGGGTTCCGGTCCTCCACGGGAATGTGGTTGCGTCGTCGGATCAGGTCCAGGATCCGTGGATCCCCCAGGCGTGCGAGGCTCTCCGCGCCGGCGGCACCGGCGGCATCCTCGGCCCGCTCCAGGCG
>METI01000145.1:4983-8014 GCA_001771285.1 candidate division NC10 bacterium RIFCSPLOWO2_12_FULL_66_18
TCTCCCGGGGCGCCCAGGTCTCGCGGACCCAGGCGTAGGTGGGATCGTCGGCGGCCTGCATGCTCCGGACGTCCCCGGCCAGGACGTTGAGGTAGTAGCAGTGGTACCCGGGGCCGGCGACCACCGGGTGGTAGCCCTCGCGGACCAGGACCAGGTCGTTGGTGCGCACCGTCAGGGTCTCGTCCACCCGGCCGTCCTTCGTGTAGAGGCGCTGGATGGCGAAGCCTTCGGGGTGGCTGATCTTGTAGTAGTAGATCTCCTCGAGCTTGACCTCGTGGGGCGGGTTCGCCTCGTCGTGCTTGTGGGGCGGGTAGCTGGACCAGTTGCCGCTGGGAGTGTAGACCTCGCAGACCAGCAGGCGGTGGGCCGGGAATTCGGGCTTCACGACGTGAGAGATCTGGCGCGTGACGTTCTTCCCGCCCCGGATCTCGACCTCCACGTCCTGGGGCTGGATGAGGCGCGCGGGGAAATCCCGCTCCGCCCGGGCGCCGCAAAAGGCGACCTCGAGGGACGTCGTGGCCCGCACCGCATAGGCCGTTCGCCGCGGCAGGTACAGGGCATAGGGCAAGCCGTCGAAAACGTGCGTGCGCTTTCCCAGGCCCTTCCAGTTTCCGGCCGTGGATTCCACGTCGCACTGCCCGCCCAGGATGACGAGGGCGGTCTCGTTGTCACCCGTTTCCCCCGAGAGGCGGTCTCCCGCCCGGAAGCTCCGGACGCCGAAGCTGATATATTGCCAGCCGGCGCGGCCGGGATTGACCGAGATGATCTCTCCCACCTCATCCGGTCCAAGGGGGTTCGGGTGAATCAGCAGGTCGGTCTGAGTCGGCATCGTTTCTTCCTCCCGTGGCTTGACGTCCCGGCCGGCCCCCTGGCGGTCAAGCTGGCAGAATCTCCGTCGGCGCTAGGAGCCGCGACAGCACCGGCGCGACAACCGAAAACATAGCACACAAGACGGGTCTTCGGCCAATGGCAATCCTTCGAGCGCGTTGAATGGCCTGACTTGTTCGATCATTGGCCCCCGGATCTTGTCGGCTTGCCGTGGATTCCCCGTTAGGCCATAATGGCGCGGCCGGTCAATACCCGACCGAGGACACATGCTCCTGCTCGCACTTCCCTTCACAGTCATCGAGGGAACCGGTGGATGAGCGGGATCAGTAGCCGAGAACGGTTGACGATGCCGGAAGAAGCCTGGAGGGGGTGACCCATGCCGGGCAAAAACAAGACGACGCGCGACAAGGAGAGGAGAGACACTGCCATGCTCAGCAAAGCGATGCAGGATGCGATCAACCAGCAGATCAATGCCGAACTCAGCTCCGCCTATCTGTACCTTTCGATGTCCGCGTACTGCGCGGCGACCAACCGTGTCGGGTCGGCGCACTGGATGCGGGTCCAGTTCCAGGAAGAGCAGTCGCACGCCATGAAGCTGTTCGACTACCTCAACGATCGCGGCGGCCGCGCAGTGCTCAAGGCCATCGCCCAGCCGCCAGCAGAGTTCAAGTCGCTCCTCGACGTGTTCCGACAGGTCCTGGAACACGAGCAAGAGGTGACCGCGAAGATCCACCGGCTCTACGCGCTGGCGGTCAAGGAGAACGACTACGCCACTCAGGTCATGTTGCAATGGTTCATCACGGAACAGATCGAGGAAGAGAAGACTACGAGCGAGGTGATCGCCCAGCTCAAGATGATTGGGGACCAGGGTGCCGCCGTGCTGATGCTGGACCGGCACCTGGGGATGCGAGGGGCGGAAAAGTAGTCGAGCCGAAGGCGCACCGGTTTCATCCCTGGTGACATGGAGCGAAGAGAGGCCTATGGCAACGCAAGATCAAGTGCTTGATGAGGTGTACGAACTGGCCCTGCAGAATGACATGCGCTACTTCGGGTGAACGCAGGCCGTGCTTGCAGCTCTGCAGGCAACGCTGGACGTGGGCGATGCGATGGTGTTCAAGGCGGGCAGCGCACTGGCAGGCGGCGTGGCGGTGCAGGGGGAGACTTGCGGCGCCCTGACCGGCGCCATCATGGCCATCGGCTGCGTGGTCGGGCGCGAGCGGTTGGAGGATATCGAGCAGTATCAGCGGGCCAAGGAGCCGGCGAAAGAGATGTACCACCGCTTCCGGGAGCAGATTGGGCACAGTCTGTGCGCCGAGATCCATAAGATCCGCCACGGGCGGGTCTATCATCTGGCCGATCCGCAGGAGGCACGGGCCTTCCACGAGATGGGGGGCCACAGCCGGACCGGCTGCCCCGAGGTGTGCGGCGTCGCCGCCCGGACCGCTGCTGACATCATCCTGCGCCTGCGCGCGGCTGCGTGAGCGGCTGTCCAGCTCTCCTTCACAATTCCGATGAAGACGAGGGGGCGCGCTGTTGCCCGCCTCCTCGTCTTTCTGTTGCTCGCGGATTGCGGCGTTGTTCTCCCGCGAACAACGTCCCGACGTGGACATAACGGAAAGGAGTCTTCCGTGGCAACCATCCAGCCCTACTGTGCGAAAGACGTCTTCGACCCACCGAATTATGCCCAGGCGATCAAGGTCACCGGAGCCCAGACCATCTTGTTTCTCTCGGGTCAGGTGGCCTATGACGACAAGGGAAACCCGGCTCACCGGGGGGATTTCGTCGCCCAGGCGCGCGCCGTCTTTCGGGCGATCAAGGCCCAGGTGGAGGCCGGGGGCGGCAGCATGGCGAACGTCGTGAAGCTCACCACCTACCTCATCGACATCCGGCACCGCGCAGACCTCTCGCCTGTTCGCGAGGAGTTCTTCGGCAAGAAGATACCGGCGACGACGCTGGTCGGGGTGGCCGCCCTGGCCCACCCGGATTTCCTGATCGAGGTGGAGGCGATCGCTGTGGTGTGACCGGCCAGCAAGGACTCCCGACACGCGGGAGGGGGGCCGACGGTTCTCCCAGGTGCCGCAGTGGAACGGAACCATCCGAACAACGGACGGATGGGTCGGGTTCTATTTCGCCCTTCTGCTGTTCTTTCTGGGGTAGGGGATTGCTTGATCAGGCAAGGTGAGGGCCAGCAGGTCGTCTTGTG
>METI01000146.1:0-6780 GCA_001771285.1 candidate division NC10 bacterium RIFCSPLOWO2_12_FULL_66_18
ATCCTTGCCGTCCTTGTTCAGCCGGCCCAGGAGTTCGACCATGACCCAGTTGCTGACCGTCTTGGGATCGTCGTGGACCTTGACGGCGGCCTCGTAGTAGGCGGCCAGCTCCTGGCTGGTCGTCAGGACGCCCGCGTCGTACTCCGGAATGCCATATTCCCGGACGAAGCGCTGCCGCTTCGCCTCGGGCAGTTCGGGTAAATTCCGTCGAATCTCATCGATCCAGGCCGGTTCCACGACCAGCGGCACCAGGTCCGGCTCCGGGAAGTACCGGTAGTCGTGGGCGTACTCCTTGCTCCGCATCGAGAGGGTAATCTCCTGGTCGGCGTTCCAGAGGCGGGTTTCCTGGACCAGCCCCTCACCCGCCTGCACGGCCTTGATCTGCCGCCGGATCTCGTAGTCCAGGGCCTTCTGGACATTCTTGAACGAGTTCATGTTCTTGACTTCGACCTTCGTCCCGAACTCGCGCGAGCCGCGGGGGCGAACCGACACGTTGGCGTCGCAGCGGAAGCTGCCCTCCTCCATGTTGCCATCGCAGACTGCCAGATAGACCAGGATGGCGCGAAGCTGCCGCAGGTATTCGGCCGCCTCTTCGGGCGTGCGGATGTCCGGCTCGCTCACAATCTCCATCAGCGGAACGCCGCAGCGATTGAAATCCACCAGGCTGGTCTCCGCCTCCTCCATGATGCCGGCGTGGAGAAGCTTGCCCGTGTCCTCCTCCAGGTGCACGCGGCGGATGCCGACCCGCTTCGTCTCGCCGTTCAGGGTGAAGGTCATCCACCCGTGCTCCGCCAGGGGCAGCTCGTACTGGGAGATCTGGTAGTTCTTGGGCAGGTCCGGGTAGAAGTAGTTCTTGCGCGCGAACCGCGACATGGGCGCGATGGTGCAGTTGAGCGCGAGGGCGGTCCGGATGCCGAACTCGTCCCCGCGCCGGTTGATGACGGGCAGGACCCCCGGCATCCCCAGGCAGATGGGGCACGTCTGGGTGTTGGGCGGCGCGCCGAACTTCGTACTGCACCCACAGAACATTTTGGAATTGGTCAGGAGCTCGGCGTGCACTTCCAGGCCGATGACCGCCTCGTGCTCCGGCATGCTCAAGCCTCGGTTGGAACGGCTTCCAGGAAGGCGATGTACCCGGGACTCAGGCCGTGGGCCTTGGCCCCTTCGATGATTTGACGCAAGTACCGGCGGAGGGGTCGGTGGTTCCCGGCCGGCCGCGCGATGTACGCAAAGGCCGTCAGGCTCCGGCCGTCAAAGGTCTCGACCACCATGTCCTTCCGGGTGTAGGCATTCGGGTACTCCTCGTACACGTCGAGGGCGTCCCGGTGGGCCGCCGTGATCTCCCAGACGACCCCCTCCACGATGCTTTCCGGCGCAGGCTGGATATCCGCGACCCCGCCGCCCCCCCACGAGGCCCAGGCGCGGGTGAAGGCCAGCCGGTACTCACGCAATCGCGCCGCCGCGACGAAGGTACAGCCGGGGCAGCGCTTCCGCATGTTCCCAGGATGCATGTTGGAGCCGTAGGCAAAATACAGCATTCAAAACACCAAGAAGCGTTCGGTGGTTCGGGTGTTCGAGCGTTCGGGGGTTTCCGTACAACCGAACCACCGAACTGCCGAACGGTCGAACGCTCTTCAGTTTCATTGCCAGATCGCATGCACCTCGAACTGGTAGCTGGTCGCCGGGCGATTCCGTTCCTGGATGGCCAGGCTCCAGGAGCTCTGGTCGCCCGATCGGAGGTCGCCCGCGCTCACCCGCTGTGTGCCGAGCACCTTTTTCTTCTTGTCCAGAAACTTCACCACCACCGTGATGTCGCGGGCGGAGGCCTTGCCGAAGTTCTTGACGGTCCCCTTCAGGGTGTCCAGCCACCGCTCGTAATCCAGCACCACGAGATCGCGCTTCTTTCCAGTGGGCGCCTTCGTAACGGCCTTTGCGGCCTGAGCAGGGTCTGCGACCAGGACCGCCAGAATCAGGCAGACCCCGAACCAGAGGCTCACTCGACCATCTTTGAGGAATCCCATGGACGTCTGCCTCCTCCTATAGCCGCGGCCGCTCTCTGTGCCACGAGGTGGCCTGCTCGTAGGCGTGGGCCACCCGCAGGATCGTCTCCTCGTCGAAGGGCTTCCCGATGACCTGAAGGCCGATGGGGAGCCCGGATTTCGTGAAGCCGCAATTGACGTTGAGCCCGGGCACCCCCGCCAGGTTCCCCGAGATGGTGAAGATGTCCGACAGATACATTTGCAGGGGGTCGTCCGTCTTCTCGCCGAACTTGAAGGCCGGGGTCGGCGACGTGGGCGTGACGATCACATCACATCGCTTGAACGCCTCGGTGAAATCCTGCCGGATCAGGGTGCGGACCTTCAGCGCCTTCAGGTAGTAGGCATCATAGTAGCCCGCGCTCAGCGCGTAGGTTCCCAGCATGATGCGCCGTTTCACCTCCGGCCCGAACCCCTCCCGCCGAGTCTTCATGTACATGTCAATCAGGTGTTCCGACCTGGGGGTCCGGTAGCCGTACTTGACGCCATCGTACCGCTCGAGATTCGAGCTGGCCTCGGCCGTGGCCACCAGGTAGTAGGTCGCCACGGCATAGTCGGTGTGCGGCAGCGAGACCTTTTCCTGCACGGCGCCCAGGCCCTCGAGAACCCGGATGGCTTCGTGGATCGCCGATTCGACCTCCGGGTCCATGCCGGGAATGGAATACTCGGAGGGGATGCCGACCCGGAGCCCTTTGATGTCTCCGGTGAGGCCGGCCTCGTAATCGGGCACCGGGACATTGGCCGAGGTCGAATCGAGCGGGTCGTGTCCGGCGATCACTTTGAGGAGGATCGCGGCGTCCCGGACGTCCTTGGTCAAGGGCCCGATCTGATCCAGGGACGAGGCGAAGGCCACGAGCCCGTACCGGGAGACCCGGCCGTAGGTCGGCTTCAAGGCGGCGATGCCGCAGAAGCCGCCGGGCTGCCGGATGGAGCCGCCGGTATCGCTCCCCAGGGCGCCGGCGCACATGTCGGCCGCCACGGCCGCGGCCGAGCCGCCGCTGGATCCGCCGGGGACGCATCCCAGGTTCCAGGGGTTCCGGGTCTTCTTGAAGGCCGAGTTCTCGGTGGAGGAGCCCATGGCGAACTCGTCCATGTTGGTCTTGCCCAGCATCAGGGCCCCGGCGGCATTCAGCCGGGCCATCACGGTGGCGTTGTAGGGCGGAACGTAGTTCTCCAGGATCCTGGACGAACAGGTCGTGGCCACGCCCTTGGTGCAGATCACGTCCTTGATGGCCAGGGGGACGCCCGCCAGGGGCGGCAGTTTCTCCCTCCGTGCCTGCATCTCCTCGAACTTCTTGGCGAAGCCCACCGCCGTTCGCGGCGTGAGGGTGTTGAAGGCCTGGATCTGATCCTCCATCTGGCCGATGCGGACCAGGAAATCCTGAACCACCCGGACGGGCGAGACCTCGCCCTTCTGGATCAGATCCCGCAACTCGTGAATCGTCAACCGGTGCAGTTCCAAGGCACCCTCTCCGCTGGAACCACAGATGAACACAGATAAACACAGATGGGCCTAACTGGGGAGACGAAGTACACCCCGACGAGCGATAACCGACAGCCGTGCGGTCGCCGGTTCCCGTTTGTTGGTTCTTGATTAAGAGGATCGAAATCTGTGTGCATCTGCGTTCATCTGTGGTTGCAAGTGTATTTCGTTAGCCTTCGATGATTCTCGGCACGCGGAAGAAGACATCCTGGCGATCGGGCGCATTGGCCAGGGCCTCCTCCTGCTTCAAGGACGGGCGGACCGCGTCCTCACGCATCACGCTGACCATGGGGATCACGGTCGTCGTCGGTTCAACCTGGGAAGTGTTCAGCTCGTTCAGCTTGTCGATGTAGCCGAGGATGGAGTCGAGCTGGGCGGTCATCCGCTCCTTCTCCTCCTCGGTCAGCTCCAGCCGCGCCAGCCGCGCCACGTGCTCGACTTCCTTCCGCGTGATCTTTGCCACGGGAGCCCCCTATGCCCGCTCCAGATGGACGAATTTCGGGGCCAGCTTCTTCCGGCCCACGCCGGCGAAGGTGACGACGACCTTCAGGTCCTCTCCCTCGCCGATGCGCTCCTTGATGGTGCCGATCCCCCAGTCGGGGTGGCGCACCCGCATCCCGACCTGCAGGTGGTCCACGAACGGCTCGTCCGCCTCGTAACGCGCATCCGCGCGCGCTGACCGGGGACCAGGGACCGGGGACCGGGAATTCAGCCCTAGCCCCTGACCCCTAGCCCCCAACCCCCAGTTGCTGTGCAGCCCGTCAATCCGCTCAACCAACTGGTCTGGCACCTCATCCAGGAACCGCGAGGGGAGGTTGTAGTTGTCGCTGTTGTACAGGCGGCGCGAGAGGGCGGCCGACAGGAACAGCCGCGCCTTGGCGCGGGTCATGCCGACGTAGCAGAGGCGGCGCTCTTCCTCCAGCTCGTCGTCGTCGGTCAGGGACCGCGCGTGGGGGAAGATCCCTTCCTCCATGCCGGTGATGAACACGACCGGAAACTCCAGGCCCTTGGCCGAGTGGAGCGTCATCAGGGTCACCACGCCTTTCCCCTCGGCCAGATCGTCAATGTCGGAGATCAGGGCCACGCTGTCCAGGAAGGCCTGCAGGCTCTGGTCCTCGCTCCGCTCCATGAACTCGCGGGCGGCCGAGACCAATTCCTGGAGGTTCTCGATCCGGGATTCCGCCTCGACGGTCCCCTCGTTCTTGAGGTCCGCCAGGTATCCCGTGATCTCCAGTAACTCCAGGATGAGTTCGGGGACCGGGGTGACCTCTGCCTTGACCCGGGTCCGCTCGATCAGACCCACCAGTTCGGCCAGGGCCTTGACTGCCTTCGGACCCAGGATCTTGCGCTCGCCGACCAGCTTGCAGGCCTCCCAGAGCGAGATCCGCTCCGCCATGGCCAGCCCCTCCAGCTTGTTCACGGTGGCCTGGCCGATCCCCCGGGGCGGGACGTTCACGACGCGCTTGAAGCTCTGGGCGTCGTCGGGATTCGCCACCAGCCGGAGGTAGGAGAGCAGGTCCTTGATCTCCTTCCGCTCGTAGAACCGCAACCCCCCGACGATGACGTAGGGGGTCACCTCGCGTCGCAGGGCGTCCTCCAGAACGCGGGACTGGGCGTTGGTCCGGTAGAAGACCGCGAAGTCGTCCAGGGTGTGTCCGTTCTCGGCCGCCAGAATCTTGATGGTCCGGACCACGAACTCCGCCTCGGCCTGCTCGTCCCGGGCCTGGTAGAGGATGAGCGGCTCGCCGGCCTGGTTCTCGGTCCAGAGGGTCTTGCCTTTCCGCCCGATGTTGTGGGCCACGACGCCGCCGGCGGCATCCAGGATGTTCTGGGTGGAGCGGTAATTCTGCTCCAGCCGGATCACCTTGCAGCCCGGGTGGTCGTGCTCGAAATCCAGGATGTTGTTGAGGTCCGCGCCCCTCCACCTGTATATGGACTGGTCGTCGTCCCCCACCACGGTGAGGTTCCCATGGCCCCGGCTGAGGAAATTCACGATCTGATACTGGGCATGGTTGGTGTCCTGGTACTCGTCCACCAGCACATATCGCCAGAGATTCTGGTAGTAGCTGAGGACGTGCGGCGCGTCCCGGAAGAGCAGCACCGCGAGCATCAGCAGGTCGTCGAAGTCCACCGCATGGCTCAACCGCAGCCGCTCCTGGTAGAGAGCGTAGATCTTGGCCGTCCGCTCCTCCATGAAGTCGTTGGCCACCGTGGCGTACTCGCCCGGCGTCAGCAGCTCGTTCTTGGCCCGGCTGATTCTGGCCGCAACGCCCCGCGGGTTCAGCGTGCGCTCGCTCCAGTCCAGCGCCTTCAGGCAGTCCCGGATGAGGCTCACCTGGTCCGCGTCGTCGTAGATCACGAAGCTGCTGCGGAGCCCCAGCTCCTTGTGCCACTTGCGCAGGATCTTCACGCAGGTGGAGTGGAAGGTGCCCAGCGCGACGGTCAGGCCCCGGGCGCCCAGCAGCAGCTCCACGCGCCGCCGCATCTCGTCGGCGGCCTTGTTGGTGAAGGTCACCGCCAGGATCTGCCAGGGCTGGACGCCGCGCCGCCCGATCAGATAGGCGATCCGGCGGGTGATGACGCGGGTCTTTCCCGAGCCGGCGCCGGCCAGGATCAAGAGCGGCCCCTCCCCGTGCAGCACGGCCTCCTGCTGGGGCGGGTTCAGATCGGTCAGGATGGGATCCACAATCATGGGTGTGTCACTTTGCTTGGAGAAAGGAAATGTGATCGAATATGGTCTCGGGCAGGGGGGATTATAGACCAGGTGGCCCCGGCGACAAAAACAAAAGCTTGTCTCCCGATCCGATCGTGGGTCCCCCTTTGTGCGTGTCAGCGTCCGTCCCACGCTGGGAGTAGCCGGGCTTGGCCGGCCCGGTGGCGCTTTCGGCATGGCACGGCGACAACCGGCCGGAGAACCGAGATCGGCGCTCCAGGATGCTAGTGGGGAGCCATGGCTTCGAGGGTGGGGCGGTAGTGAGACGCCTCCGGAAAGCCGATGGGGCGAACGGCCGGGAGGGTGACGCCAGCTTCCCGATGGGCGGCCACGAAATCGCGGAGCACGTTCGGGTTGCCGATCCCTGAGAGGGCCCTGCACAAGCTGTCAGGCACCGCGCGTCCGGGTGAAGGGTGATGGGGCTTCTCGGAGTCGAAGGCGGCCAGGTCCTCCCCAAACCCACTCGCCGTCAGCATGGCGCGATAGAAGGGAAGGGCGAGATATCTCGTCAGCTCCTCTTTGAAGAGGGCGGAGGTCGCCTCCACCTC
>METI01000146.1:6819-10703 GCA_001771285.1 candidate division NC10 bacterium RIFCSPLOWO2_12_FULL_66_18
CCCTTCGAGGGCTTTGCCGACCTTCTGGCGACCTCGGGCAATGGCGGGGATCGCGATCTCCCGGATGTAGGTGGGGGCGCAGAGCCAGAGGACCGCGCCGTCAGCGATCTCACCGGACAGCTCGAGCATCTTCGCCGAGAGGCCGGCCAGGAGGATCGGTGGCGGCCCCGGCAGCCTCGGCAGGCCGCTCGTCCAGTTCACCCGGTAGCGCGCCCCATTGTGTTCAGCCCGTCCCGTGAGGGAAGCACGAAGGATCGCCACGTACTCTCCCATCACTTCCAGGGGCTTACCCATGTCGAGGCCCAGGCTCCCCTCCATGGTGGGCCGGTGGCTCACGCCGATTCCGAGGCGGAACCGTCCCCCCGAGAGCTCAGCCAGGGTGAGCGCCTCTTGCACCAGCGCGACGGGGTGACGGGGGTAGATCGGGACAACCCCGGTGCCGAGCCCGATGGATCGCGTGGCCTGGGTGTAGGCCGAGAGCACGAGGAACGAGTCGCGCCCGTAGCCGTGGGTCACCCACAGGCTCTCGTATCTCCAGGCCTCGGCGAGCTGGGCCAGATCGACCGCGAGGCGGAGCTCAGCTCCTGGGATCAGGTATGCACCCGTGCGTTTCATGATCGAGGCCCCCGAACACCCCTCCCAGTCGTTTCCTGGATGGTATGCCGTACCAGCGTGCTGTTCCGGGTTCCCTCAAGGTGGAGAGCCGAAAGGGCGCCTGGACGGAACACGTCCACATCGTGTCCGGGGACCCTGCGCAGCCCCCGGTCACCCATGGGCCCTGTCGTCTTAGAGCCCCCAAGCCATGCCGACCAGAACTGTAGGCGCGTTAGATCTCGGAAGATGTGACGTAAGCAAGAATTTTCAGCAATTTTCAAGAAGCGAGCCCCTAACCGCCGAAGCTCAGATAGTGGGCCGCGCTTTCAGCCAACTGTTCTTTTCGTTCCCGCCAGTCCGGCATAGCCCGCTCGACACAGGCCCAAAATTCCGCGTCGTGATGGGGGTGAGACAGGTGGGTTAGCTCGTGGACGATGACGTAGTCCACGAGCCGCACAGGAAGCTGCAGCAGCTTCCAATGAAAGGAGAGTACGCCCGTTCGGCCACACGATGCCCAGCGGAAACCCAGGTCCCTTACTCTGATGTCTGCGGGCTTCGCTCCAACCTTGGGCGCAAGCAGCTTCACGCGGCTCCGTAGCCACTCCGTGCCGCTCTGGCGATACCAGCGCCGAAAGTGCTCCGCAGCTTTGCGCCGTGAGTCACTGCGCAGGAGGAATCTGGCTCCGTCGAAGTTCAGTGCTTTCCTCTGCTCTTTGACGACCTTCAACCGAAACCCACGGCCCAGGTAACTGAAACTTTCACCGCTGACGAACTCGGGTGATTTCGTCTGTGGGGCGACCTGAGCCTTGGCCGCCAACTTTTCGTGCACCCAGACAAGCTTTCGGCTGATCCACCGAATCAGTTCATCCGGGGGAACCTCATTCGGGGCATAGATCCGCAACGCGCCGCCTCGGTCAACCATCAGCTCAAGAGTCCGTCGCCGTGGGCTTCTGCGGACTTCGAAGGTGAGTCTATCGAGTTGTATTGACTCGGTGATCATCGGGTCAAGCTTTCATAGTTCTCTTTGGCCAGCGCGACTAACCGTTGCGCGAGATCCCGTTCCCGGCCTGCCGGGCAAAGACCACACCGATCGAGGTCGCGCACCAGGGCCTTGGTGAGAAGCTCTCGTGCATAGGGGTTCCGCCAGAAGCCGACCTTTCGGATCTCCTGCCGGATGCGTTCGACCATCTCCAGGCTCGCACTGATGGCCCCGGACCTCTCCTTGTCAGTCAGCGATCGCCCCTTGCCGACCTCTTCCAGCACAACACGCACGAAGGGTACCTGTATCTTGGGATCGAGGTCCGGGAACTCGTTGCGGTCGCCCTGCCGCAATTCCTCGATGAACCGCCGCAGCTCGCGTTCGAGGGCGTCCCAGTCATCCTTGAACCGCTGAAGAATCTCCTCCAGCTTCTCGCTCATCTTTTTGGCGTAGGCCGGATTCTGAGCGGAGAAGCTGATAATATGGTACCGGGCCGCATGCTGCATTTGGGCGGCCCGGGTGCGAGCAGACTGCTGGCTGCTCACCACCTCGTCAAACTGGGCGTCGGTTATGCCAACCGGCGGGATCTTCGGGTCAATCCCCCGAGCCGTAACGTGAGCGTCAATCAGTGCCTTCACCTTTTCGGCTACACCGAGGAGGTTCAGCGCGGGGTCACGATAAAGGTTGGCGGCGACCTTGTTGATGAATCCCAGGAGCTTGGCGTCCCGGAAAACGTCTGCCGGCACCTCCGGTCGGTGCTCCAGGATTCCCAGCGACTCGTAGAAGAGTCGGAGCTTATTAATGAAGTCCGCGCGGATCTTTGTATCCGCGAGCAACTCGACGCAGGCCGCCACCTCTTGCTTTAAATCGCGGATACCGCGATCGGTGAACACGGCCACGGCGCGCACCCGCCGGTCAAGTAACGTGGCCAGCTCCACGTGGATATCAATGAGCACGCCCGTGACGTCCTCGCCGTCATAATCGGCCAGCGCCTCGCTGAGGTGCCGCGCCACGCCAATGTAGTCCACCACGTATCCGCAGCGCTTCCTTGCCGCCGTGCGATTTACGCGCGCCACGGCTTGTAAGAGGTCGTGGGCGACCAGGTTCCGATCAAGGTAGAGCACCTGCTCTACCGGCGCATCAAAGCCCACCAGGAGCATGTTGTTGACAACCAGGATTGCCAACGGATCGGTCTTGTCCGTCTCTTCGACTGACAGCTTTCGCTTGAAGCGCCGGATCCGCTCGTCCTGCTTATCCTTTTCGGTCCAGTCCCACCATGACTCGGGGTCATTATGGTCACCGGAAATCACTACGGCGATTTCCAAGGCTCTAAGCATTGGCAAGTGGCACCGCGCCCGCACGAGGAAGCGCGTT
The DNA here is from genome assembly GCA_001771285.1 of candidate division NC10 bacterium RIFCSPLOWO2_12_FULL_66_18. GTDB lineage: Bacteria > Methylomirabilota > Methylomirabilia > Methylomirabilales > 2-02-FULL-66-22 > 2-02-FULL-66-22. Next base: position 9,767 of record METI01000146.1, read on the forward strand.
TGCGCGTCCAGCTTTTCGATCTCGTCGTCCGGCAGGTCCAGTGTCTCGGGGAGCAGCGCCTCGACGGCCGCCAACACCTCTTGACGTGCCTGCTCCAGTTTGGCGTGATACCGTACCGCCGCGGACCGGCTGGTGGCCACCACTTGGGCCTTGAAGCCCTCCGGCAGGACCACGCCTAGGTAGTGCCGGAGCATATCCCTCGCCTTCTGCTCGATGAGCAGCGGGGCCTCCAGCACATCGCCCTCGGTCGCATACTTGGCCTTGATGACCGCCAACTCCTGGGGTGTGTAGTCGCGGAACATGTCCTCGAAGAGCTGGTCGAGCCCCGGCGCGTCCTTGACGAAGGCGTCTGCGGTCCGGCCTTCGTAGAGGATCGGCACTGTGGCGCCATCCAACTCGGCCTCCCGCAAGATGTACTTGTCAATGAAGTCGCCGAAGATGTCCCGCGTCTCGATCTTCTCCTCGCTCAGGATCGGTGTGCCTGTGAAGCCGATGATGGCAGCGTTCGGCAACGCCCGGCGGAGGTTGCGGTGCAGTGTCCGGGTGTGAGACCGATGGGCCTCGTCCACAAGAACGAGGATGTCCTCGGACTCATTCAGCAGCGGGAACTCCTCAAATCGAATGCTCTCCTCGTAGGTGACCTCCCGCTCTACGACGGGGCTCTCCTTGCCCGGCTTCTTTTCCTTGCGGATGATGGTCATCGCGACGGCCTCGTCTGCCGCAGCCTTGCGCTCCGCCCCCTGATACTTCTGGAGCATCGCAAAGACGATATCGGGAGTGCCTTCCCGCAGGATCCGCTGCGTTCGAGCGGTAGGGGACTCGCGTGGTTGGAGGTCGCGGTCCGTGGGTCGCACCGTTTCGCCTGTGAGCGCCGCAGTTTCTCGCAACTGCTTTTCCAGATCGGTACGGTCCGTCACCGCCACCACCTTGAATCGCT
>METI01000147.1:0-1231 GCA_001771285.1 candidate division NC10 bacterium RIFCSPLOWO2_12_FULL_66_18
TGGCTTCGGGCTCAGCCGCCATCGATGCGGGGACAACGCTCAATCCGCTGGTTCTTCCCGATAACGACGTCCTCGGGCCTGGGCGTAGTTGTGCTGGCCTGCCCGCGTTGCGCGGAGCGCCTGCGCTTGGTGGCGAGGCCGACGAGCGCGCCGCCGCCTGATCTCGTGGGGGCAGTTCGGTAAGCTCGTCCTGGGTGCGGTAAGCGGTACGGACGGCCTATGGCGGTACGGACGGCCTATTGACAGTACCGTCGCGCCGACCTAGAGTCACGTCCTCATCTCCCCACCATCAAGGAGGCAGGCGATGAAGAGAGGCATCGGTATTTTCAGCGCCCTCTTGTTCCTGACCCTCGTGCTTCTCCCCGCACCGCCCGCGGTAGCCCAGTGCCAGCTCGGCGTGCCGGCCATCAAGATCGGCGTCCAGGGAGCGGCCTCAGGCCCCCACGCGGACTACGGCCGCCAGATCGAGATGGGCGCCACCATGGCCCTTGAGGAGATCAACGCCGCCGGCGGCATCCTCGGGTGCAAGATCGAGATCAAGTTCATGGACGACGAGAACAAGGCGGCCACCGGCGTGAAGAACGCGCGCTACCTGGTCACCGAGTGGGGCGCCCACTTCATGGTGGGCACGGACTCGAGTGGCGTCGCGATGGCCATGGGCCCCGTTCTGGCCGAGCTCAAGCGCATCCACTTCTTCACCCACGCGGCCACCCACCGGCTGACCGAGGAGCTCGTGGCCGGCAAGAAGATCAAGGAGATCGTCCGCGTCAGCGTCCCCGTGTACCAGGACGCGATCGTCGCGGCACTGATCTTCAAGGACCGCCCCGAGATCAAGCGGTGGGCCACGATCGGGGCCGACTACGAGTACGGCGTCGTCGCCTGGAACATGTTCAAGGAGACCCTGAAGAAGTACCGGCCCGATGTGGAGTTCGTGGGGACGGCTTGGGCGCCGTTCCTGACGCTGGATTTCTCCCCCCACGTGTCGGCGGTGATGGCCCAGAAGCCCGACGCGATCTTTTCGACCCCCTGGGCGGGAGAGGCCGTCATGCTCATACGCCAGGCGCTGATCCAGGGCGTCTTCGACCAGATCCAGGCGTGGTGGCAGGCCATGGGCGGCTCCGTGGACGTGCTGGAAGGGATCAGCTCGGAAGTCCAACGGGACCGCTTCAAGGGCAAGCTCTGGGCCACGGCCCGCTACATCCACAACTGGCCCGACACGCCCGAGAACAGG
>METI01000147.1:1302-6457 GCA_001771285.1 candidate division NC10 bacterium RIFCSPLOWO2_12_FULL_66_18
GCTCTTCATCATCAAGGCGGCGGTGGAGAAGTCCCGGAGCCTCGACACCGCGAAGGTCATCGAGGGCCTGAAGGGCATGCAAATCAAGAACCCGGGCGGCCTGCGTGTGTTCCGGTCGGAGGATCAGCAGTTCGTCTACAACGTGCCGGCTGGCCGCGTCGTGATGGACCCGAAGTATCCGATCCCGGTCCTGGGGGACCTGAAGGTCTTCAACGCCAAGGACTACTATCGCCACCCACCCTTCACGCCCGTCGCGGCCACGAAATAGGTTCCCGCGGGGGGAGGGCCGCCCAGCGGCCCTCCCCCGCTACCTCCATGGACAGCGTCCTCTTCCAAGGGCTCATCGGCCTGTCCATGGCGATGTACCTCTGGCTCATCTCCGCCGGGCTCACGATCATCTTCGGGGTGCTCCGGATCGTGAACTTCGCGCACGGGAGCCTCTACATGGTCGGGGCCTATCTCGCCTTCACGTTCTACGGCCTGCTTGGATGGCCGTTCTGGCTGGCGATCGTGCTGAGCCTCCTCGGCACGGGGCTCCTGGGGTTCGTGATGGAGCGCGGCTTCCTCCGGCGGATCTACGGGATCGACGAAGCGTACCAGCTCCTCCTCACGTTTGGCTTCATCCTGATCCTCGACGACCTGGTGAAGATCGTCTGGGGCGGGGTCTTCAAGATCCCCCAGATCCCCGCCTTCCTTGACGGTGCCTGGTCGGTATTCGGCCGGCCCTTCCCCGTCTACAACACCTTCATCATCGGGATCGGGGTCCTGGTGGCCGTGGGCCTCTGGGCGCTGTTCGAGAAGACCTGGTGGGGACGGACCGTGCGCGCGACGGCCTCCGACCGGGAGATGGCGAACGCCATCGGCGTCAACGTGCCGCGGGTCTTCTCCGGCGTGTTCGTCTTCGGCTCCATGCTGGCCGCCCTGGGCGGCGCCCTCGGAACGCCCGTCCGGGTCGTCGCCCCCGGCATCGGCGCCACCATGATCATCCAGGCCTTCATCATCACCGTCATCGGCGGGCTGGGGAATTTGAAAGGCGCTTTCGTCAGCTCCCTGATCGTGGGGATCCTCTCCGCGTACGGGACGCTCTTCTTTCCCGTGTTCGAGTTGTTCTTCATCTTCGTGATCATGGCCGTGGTCCTGCTGGTCCGGCCGCAGGGCCTCTTCGCGCGCTGAGGACCGCCATGGGTGTTCGCCCGTCCCGCCGCCTGGCTGTGTTCCTCGCCGCCCTGGTGGCGGCCCTTTTCCTCTTCCCCCTGGTCGCCAGATCCTACTCGCTCTACCTCGCCATGCAGATCCTCATCCTGTCGGTCTTCTCACTGGGCTTCAATCTCCTCTTCGGCTACGCGGGCCTGCTCTCCTTCGGCCAGGCCGGGTTCTTCGCCGTCGGGGCCTACGGCTGCGCCAAGATCCTGCTCGCCGTGCCCAACCTCTTCCTGGGGCTCGTCGGCGGAATCGTCGCTGCGGGGATCGTTGCCTTCCTCCTGGGAATCCTCTGCGTGCGCCACACGCGCATCTACTTCTCGATGCTGACGCTGGCCTTCGGCATGATGATCTTCTCCATCGCCCTCAAGTGGCGCGACTTCACCGGCGGGGACGACGGGCTGGTGGGGATCCCCCGGGCGCCGCTGGAGATCCCGGGGCTCCTGACCATCGGCGTCGCGAACCTGGAGCAGTACTACTACGTGGTGCTGGTCGTCTCGCTCCTCTCGGTCCTGGGCATGTACCGGCTCGTGCATTCACCGCTGGGCCTCACCCTCCAGGCCATCCGGGACAGCGAGAGCCGGGCCGAGTTCGCGGGTGTGCCGGTCCGCAACTACCGCCTCGTGGCGTTCACCATCGCGGGGCTCTACGCCGGCGTGGCGGGGGCCCTCCTGGCTCCCCTGGAGAACACGATCACGCCGCCCATCGCCCACTGGAGCGCCTCGGCAGAGCCGGTCATGGCCACCCTTCTGGGCGGCATCCACGTCTTCGGCGGCCCCATCGTGGGGGCCTTCCTCTTCTTCATGATCAAGGACATCATCGTCCGGTTCACCCAGTACTGGCTCATCTGGCTCGGCGCCATCGTGGTGATTCTCGTTATGGGCTTCCGCGGCGGGGTCCTGAGCATCCTGGTCGAGCGGCTCATGCCCTGGCGCCCGACCCGGCCCATGGTCACGCGACGCAAGGCATGAGCGATCTGCTGCGGCTCGAGGGCGTGTCGAAGCGCTTCGGCGAGTTCGTTGCCGTCCACGACGTGACCCTGTTCATCCCGGCCGGCCGGCTCACCGCCATCATCGGGCCGAACGGCGCCGGGAAGACCACGGTCATCAACCTGGCCACGGGGGCGCTCGCTCCGGACGCCGGCGCCATCCGCTTCAAAGGCGACCCGGTCACGCACCTGTCCATCCACGACCGGGTGCGGCGCGGCCTTTCCCGCTCTTTCCAGATCATGAACATCTTCCCCCGGCTCACCGTCCTCCAGAACGTGCTCCTGCCGGTGCTGTGCCGCCGGGGACGGACGGGCGTGGCCCTGACCCCTGTGGAGGGCGAGCGGGAGGCGGTGGCGGAGGTCGAGCGGATCCTCGGGGAGATCGGGCTCCTCGACCAGCGGGATGCCCCGGCGGGCGCCCTCTCCCACGGGGACCAGCGGCTGCTGGAACTGGGGATCGCTATCGCGCCGGGCCCCGAGCTCTGCTTCCTCGATGAGCCTTCGGCGGGGCTGACCCCGGTGGAGCGAGCCACGGTGCTCGAGCTGATCCGGAAGCTCTTCGCGGAGCGCCACACGACCTTTGTGATCGTCGAGCACGACATGGATGTGGTCTTCTCCCTCTCGGACTGGATCGTCGTGATGAACCGTGGGCGGGTGCTGGCGGAGGGCCCGCCCGCCGAGATCCGCGAGAACCGCGAGGTCCGGGAGGTCTACCTGGGAGAGGAACTGACGGCGTGATCCTCGAGGCGCGAGAGCTCGTGACAGGCTATGGCTTCAGCGTGGTGATCCACGGGATCTCCCTGGACGTAGACACCGGGGAGATCGTCTGCCTGCTCGGCCGGAACGGCGCCGGCAAGTCCACCACCCTTCGCAGCATCATGGGGCTTACGCCGCCCCGCTCCGGCCGCGTGACGTTCAGGGGCGAGGAGATCACAGGCCGCCAGCCGTTCGAGATCGCCCGGCGCGGAGTCGGTTACGTCCCCGACGACCGGCGGATCTTCTCGGATCTCACGGTGAAGGAGAACCTGGAGATCGTCCAGCGGGTCACGAGGCGGGAGGGCCGGTGGAGCCTCGAGCGCGTCTACCAGCTCTTCCCGGTCCTCCGGGAACTCTCGGCCAAGCCAGGGGCTGGTCTCTCGGGCGGCGAGCAGAAAATGCTCGCCATCGGCCGGGCCCTCATGGGGAACCCCGCCCTCCTGATCCTGGACGAGCCGTCGGAGGGGCTGAGTCCTCTCCTGGTCAGGACGCTGGTGGACGCCCTTCGCCGCATCCGCGAGGACGGCACCACCCTCCTGATCGCGGACCAGAACGTCAAGTTCGCCCGCCGCGTCGCCGACCGCGGCTACATCATGGAGAAGGGCACGATCCGCTTCGCCGGACCGCTGGAGCAGCTCTGGCAGAACGAAGAGGTCGTCCGGAGGTACCTGGCAGTGTAGCTGCTTCTCCATGTTCAGTGCGTCCTGCAGGGAATGACCTGTCGGCCGTGACGCCGATAGACACGGAAGTCCGCATCGGTGGTGAAGATGACCGGGTCGGCCAACGTCTCGCTCATCCGTACGAGGCACGCGTCGGCCAGGCTCATCGGGACGTCCGCGTACTTCTGCATCAGATCCAGGACCCGGCCCTGCTCGTCGGCAAGGTGGAGGGTGGGAACCAGCGCGCTGCGGCGTAGCAGCGCGGCCAGCGCAGGCCGGCCCCGCGCCCCGAGGAGGTGAAAGGCTTCGGACAGAGCCGCTGTGCCGCCGCCCAGGAATGGTGGCGATCGCGACGGCTCAGCAGGGCGATGAGGAAGCCGGCATCAACGAGCACGCCGGCCATAACCGGTGGCCCTCAGATACGATTTCTTCCGCTGGCTCAGATCAATCGGCAACCCATTCACCGCGCCCACCACGTCAGCGATCGCCGGAAGGACGGGCCGTAACGACGTCGGATTTCGAGCATCGGCGGGCGCGAGACTCGGCCTCGATTTCCGCGACCAGAGTTTCGGGCAGGCGGACGGTGAGGGTCTTCATGGTCGCGTCGGAGTAGCGTCCCTCAGGGGTGGAGCAGCGCGCTCAGCTCGCGGACGTCTTCGAGTGACTCCAGGCCGGCCACGCGCGTGACGACCTCGCCCGCGCGTTCCCCGCCCAGGACCTCCGAAGCCAGCCCCAGGAACTTGGCGACCAGCGCGTCGCGGCCGCTGGGGTTGGCCGCGTCGCCGCGCACGACCGTCGTCGTCCGGCTGAGCGTGCGCCCGTCGCGCAGGGTCACCCGCACCGCGGCCTGCGCGCCGTCGCGCGCCCGCATCGACATCCCGGGGTCGCCGGCGACCGCCACCCGGCGCGCCAGCGCCCGTACCCGCGGATCGCGCAGCGCGGGCTCGCTGAACGCGGCCACGTCGCTGCGTCCGAGGACGATGGCCGCGGCCACCGCGTGCGGCAGGGAGAATTTCGCCGCCAGCATCGCGGGCGGGTCGGGGTCGGCCATCCGGGTCACGAACGGCACGGAGGTGACCTCGACGCGCGAGACGTCCTCCGCGGTGAAGCGCTCGGCGCCCCGCAGCGCGTGCACGGCGTCGAGCGCGGGGTGGTTGTAGAGGCAGCAGGCGTGGAACTTGAAGTAGTTCTGCTCGATGCGGCAGGGCTCGTGGCCGAGGCCGGCGACGGCGGCCTCGGGGTCGAACGCCTCGCCCAGGATCGTGCCGTAGACGTCCGCGGGGGCGTCGGCCACGGGCGTGTACCCGCAGCCGAGGAGGTGGACGGCCAGGATGCCCTGCAGGCCGGCCCGCCCGGGGTAGAGGTTGCGGATGGTGGCGCCCTCGAAGCAGGGCGTCCAGGTGTTGGCCGGGCTCATCGAGACGGCCAGGTTGATGACGTCGCGGAGCCCGACGGCGTCATGGCCCGAGAGCCGGGCGACGGCCACCGCGGCGCCCGCCGTGCCCCACGTGCCGTGCGAGTGCACGTTGGGGCGCGTGGTGGTGGCGCCGCC
>METI01000147.1:6465-8375 GCA_001771285.1 candidate division NC10 bacterium RIFCSPLOWO2_12_FULL_66_18
GTGATCTCGTACCCGGCGACGACCGCCTCGATCAGCTCGGCGCCGCTGGCGCCGCGCTCCTCGGCCACGGCCAGCGCTGCCGGCAGCACGTGGATCGCCGGGTGGCCGCCGCCCCAGCGATTGCCCTCGTCCACCTCGAGCGCCACGCCGGCCGTGCCGTTGGCCAGCGCCGCCAGCATGGGCTCGGCGCGGGCGGCGTGGCCGATCAGCGTCGCGGTCCGCGATCCCGAGCGCGCGGCGGCCAGCTGGGCCAGCCGGCCGTTCTCGGGCAGCCGGCTGCCGGCGACGATGGCGCCCAGGGTGTCGAGCACCACGTCCCGCGCGGCGGCGAGGGTGGAGGGCGGCAGGTTCGCCGCCCGCACCCCCGCGGCCGCGCGCGCCAGCGCGTCGAGGTACCCGGCGCGCGCCGGCGCGGTCAGCCCCGTCGCCATGTCACTTCACGTCCGTCTTCGATTCCCACTTCACCAGCGTGGGGTTCACGTCCTTGAGGAGCTTGGTGTAGAAAATCGTCTCCGGGTTGAACTTCTGGGGGATGCGGTTGAGCGAGTGCAGGAAGTCGACGAAGTCGCCCATGCCGCGGTAGATCGTCTCGTTCATCTCCATCGTGTAGACGTTGTACTGCATGATCTCGCGCGCCAGCCCCTCCTCGATCTTCATCTCCCGGGCGACGATCTTGACGGCGGCGTCCCGGTCCTTGTTCAGCGTGTCGGTCGCCTTCTGCAGGGCCCGCAGCACCGCCTTCATGGTGTTGGGGTGGTCCTTGAGCATCTTGCCGCTGGCCACGACCCCGGCGTGGACGCGCAGCCAGTCGACCTTCTCCTCCTTGCCGGTGACGTAGCTGCGATTGCCCGTGAAGTAGACCTTGCCGCCCGTCTCCTTGACGGCCCGGAACGTCCACGGCGCCCACGCCGCCATGACGTCGATGTCGCCCTTGACGAGCGCCGTGATGGCGTCGGGCGGCGACAGGTTCACGAACTGGAGCTTGGCGAAGTCCACGCCGTGCGCCTTGGCCATGCCCTGGATGGCCATCGTCACCGAGGCGCCCTTGGGCATGCCGATCTTGAGCTTCTCGAAGTCCTTCGGCGACTTCACCATCTCCCTGGCCTTCTTGCCGAGGACCACCTGCTGCACGCCCCCGATGTCGCTCTGCGGCGCCACGCTGTAGATCGCCTGGCCGGCCGCGGCGATGGGGACCACCATGGTGGCGGTGGCGGTGCCGAGGTGGACGTTGCCGGCGCCCCACATGGACGGCAGGTCGGTGCCGGCGATGTACCAGCGGATGTTAACCTTGATGCCCTGCTCCTTGAAGTAGCCCATCTGGTCGGCCACCGCGAACTGGGCCGACATCTGGGGGTCGCGGACCAGCCAGGCCTCGACCTCGGTGACCTCGGGCTTCTGCGCCGCGGCCGGGATGACACCGGCGACGAGCAGCACGGCGGTGAGGAGGACGGTGACGAGACGCATGCGGGGGCTCCTTTCCTCTGTAGGACGACGTTTCACGCCGCCTGACCGCGGAGCAGCCGACGCTCGGCGGCCAGCAGCAGCGCGTTGACCAGGGATCCGAGGAGCCCCAGCAGCAGGGCCCCCATGACGATCTGGGCCGGCACGAAGAACGTCCGGCCCTCCATGATCAGGTGGCCGAGCCCGGCGTCGGCGCCCATGAACTCGGCGCCGACGATCACGAACAGCGCCAGGCCGAAGCCGAGGCGCAGGCCCACGATGATGCCGGGCAGCGCCGCCGGCAGCACCACGTGGCGCAGGAGCGCGGTCCGGGAGGCCCCCAGGCTCGCGGCCGCCCGCAGGAGCATGACGTCGACGCGCAGGACGCTGGCCGCGATGGACACGAACATCGGGAAGAAGGTCGTGTAACCGATGAAGGCGACCTTGGAGGCCTCGCCGAGGCCGAACCA
>METI01000147.1:8406-9933 GCA_001771285.1 candidate division NC10 bacterium RIFCSPLOWO2_12_FULL_66_18
GGGATCGGCCGCACGAACTCGAGGACCGGCTCCAGGGCCAGGCGTAGCGGCGCGCAGAGCCCGGCCAGCAGCCCCAGCACGACCGCGGCCAGCGCCGCCAGCCCGAAGCCCTCGACGACCCGCAGCATCGACGTGGCGGTGTGCCGGGGGAGCGAGCCGTCGCGGACCGCGTCGGCCGCCACCGCCAGCACGTCCCCCGGGGTCGGCAGCAGGACCGGGGGCGTGACCTCGAGCGCCCGGTTGCCGTAGGTCACCACCGCCCACGCGACCAGCACCCCACCCAGGACCGCCGCGCGCGCCAGCCGCCCTCTCATTCGTGCACCTTCGCGACCTCTTCCTTCACCAGGCGCGTGATCTCGCTCTCGTAGCGGGTGAACTCGGGGGTGAAGCGGTCCCGGGGGCCGACCAGGGCGATCTCGAACACCTGCTTGATCCGGCCGGGGGCGGAGGTCATCACGACCACGCGATCGGCCAGGTACACGGCCTCGCGGATCGAGTGCGTGACGAACAGGATCGTCTTGTGCTCCAGCCGCTGGATGCGGGACAGCTCATCTTGGAGGATCTCGCGGGTCTGGGCATCCAGCGCGCCGAACGGCTCGTCCATGAGGATGATGGCCGGGCTGTTGGCGAGCGCCCGGGCGATGGCCACCCGCTGCTTCATCCCGCCCGAGAGCTGCGCCGGGAACTTGCCGGCGTGGGCGCCGAGGCCCACCAGGTCGAGGTAGCGGGCGACCGTCTGCCGGCGCTCGGCGGCCGGCACGCTGGCCAGGCGCGGCCCGAACTCCACGTTGCCGGCCACGGTGAGCCAGGGAAAGAGCACGTACTCCTGGAAGACGACGCCGCGATGGCGCCGGGCCCGGTCACCGGCCGGCCGTCCACGAGCACCTCGCCCGCGCTGGGCCGCAGGAACCCGGCCACGATGTTCAGCAGCGTGGACTTGCCGCAGCCCGACGGCCCCAGCAGGCACAGGAACTCGTGCTCGGCGACGTCGAGGTCGATGCCCGTCAGCGCCGGCGCGCGGCGGTCGTCGGCGCCGAACCACTTCTCCAGGCCGCGGATGCTGATCCGGGGATCGCCCACGCGCTACCCCGCGTGCTGCCAGCGGAGGAGGCGGCGCTCGAGCCAGCCCACGGCGGCGTTGCCGAGGTAGCCGAGCAGGCCGAGCACCACCGCGGCGCCCAGCATCTGGGCGACCAGGAAGAAGTTGCGCCCGTCGTTGATGAGATAGCCGAGGCCGGCTTCGGCCCCGATGAACTCGGAGATCACGATGACGAAGAACGACAGCGCCACGCCCAGGCGGATGCCGGTGAGGATCTCGGGCAGCGCGGCCGGCAGGATCACGCGCAGGAAGAGCTGGCCGGACCGCGCCCCGAGGCTCTGGGCGGCCCGGATCAGACGCGGATCGAGGCGGCCCACCGCGTGCACGGTGGTCAGGAACATCGGGAAGAACGTTGCGTACGTGATGAAGCCCACCTTGGAGCCCTCGCCGATCCCGATCCAGACGATGAAGAGCGGCAGCATGGCCAG
>METI01000147.1:9939-10503 GCA_001771285.1 candidate division NC10 bacterium RIFCSPLOWO2_12_FULL_66_18
GATGGGGCGCAGCAATTCGACGACGGGCTCCACCAGCGTGCGCACGCCGCGGAGGTGCCCGGCCAGCAGGCCGAGCGCCAGGGCCAGCGCCGCGCCGGTGGAGAACCCCACCGCCACGCGCTGGAGCGTCGCCCAAACGTGCACCCAGAGCTCACCCTCGGCGCCCAGGCGCAGCACCTTGCCCGCCACCACCCACGGCCCGGGCAGGAAGATCGGGTTGAAGAGCCGCCCGACCTCCACGATGCCGGCGGCCAGCGCCCACACGCCGAGAAAGGCGGTGACCGAGCCGAGACGGAGGCCGAGGGCGCGCCGGCGGGCCACCGCGGGACCGCGCAGGCCCCACTCCATCATCTCGGCGACGGTGACCAGGCGGGGTCGAGCCATCGTCACCCGCGGCTCCGCAGCACGTAGGAAGGGTCGGGATCGCCGTCGAGCCAGGCGTTGTACCAGTCCTGCGCGTACGGCTTGAGCCGCTGCAGCATCTCGGCCCGCCGGCGCTGGGCGGCCCCGATGGGCCGCGCGGCCCGGCGGATCTCCCGGTAGAGCGCCGGGACGTCGATCGTC
>METI01000148.1:0-5576 GCA_001771285.1 candidate division NC10 bacterium RIFCSPLOWO2_12_FULL_66_18
TTCGCGAACACGTTCGCGAATAATCGCGGGATTCGCGAACACGTTCGCGAATAATCGCGGGAATGACCAAATCCCAATGACGAATGACCAAGCGCGGATGGTATCTCCGTGATGCTCCTTGACGGCGCGGTGTGCGCGCCCACCATCATTGGCCATTGGAAATTGGTCATTGGTCATTTGATCCGGAGAATTCACGGGTCCGTTCGTGAATTATTCGGACTAAGAACGGGCAATCGGGCAATCGGGCAATCGGGCAATCGGGCAACCTGGCAACCTGTCAACCTGGAACCCCAGATCGCCTGATTGCCAGATCGCCGAGTTGCCGGTAGTTGGAGAAGAGAGCGTGGCGGACGCGAGAGAGAAGGGTCGGTTGCTGGAAGGGATCCGGGTCCTGGACCTGAGCCGGATCATCGCGGGCCCGTTCTGCTCCCAGATCCTGGGGGACATGGGAGCCGAGGTGGTCAAGGTCGAGCAGCCCGGCGCCGGGGACGACAGCCGGACCTGGGGACCCCCGTTCAAGAACGGGGCGTCGGTCTATTTCTTCTGCATCAACCGGAACAAGAAGAGCATCACGGTGAACATGAAGGACCCCCGGGGCCGGGCCATCATTCGCGAGCTGGCCAGGCGGTCGGATGTCCTGCTGGAGAACTTCAAGCCCGGCACCCTGGCGAAGCTGGGACTGGACTGGGATATCCTGCGGCGGGACAATCCCCGCCTGATCTTCTGCGCCATCTCCGGATTCGGCCGGACGGGCCCGGCCGCGGATCGGGGCGGCTACGACGTGATCGTCCAGGCGGTGGGCGGCCTCATGAGCATCACGGGAGAGCCCGACGGCCCGCCGGTCAAGGTGGGCGTGGCCATGACCGACATCTGCACGGCCCTCTACGCCCATGGCGCGATCCTGGCCGCCCTGTATGCCCGCGACCGGACAGGGGCGGGGCAGCGGATTGACGTGTCCCTCTTGGAGACGCAGGTCGCCGCCCTCATCAATATCGCCAGCTCCTACCTCAATGCCGGGGAGATCCCGGGGAAGTGGGGCACCGCCCACGTGAACATCGTCCCCTACCAGGCCTTTCAGATGATGGATGGCTCCATGATCATCGGGGCCGCCAACGACCGCCTGTGGGTGAAGCTCTGCGAGGGCATCGGGCTGCCCGAGGTGGCCCACGATCCGAAGTACGCGACCAACGCGCAGCGCGTGGAGCACCGCGCGGAGATCGTTCGCCTCCTGGAGGCGCGGCTGGCGACCAAGACGCGCAAGGAGTGGGAAGCCATCCTGGCCCCGCTGGGCATCCCCTGCGGGCCCATCAACCGGATGGACGAGGTCTTCGCCGATCCCCAGGTCCAGCACCTCCAGATGGTCATGGAGGCGGAGCATCCCCAGGCGGGGACCATCCGGATGGTCCGGAACCCGGTGAGTTTTTCCCGAATGCCCGTGGATCTCCGGCAGGTCCCGCCGAGGCTTGGAGAGCACACCGAGGAGGTGCTCCGGGACATGCTGGGGTATTCCGCGGAAGAGGTGGCGGCGCTGCGGGCCGCGGGAGTGATATGATGTCGGAGGCGACGGGTGACGGTTGGTCTGAAAGGAGGAGGGCGATCATGCAGAGACCGTGGTTCCCGGTTCTCGGCATCCTGAGCCTGATGGCACTTATCCTGGGCGGCTGCGGCCCGCGGGTCTCGCAACGGGTTGACGAGGCTCGGGCGGCTCTGGAGGCGGCGCGCACGGCGGGCGCGCCGGCGCGGTCTCCGGAAGGGTTCCAGGCGGCGGAGCGCGCCCTCAAGGAGAGCGAAACGCTCCTGGCGGCCGGCGACTCGGCCAGCTTGCTGGAGGCGGATTACCGCGCGGCGGTGGCCGCCGCCACGGCGCACTCGGCCACGACCACCGCCAAGCTCTCGACCGAACTGGAGAAGGCGGTGGCAAGCGCCCAGGCGGCGAAGCAGGAGGCGGAGCGGACTCGCGCGGAGGTGGATCGCCTGCACGTGCAGCTTCGCACGGTCGAGGAGACGGCCCGTGCCGCGCAGGCGCGGGGGGAGCGGGTGGAGAACCAGGTGGCGGAGATCCGAAAGCAAGTCGCAGCCGCCTCGGCGCCCATTCTGCCCACCTACCTTCGCTATGTGGTCAAGCGGGGAGACACCTTGCAGCGGATCGCCGCCCGGCCGGAGATCTACAGGGATGCCAACCAGTGGCCCCGGCTGTATGAGGCGAACCGGGATATGATCGGCCGGGATCGCACGCTGAAGGTGGGGCAGGTCCTCCTGGTACCAAAGTGATGTCGGGGGCCTGAGCGGGCCGAAGGGTCTCTGTATGACGGCGGACCTCTTGATTCGAGGCGCGTGGGTCTTCGACGGCGGTGGCAATCCGCCGGTGGAGGCGAATGTCGCCGTTCGCGGCGACCGAATCGTCGGCGTGGGCCGCGACGTGACGCCCGCGACGGCGCGACGGGTCATTGACGCCCGAGGCTTGGCGGCGGCGCCGGGCTTCGTGGACATCCACGGCCACTCCGATTATCACCTGCTCCTCACCCCCACGGCCGAAAGCGCCGTGCTGCAGGGGGTGACGTGCGAGATCGGGGGGAACTGCGGCTACGCGGCCGCCCCCATCTGGGGCCCCTGGTGGGAGGATCGCGCCCGGTCCTACCGCGAGGTGTTCGGCCTGGATCACCCCTGGCAGGAGGTGAGCGCCTACTTCCGCCGGCTCCTGGACACGGGGATCTCCATCAACTTCGGCCTCCTGGTTGGCCACAACACGCTTCGCGGGTCCGCCATGGGGGGAGCGAACCGCGGTCCCACGGCGGAGGAATTGCAGGCCATGGTCGCGGCCCTCGAACGCGGCATGGACGAGGGGGCGCTGGGCCTGTCCACGGGGCTGGTCTATGCCCCGGCCTGTTTCTCGTCGGCGGAGGAACTGGCGACCCTCACCGCCGTCGCGGGACGCAAGGGCGGGATCCTGGCCACCCACATGCGGAGCGAGGGAGACGGTCTCCTGGAAGCCATCCAGGAGGTCATCGCCGCGGCCGAGGCTGGACGGACCCCACTCCAGATCTCCCACCTGAAGACCTACGGCGAGCGGAACTGGGAGAAGCTTCCGCAGGCATTCGAGTTGATCGAGTCGGCGCAGCGGCGCGGCGTGGACGTGACGGCCGACCGGTACCCGTACACGGCAGCGAACACCGGGCTCCAGGCGGCGCTGCCCCGCTGGGCCATCGAGGGGAACAAGGCGGAGCAGACGGATCGCCTCAAGGATCCGGCTGTTCGCGCACGCGTCCGGCAGGAGATCGGCGAGGGGCCAAACGCCCGGGACTGGAGCCAGGTGATGATCTCCGAGGTGACGCTCCCCCACAATCGTCGCTACCTGGGCCTCCGGGTGGACGCCGCCGCGCGGCTGGCGGGTAAGGAGATCCTCACGTTCGTGCTGGATTTGCTCCACGAGGAGAAGACCCAGGTGGACGCCATCTACTTTACCATGAGCGAGGAGAACCTCCGGGCCATCCTGCGCAAGCCGTACGTGATGATCGGGTCCGATTCGGGCTGTCGCGCGCACTACGGGCCGCTGTCCACGGGCCGCCCGCACCCGCGAACCTTCGGCACGTTTGCCCGCATGCTGGGCCATTACGCGCGGGAGGAGCACCTGTTCGATCTGTCCACCGCCATCCGGAAGATGACGTCCGATCCCTGCCGGCGCATGGGCCTCGCGGACCGCGGGTGGGTCCGGCCAGGCTCCATAGCCGACATCGTCCTCTTCGATCCGGATCGGGTGCAGGACAGTGCGACCTACGAGGAGCCGATCCGATATCCCGTGGGGGTCCACACGGTCCTGGTGAATGGGGTGGTGACGGTGGAGGCCGGGGAACACACGGGGGTTCGGGCGGGACGGATCGTCACGAAACGCTAACAGCGTTCGGGGCACCCACGCCACGGCGGTGGGTATTCACCGCGGTGCCGTGGGTCCCGAGGGTTCGGTTGTTCGGTGGTACTCGGGATCCGGGAACAATCGAACCACCGAACTACCGAACAGCCGAACGCTTTTGAGGAAGAAGTGATGCGCCCTCGCATCGGCATCACGTCCTGGCTCCGGGACGATTCAGACCGGCTGGAACGCTGGGCGGCGGTTCGTGAGACGTACGTTGGCGCCATCCGAACGGCGGGTGGCCTCCCCATGATCCTGCCGATCGCGGATGACGATTCCGGGGTGATCACGGACTGCCTGGCCGCCGTGGATGGGCTGGTCTTCACGGGCGGCGGAGACGTGGCACCGGCGTACTACGGCCAGTCGCCCGATGAGCGCTGCCATGAGCCGGATCGCCAGCGGGACCTCTTCGAGATCAACCTGGCTCGGGCGGCCCTGGCCCGGCGGACGGCGGTCCTGGGCATCTGCCGGGGACTCCAGGTCCTCAACGTCGCGGCCGGCGGCACGTTGTATCAGGACATCGGCTGCCGGCCGGGGACCTCACTGCTTCACGCGGCACGGGGCGAGGACCGGCGGAAGCTGATCCATGCCGTCCGCGTCCTGCCGGGCACACGCCTGCACGCCATCATGGGCGTTGCCGAGTCCCTGGTCACCAGCACCCACCACCAGTTCGTCAAGGACCTCGCCCCCGGCTTTCGCGTCACGGCCGAGAGCGTGGAGGACGGCATCGTCGAGGGCCTGGAGCAGCCCGACCGTCCGTTCCTGGTGGCGGTGCAGTGGCACCCGGAGCGGATGTATCAGGATCACCCCGAACACCTGGCGCTGTTCCAGGCCCTGATCGCCTCCGCGGAGCAGACGCGGGGCTGATGGCTGACTGCTCCCTTCGATTCTCCCGGAAGACCTGCGTTACCTCATCAAGACCGACACCAGACGTGCAAAAAGCAACGCTGGCAGGGTCGCCAAGGGACCCTGCCAGCGCGGTAGATCAGAACGGGTGTGGCCCGAGGAGGCTCCCGCATCCGGGGCCCTGTGCGGCCGCCTAGAACGCGATCTCCCGCCAGGAGTAGCGGGTGAAGCCGGTGGTGGTGTAGGTGGTGGTGACCGTGGTGGTGACGTAGCGGCCGAGGTTGCCCAGCGCCTCGTCGTAGTGGAGGCCCCCGTTGCCGTTGACCGTGACGCTCGCCCCGGTGAGGGCCCCGTAGACCCCCCCGTTGCCCGAGACCGAGATGCTCGCCTGGGGGGCGTAGACGGCCCCGTAGAAGTTCCCGTTGCCGGTGATGGCCACGCTGGTGGAACAGTTACTGCTGACACACGCGGGGTTCGTACTGGTCGGGTCTCGCGTGCCGTAAATCAGGAGGTTCGGGGGGGCGTTGTTCGCGGTCCCCACCCCGTTGCCGCTGATGCTGATGGCCCCCGTCACGTAGATCTTCACCGCCCCGGTGGTCACCAGGCGGCCGTTCCCCGAGATGCTGAGGGAGGAGAACCAGTAGGTCCCCTCGGTGAGTGTCCGGGTGGTGTTCCCCGAGATGGTCAGGGCCCCCTGGTTCACCACCCCGGTGGGGATGCTGGAGAGGGGGAGGTCCCAGGTGCTGGGCTCCGTGGAGGTGGACCCCGTGATGGTCCCCGCGTTCACGACGCCGGTGGTCGTGTCCCCCCCCGGGCCGATCAG
>METI01000148.1:5610-48963 GCA_001771285.1 candidate division NC10 bacterium RIFCSPLOWO2_12_FULL_66_18
GTGATGGCCGCCACGGCCGTTGAATCGGTGCTGATGTCCCCGTTGGTCCCCAGGTTCCCGCTCACGTTGTAGGCCCCCAGGCGGGAGTCGTAGCTGTCGGTGTCGCCGTTGCCGATGAGGGTGATGGCGCCGGTGCCGTGGGCGGCATTGGCGAAGGGGTCGGTCACCACGTCATCCGTGGTGGTGGTGGTGCTCACGATGGGCTGGAACTCCATGCTGATCATCCGGCGGACGCTCCCCTGGATCCCCTCGGTGGTCACCATGATGAGGGGGGGGTTGTAGACGGTGGTCCCGCTCACCACCTGGGAGGCGCTCGTGGTCTCCGCCCCGGTGACGGCGTCCTGGTAGAGGATGGCCCCCCCCGCGTTGAACTTGTGCTGGATGCGGGCCCAGCCCCAGGGGATGGTGCCCAAGCCGGCCTGGACGCTGGTGTAGTAGGCGTAGTTACTCGTCCCCTCATTCGCGGTGTAGGCGGGGGCGGCCTTGGCGTAGTTCGCATCCAGGCCCCCCTCGATCTCCGCCTGGGTGTGGCCGGAGAGGAGGTAGGCCCGCCAGTCCGCGCTCGTCCCCACGGGGATGGCCATGGCCACGGGGGCGTTCGGGCTCAGCCGCATCTTGGCCTCCTCGGTGCCGGCATCGGCGTTGAAGAGGGCCTGGATGCTCCGGGACTCGTTGTTGGCGATCTGGTAGTCGGAGGAAGCCAGGTTGATCAGGGTGAGCCCCATGGTGAGGAGGAGCCCGACGAGGAGCACCGTGATCACCAGGACCACCCCCGGGTCCCCCCGGGGGGTCCGCTGCGGGCCCTTGCTGCAAAGGATTTGTCTCTTCTGCATGTCAGCCTCCATCGTGCCTCGGCGCCCCGGTCAGGGGAGGAGGTTCCGAAGCGCCACATCCGTCGTGGCGGTGAAGGGAACCACCGTGGTCCCGATCTGCTGTTGAATGGTCAGGGCGATCTTCACCTGCCGGACGCGGTTCCGCTGGCCGCCCGCGGCCGGGGTCGTGGGGGTCGCCGTCCCCGTCACCGCCCCCTGGCTGTCGAGCGTG
The DNA here is from genome assembly GCA_001771285.1 of candidate division NC10 bacterium RIFCSPLOWO2_12_FULL_66_18. GTDB lineage: Bacteria > Methylomirabilota > Methylomirabilia > Methylomirabilales > 2-02-FULL-66-22 > 2-02-FULL-66-22. The sequence goes on from METI01000148.1 coordinate 6,655, forward strand.
TAGGTGCTGGTGAGGGGGTAGGGGAGGGGGACGTTGTTCAGCTCGTAGTAGGTGAAGGTGAGGGCGCTCACCCCGTCCACGAAGGGCTCCCCCCCGCAGAAGGTGGCGGTCGAGACGTTCCGGTACAGGGTCGTGGTCACGGTCCCGGTGCAGTCCCGGCGGCTGTAGGTGACGTAGGTGGCCCCGCTCCCGTCCAGATCGGCGTGGAAGCTGAAGGCGTCGTTGGTCGCGATGACCACCGGGTCGCTCACCTTGGGGTTCGCGTACCCGGCCGTCCGGACCTCCCGCCCCATCCGCTCGAGGGCGACCCGGGCCTGGGACTGGACGTCCCACTTCCGGCTGCTGCTCGTGTAGCTGGCCTGCCCCACGTCGTAGACGAGGTAGACCCCGTAGAGCACGATGAGGAAGATGGCGCTCGTGACGAGGGCCTCCAGGAGGCTGAAGCCGGGGGGGCCACCGCGGTGCTGAGGAGCAGGGGAGCGGATGGGCATGGGGGCCTCCTCAGATGGCCGAGGCGAGGGTCTGGAGCGTGACCTGGTAGGGCCGCCCCGCATCGGTCCAGTTGACGACCACGGAGATCTTCCGGAGGATGGGGGCGCCGGTCCCATCGGTGGCGACCGTGCTCACGGTGATGGTCCCATACCCTCCGGTGATCCCCGCCCCGGTGACGAGGTAGAGGGCGATGTCGTTCGCCCACTTGGTCACGTTGCTCCCCCCCATGAAGTTCCCCGCGTCCCCGGGGATGGGGGGGTTCGGATCGTCCACGGGGTAGGTGCCGGTGGTCCGGGTGTCCACCCCATTGTAGAGGCTGAGCTGGCTGAAGGGATCGTTCTTGACCATCTCGATCATCTCTTGGGTGAGGGCCACCGCCTTGGAGATCTGCCCGGCCTGGTGGAGACTCATGTCGGCCGTGGGCAGGACGGCCGCAATCCCCAGGAGGGCCACCACCAGGATGGTGGCGGCCACCAGGACCTCGACCAGGGTGAAGCCAGCGCGCTGCCTCATTGGATGGTGGCCTTTCCGATGATGCTGGTGGCGACGGTCTTGGTGCCCCCGGAGCCCTGGAGGCCGATACTCAAGGTCACCGCGCTGTTGACCAGGAAGCCCTGGGAGTTGAAGAGCAGGGTGTTCCCCGTGGTCACCGTCACCCCCCGGTACTGGCCGGCCAGGTCCTGCCAGGCCGTGAGGACGTTGCTGTTGCTGGCCGGGGTGTCGCTGAGCGTGGGCCAGGCCGCCGTGGCCCCGGTCCGGATCTCCAGCCGGTAGTAGTTCGCCTTGGTGGCATCGCTCACCGCCGTGCCTCCCGGGTAGGGGGCCGCCCCCGTCGCATCGAAGGCGAGGATCCGGGCCTGCAGCCCCCGGGTGATGGCGCTACTCTGGGCGAGCCGGATGTCCTCGGCGAGGCGCCGGGAGGCCCCATCCACCCCCGAGCGCTGGATGCCCCCCACGAGCTGGGGGATGGCGATGGCCGAAAGGATCCCCAGGATGCTCACCGCGATGGTCAGCTCGATCACGGTGAGGCCGTGGGGGTGTCGGTCGCCGCGCTTCCTCTGCATTATTCCCTCTGCCTCCAACTGCCTTCAAGGCCGGCCGCCGTGAGATAAATCCGGTGGGCAGACCCTACCTACCGTACCAACAAGCAAGTGACGGGCCATTCCCTGACCGACCCTCCAACCCATGAAAACACTGACCTGTATTGCCTTCCTGGCGGAGGATCCTTCCGGCCTCTGTCTGACACTCGGGCAGGTTGGCTGCCACGGCTGTACCCCGATGTTGTGGAGGATACCGGCTGACCCGGTGAACAGGCGTCCCGGGACACAGCATGCGACTCCCGTGCCCAGGCGACTGGCTCGCTCGACCCCGGCCAGCGCGGCCTGGGGGGCAGGACAGTTCTGCGGCGAGATTCAGCGTGTTACAGGGGCTGCGGAGAACCAGCCCGGGGCGGGGCGCCCCCGAGGTGTGCCTGCACCCCGGGAGAATCCGAGCGAGCTGTTCCGGTCTGACACACTCTGGTGCGGGGTCGCCAGGGGCGAGTGAGCCGGGACGGCACAGCGAGCGAGCGGTCGCGGCTGGCTATCCCTGCTCGGGATCCGGGGCAAGCCGGAGGCCGTATTTGGCGGCCTTCGCATAGAGGGTTCGCCGGCCGATGCCCAGGCGCCTGGCCAGCGGCCTCACCGAATTACGGCGGTGGTCCCTCGAGGAGATCCCGAATCGCCTTCAGGATCGGCCGAAGGTTGCCCGCCTTGGGCACGAAGTACTCCGCCTGCGTCTCGTAGGCCCGGATGGCGAAGCTCTCCTCCACGTGCCCACTATAGAGGATGACGGGGATATGTCGCAGGGTCGGATCCCCTTTGATCATGGTTGCCACGCGGAATCCGTCGAGCTTGGGCATGACTACGTCGAGGACGACCAGGTCCGGCCTCTGTGCCTGGACAGCCTGGAAACCCTCCTCCCCATCGGCGGCCGTCAAAACCCGGTATCCCTGGTGGCGGAGCAGATCCGCCAGACCTTCCCGCATGGGCAGATCGTCATCCACCACCAGTACTGTCTTCTCCGCGAGATTCATTTCGGGACTCATCGGACACGTTCCGTGGCTGCCAGGATCGTCTGGAGCAACTGCCGATGCTCGGGCGCACCCACGATGGTGCGCGCCGCGTCCCCGTCCACCGACATCCGGTTCACCCCCAGCCGTTGACGCAGGCGCGCGATCCGATCCAGTGATGCCGCCAGTTGGGCCTCGGACAACCGGCCCGTCCGCAGGGCGGCCTCCACGGCCCCCATGGCTGCCCGCTGGCGCGTGGCATCGTGACAGATGAGGACCAGGTCACCGCCAGCCTCGAGGAAGCGAACGGCGGCCTCCCCGATGTCGAACCGGGCGGCGATGGCCGCCATCTCCAGATCGTCGCTCACCACCACACCATCAAACCCCAATTCCGTTCGCAGGATATCGGTGATGACCGTGCGGGACAAGCTGCTGGGCGCCTCCCGGTCCAGGGCCGGGCAGGAGAGGTGGGCCACCATCACCACCGGCACGCCGGCCTGGATTGCCAGACGAAACGGGACGAATTCCACGGCGCGCCAGCGCGCGTTCGGCTGCGGGCTCTCTGGTAGCGTCAGGTGGGAGTCCGAGGCCGTCTCGCCGTGACCCGGGAAGTGCTTCGCGGTGGCCAGGACGCCGACCTCCGTGAATCCCTGGATGGCGGCCACGCCCAGACGGGCCACGCGCTCGGGGTCGTGGCTGAAGGCGCGGTCGCCGATGATGGGATTGGCGGGGTTGGTGTGGACGTCCAGGACGGGCGCGAGATTCCAGGTGAACCCCGCGGCTCGAAGTTCGCGGCCCACGGCGCGGGCCAGATCCCGCGTGAGGATCGCATCGTTCAGGGCCCCCAGGATGGCCGCCGGCGGCGGGGCGAGGAACGGTTCGGGCAGCCGCGTGACTCGGCCTCCTTCCTGGTCCACGCCGACGAGCAGGGGACCCGGGGCTGCCGCATGCAGCCCGGCCGTCAGGCGGCAGATCTGCTCCAGGTCCAGGAGATTGCGGCGGAACAGGATCACGCCGCCGAGACCCGAGTCCAGGAGCCGACGGAGGTGGTCGGGCAGCGTGATTCCCTCGAATCCGAGGCAGAAGAGCGTCGGGATCGACAGGCCAGTCATCCGCCCTCCTCGTCGGTGCGGAAGGCACGGCGGTACTCGACCAATTCCTCGGGCCGGACGTCGGGCCACGTCCGGATCTCCTGGTACAACCCCTGGGGGTCCTTGGTCAGGCGCTGGCTGACGATCTGGGCCGCGGCCGTCAGGTTCGCCACGCGGCGGTCGATGATCCCGTGCAGCAGCGGGGCCAGGACCTTCAGGATGCCGTGCGCCACGACGTTGTCCAGGCGGAGGAAGAGCTGCGGGTCCACCTCCACGTAGGGTTCGTTGCCCTCCCAGCGCTCCCGGTACTCCAGCGTAAACACCATGCTGCCCGACAGCTTCAGCAGGTGGGCCAGGGACCGGAATTGGCCCTCGACGAAATAGATCCGACGCTCCGGCCCCCGGGCGATCAGGCGAACCGTTCCCCGCAACGCCCCGAGGTCATCCACCTCGTACTGCCCGTTCCCCTTCTCCGTGATGCGGTACCGTTCCATGGGCGGGTGAAGGTGACGCGCCAGGGTGGCGGCAAAGGGGGGCCGGTCCATCATCCAGTCGGTCGTCTTGATGCTGCCGATGAACCGGACCGGCTTCAACTGGCGCGCCAGGGTGTACCGCTCGACCACCTCGCGCGTGGCGGAATCCTCGATGGCCAGGCCGATGAGCCGGAAGGCTCCTGCCGCCTGGGAAGCCAGCGTCAGGAGAAGCAGGGCAACGATCCAGATGGAGCGGTTCCGCCTCGGGAAGGCACCGGGAACGCCGGACCTCATGCTCTCGGCACCTCCGGGCGATTTGACAGGCTGGCGGCGACCGGACTATAAGGGGCCTGCCAACGATCGGACATCGACGAATCGTTCCTGCGACGGACGGCGAGCCACAGCGGCGAGGGCGCGTGAAGACGACGACGAAGCTCACCTGGGTGGCCGTGCTGTATTTCGTCGAGGGATTCCCCTTCGGCATCCTGAATGACGCCCTGCCCCTTTTCTTCCGGTTTCACGGGGTCCGCCTCGCCGACATCGGCCTTCTGAGCCTGGTGGGACTGCCCTGGACGCTGAAGTTCCTGTGGGCACCGGCCGTGGATCTGTGGGGGCGACGGCGCACCTGGGTGGTGGGATGTCAACTTCTCATCACCCTCGGCCTCCTGACCCTCCCTGCCCTCGATCCCTCGCGCGTGGGCGGCGTCGCCTGGGCGACGCTCCTGGCCCTCGCCGTCTGCTCGGCCACACAGGATATCGCCATCGACGCCTACACCATCGAACTGCTGGACGAGGCGGAGATGGGGCCGGCGAACGGCATCCGGGTGACCGCCTACCGCGTGGCCCTCATCTGCGCCGGCGGCCTGTTCGTGGCGCTGGCGGGCCTGATCGGCTGGCCAGCCGCGTTCGGGGCCGCGGCGATCGTGGTGGCCACCTCCTGCCTGCTCTCGTGCCGCATGCCGCATGCGGCGCCTCAGCCTGTCGGGGGGGCGGCTCCTGGGGCCAGCGCCCTGGAGCGGGCGGTCTGGACCCCGCTGGAACAGTTCTTCGGCCATCCCGGGTTCTTCGCCGTCATGCTGTTCGTCCTGACGTTCAAGCTGGGAGACATGTCGCTTGGCCCCATGGTCCGCCCGTTCTGGGTGGACCGGCATTTCACACCGCTCGAGATCGGCGCCGTCCCCGGTACCCTGGGGGTGATCGCCACGATCTTTGGCGCCCTCCTGGGCGGAAGCCTCACCGCCCGCTGGGGAATCTTCCGTGCGCTCTGGGTGCTGGGCATCGCCCAGGCGGCCTCGAACCTGGTCTACGCCGCGGCTGCCGCCCTCCCCCCTTCGACGCCCCTCATGTACGCATCCTCGATCGTGGAATCTTTCTGCGGCGGTCTGGGTACGGCGCCGTTCCTGGCGTTTCTCATGAGCATCTGCGACAAGGCCCACGCCGCCACCCAGTATGCGCTCCTCAGCGCGCTCTTCGGCCTCACCCGGGTCGTGGCCGGGACCTTCTCGGGATGGGCCACCGAGGGATTCGGGTACGCCGCCTACTTCACCCTGACCTTCTTCCTGGCCTGGCCAGCCCTCCTGTTGCTGCCCAGGGTCCAACGCTGGACGGTCACACGGGGCGGCGGCGACCGCCGCGACTAAAAGCGTTCGACCGTTTCCGCCTCTGGCGGATTCGGCTGTTCCCGTACCCCCGACCTGCCGACCAGCCGAACTGCCGAACGATCTTGACCGCATCCTCATCCCAACCGCGCAAGCGACGCCACCATCCGATCCAGGGCCTGCGAAAGCCGCGCCTCGGACGCCGCGTACGACAGCCGCAAGTACCCCTCCCCGTACTGGCCAAACCCGGTTCCCGCCAGGACGGCCACGCCGGCATCCTGCAGCAGGTGATCGGCGATGACCTGGGCCGGCCGGCCGAAGGCGGTGACGTTGGGAAAGGCGTAGAACGCTCCGGCTGGCGTACGGCATGACACGCCCGGGATGGCGTTCAATCCGGTGACGACCAGGTCGCGGCGGCGCCGGAACGCCTCCACCATGGCCAGCGAATCCCGTTGTTCCCCCTCCAGGGCCGCGACGCCGGCAATCTGGGTGAAGGAGGTCGTGCAAGAGTTGCTGTTCACCATGAGACGGCTGACCGCCTCCGCCAGGGGCACCGGCATCACCCCGTACCCCAGGCGCCAACCCGTCATGGCATAGGCCTTGGAGAACCCGTCCAGGAGAATGGTGAGATCGGCCATGCCGGGCAGGCTGGCGATGGAGTGCGGGGAATCGCCATAGCTGAAGCGGCGGTACACCTCGTCGGACAGGATAGGGATCCGGTGCCGCTGGGCCACGGCCGCGATGCGCCTGAGGTCCGTGGGGGAGAGCACCCCGCCCGTGGGGTTCTGCGGAGAGTTCAGGATGATGAGTTTCGTCTGCCGCCCGGCCCGCCGTTCGAACTCGTCCAGGTCGAAGCCGAAGGCTCGCTGTTCCATCAGGGGGATCGGGACCGGAACCCCTCCGGCGAAGCGGACGACCGAGGCGTAGATGGGGAAGCCGGGATCGGGCAGGATGACCTCGTCGCCCGGGTTCACCAGGGCCAGGATGCTGAAGAACATGATGGGCTTGGCCCCGGGTGTGACCACCACCTGGTCCGGCTGGACCGGGATTCCCCGGGTCTCGGAGACATGCCGGGCGATGGCCTCGCGCAGCTCGGGGAGACCCGGCGTCGGCCCATAGTGCGTGTACCCGTCGTCGAGGGCCTTCTTGGCCGCGGCCACGATGTGCGGGGGGGTGGCGAAGTCGGGCTCGCCGATCTCCAGGTGAATGATGTCCCGTCCCTGGCGCTCCAGCGCCCGGGCTTTGCCGAGGACGTCGAAGGCCGACTCGGTCCCCAGGCGGCCAATCCGTTCGGCAAGAGTGAACATCGATGTGGTCCCTTGGCACGCCTGGTTGGTGGCGGGTCCACTCGCGGGGTGTGGGCCTTGCTGCGGGCCCCCACGTCTCCGCGACGCGCTGGCCGCGATCCACAGGCCAACCGCCGCACGTCAGGCCGGCGGCGTGCGCCGATCTATGATCAGGCGCACCATGTTGAGCAGGCGTTCCCCGGCCATGCTCTTGATGGCGGTAATCTCGGCCCCGGCCTGGAACGCCTTTTCGTTCAGCTTGGTGCTCTGCGTCGCCGTCAGGATGATCACCGGAATCTTCTTGAGCTCCTCATCCTGCTTCAGTTTCTCGCAGACGGCGAACCCGTCCATGCCAGGCATTTCGACGTCGAGGAGGATGAGGTCGGGTTTGTGCTGCTTGGCCTGCGCCAGGCCCTCGGCCCCGGTGGGCGCCGCCAGCACCCGGTAGCCCTGCTTCTGGAGCATGGCCTGCTGGAGGGTGATGAAGAACGGCTGATCGTCGATGATCAGGACGGTCTTCTGTGGTTTCGCCGTCGGGATCGCCATGCCTTCTGCTCCTCTCCCGCCCGGGGGGCCAGGTGGGGTCCCCGGGGCGCCGCAGCCAGATCTGTTCTCTTCCAGACCTGCGGGTGCTCGCAGGTCTGGGCAATCCTCATGGCAGGTAGGCTCGGAGGATCCCGGCGGCCACCTCCGCGCCATTCGTCGGCAGGTCGTGCCATATCCGGGGCCGGCGGAGCAACTCGTCCAGGTGGTCTCCCCAATTTCCCGCGAGCAGGTCCTGGGTTCCGATGAACGCGGAGACCCCGAACCGTTCCAGCCCGGCCACCAGTGCCGCGTACTCCGCGAACTCGCCCCGGGGCGTGTACAGCAGGGGCGTCCGGTTCGCCAGGCAGTCCGAGACGATCCCGTACCCGGGCTTCGTGATCACGGCGTCCGCCTGCGCCACCAGCTCCTCGTACTTGAGCCCGTCCATGGTCACCACGCGGACGTTCCGGAGCGGGCGGGGTGTCGGCTGCGTCGCAAGGAAGCAGTAGTCCCCGAGCCTCTCCACGCGATCGAAGTCAATCCCTCGGATCTCGAAGCCGCCGAAGGAGAGCAGGATCACCGGTCGGGAGCCGTCCAGGCCCAGCATCCGCCGGACCTCCTCCCGCGGATGCTGTGCGCGTCGGGCGACCATGGCGATGTCCCGGATGCTCTTGAAGGCGTCGCACGGACCGTGGAAGGGCAGGCGCAAGAACAGATCGGCCCGGCCATAGGCCTCCCGGATCGCGTCGAGGATGGGCGAATGCTCCGGGAAGGCGCGGACGTAATCGGCATAGATCCAGTCCCAGGAGAAGTTGCTGATGCCGACGCCCGGCAGGCCGGCCCGCTGCGCCACCAGGAACGCGGCCGGCGGGATGTCGGCCACGACCAGGTCCACGCGATCGCGGCGCAGGATCTCGGCCTCCTCCTGGATGACGGCCGGTTGCTCTTCCAGGAGCCGCGCGTAGGCCGCCAGCGTCGCGGCCGGGTCCAGGCGGATGGAGTCAAACTGGATGACGCCCACATCGAGGGCGCGGGGCCGGATTCGAAATTCGGAAGAGAGATTCAGGCGAAGTAGCCACTCCGGCGCCATCGTGATGAAGGTGAGCCGCAGGCCGGGCACCTGTTCGGCCAGCGCCGAGGCGACGGCCGCCATCCGCGTGGCATGCCCGAACCCGTGGCCGGTGATGTAGAAGGCGACGTGTGGCATGATGTGCCCGAAACCCGGCTCAGTATAGTGAAACCGGTCAACAATGCAAGGCATTTGCCTGCCGGGTGCCGAGGGAGAGAACACGCAGGAACGGGCGCCCAGCCATGAGTCGCACTTCCTTCGCCGATCCGATTGCGCACCGCAGGCATCCTCCCTGCACCTTGAAGCAGAGAGGTTGGAGCTGAAGGCTGACCGCTGATGGCTGATGGCTTGTCAAGATGGCTGATCGCTGACGGCTGAAGGATTCTCAGGCTGGATCAGCGATGTTTGCTCTGCAGGATCTCGTAGGCCTGCTGGATGGCCAGGAGCTTCCCGTGGGCCAGTTCCTGGAATTCCCGGCCCAGGTGGGCGACCTTGTCGGGGTGGTACCGGGCCACGGCGCGCCTGTAGGCGGCCTTGATCTCTTCCGGGGAGGCCTGGGGGGACACATCCAGGAGGGTGTACGGATCCATCTGGTTGAAGTCCGCAGTCAGGTCCTCGGGGTGGGGCGTGCTCCCGCGGCGCCTCCATGGTCCCCCCATCTGTCCGCGGAAGACATCCCAGGGGGACTGCCCCCGCTGCCGGGCGATCAGGACCCAGGCAACAATGCCCAGGACGATGAGGTCATCCAGCCACCCCAGCCCCGGGATGAAATCGGGCACGAGATCCACCGGGCTGACGAGGTAGAGGAGAGCGGCCAGGATCGGAAAGATGCGTCTTAGGACGAGCATCTGGATAGCCTACCCTCGTCCATGTGGGTCACGTCTGGATTTCAGAGGCGGCATCATGGATTGCCGCCGGTTCCCCCAACAGGAAGGTAACGGACACGATGCCTGGATTCCTCAACCGTGAGGACCGCCCCTTTCTCCAGGGCAACTGCCGAGTCGGCGAGTACGGCTGCAAGGCGGTCGATGACATGGGGGGTTCGAGTATTATGGAGGCGGAAGACGATGACACTCACGTTCTTCCCTTGAGAAAGAGCCGCGATCTCCCCGAAATCAAGGTCAAAGGTCAGGATGGTTCGCGCTTCGGTGATGGCTTTTGCGAAGATCTCCCCGTTCGGCATCCGATGCAATCGCTGGTCCCGCAGGTGGATTGCATCGTGGCCCTGGCGGCGCAGCCACTCAACGACGCGAACATCCACCCCCATGTCGGCAAGAAACCGCATGCTGCCCCCCTTACGAGGTAATTACCTGTTCCTGCGTCAGCCAGGCGGCATATTCAATGGCCTGCTGAATATCCGCTCGCTCAAGGTCAGGATATCCCCCAAGGATCTCTTCGAATGAAGCGCCGTGAGCGATCTGCCCCACGATCACGGAAACAGGGATCCGCATCCCGCGAATACATGCGCGCCCCCCCATGATCTGTGGATCAAACGTGATCCGGTCGAACATCTATTTTCCCTCCCTTCCATCATTCAGACAGACAGCCTGGATCCGGCTGCTGCTTTCCGCCTCTCCTCTGTTCGGATCATCTGTGGCTCAAGGAGAAGGGGTTTTGCAAGGCTTCAGCCCTCCGACGTAGAGCCCACGCCACCGGGATTGACGAATCGGAGGTACCCGAGCAGGTTCGAGAGGATAACCCCTATGACCAGCATGCCGGTAACCTACCACCTACCCTCATCCATTCTTGTACCACATTTCGGCCTGTCGCTCAAAGGTCGTCAATGCGCCCAAAGATTTCACTGCCAAGCTCGCCGAGGCCCACCAAGCGTTGACAGACCAAGCCCGCGTCCCCGACCGGAAAGATCCAGCCGATCTTGAGATCTGTTGCTTCGGATGACCCGGAACATCAGGAGAGGTCCTTCGGGTCCTTGGCCGCTCAAATCCAATCGGATCGGGGCTAACTGACCAGGCGGAGTTGCGGATTCACCAGGCGGGAGCGCCGTGGAGCCAAGGTGTCAACATGGACATAGACGGGGGGTCGGCCAGGTTTTCGATTCGCCTCAGCGAGAAAAAGGTACCGGACACCTTTTGGCTTCCAAGTGCTTGAATGTGCGGAGGCACGGGGAGGATTCCGCGTCGCCAGCGGCATGGCCACCCGCAGCACGGGGCTGAGGAGCTCCGCTGCAACCGGGTTTAGGCCCTACGGGACTCCTGGTACTTTCCAATCAATTCCCGTATCGCCGGGAGCAGCTCTCTGGGGACCTCAATGACGGTTTGAGTCGAATCCTCGAAAGCGGCCTCGTCCTCAGCAACCGCCTCCTCTTCGGTCTGCTGCTCGTAATGTGCAAGCACCCGGCGCACCCGCTCTTCGTCCCAACCTGGTGGAAATTTGCTCTGTTTCATCTCTTTCCTCTCCGGCGGAGGCGCCTCCGATACGCGGTCAGTGCCTTTCCATGCAGTTCATAGGCTGTGATAACGAAAACACTATCCGGCTCGGGGTCGGGAACATAGATGACGCGCAGATGGCGTCCTGCTCGCGTCCTGCCAATCGCTACCCGGGATCCTTCCCGACCCGGACGATCCTCCCCCGGGTTTGCGAGCACATCAGCTACTTCATCCTCGTCGACACTGTGCCTGTATGTATGGGGAACCCCAGTTTTCGGGTCGAGATAAAAGCGGATGTTCATGTGCCCACATCATATCACAGCAGCCACCGAGGCCTAACGGGGCGGCGGCTGAGCCGCAGGAAGGCCCGCTCAAATCGGTACCGGGCTCCATTCACGTCGCAAGTGCTTCATTCTCCCAGGCCATGCTAACGCTTTTTGCCCAATTCCAGCGGGGCCTCGGTGGTCGCCCACGTCCGGCGTCCCCCGGGTGGGTGGAGCCGTCCGGCGCGGGGCCTCGCCACTTCATAATCTTCCTGCCCAGAGTCCCCCTGGCGAAGAATCGAATATCGGTCCCAAGGAAATCAGGCAATTACCTCTCGAAAGGTGTCCGGTACCCTTCTCGGTACCTTTCTCGCAAGAATTTGGGCTTTTGGGGCTGCCGGGCCCCACGAGCCGTCGCCGGCCGGCCGAAGCCCCGGCGAAGGCGCCCACTCGACGGGAGCCTAGCTCAGGCGCCCCGGGGGCGTCAAGCCGAACCCCGGTCCAAACCCGAAACCCGGTTGCGGCCGGCCGGGGTGGCGAGCGCGGAGGGGAGACATGGACGGAGCATAGGACCAGGGCGAAGCTGGACGCACGGCTCCTCTCAGAGCCTGAAGGGGCGCCCCGGAAGGTACCAACTCTCCATCCGGAGTGGCACTGTTCGCCTATGCGGCGACGACCCGTAGCAGAGATAACGGCAATGGGTACCCCGCCGGGGGGCCATGGGCCTGCACGGGTCAGAGGGCGAGGTGGGTCAGGATCTTCTCAATGACCTCGGGCTGCTCGATGCAGGCGATGATCCGCATTGGGCCGCCACCGAGGCCCAGTGCCTGGCCGAGCAGCGTGTGTACAACTTTCAGAACCGCGGCGCGATCCCCGTAGTGGTGGCCACATCGGTTGCGTAGCACGGCGGATTCCGCGCAGACGAATCGAGATTGACGGAGTCCCCCTTCTTCGCTAGGATTCACTTCATGGGAACCCGACTGCAGAGAGATCAGTTCGTCAAGTCACACGCGCTGGGCAACGACTACATCGTTCTGGACGAAGCACAGCTCTCCCGGCCCCTGACGCCGGGGGCGGTGCGCCGGATCTGCGACAACCACTACGGGATCGGGTCGGATGGCATCCTGCTCCTGACGGCGGGGGTGGGGGCCGACTTCGGCGTCCGCATCTTCAACCCGGACGGCGGCGAGGCGGAGAAGAGCGGCAACGGCCTGCGCATCCTGGCCAAGTTCCTGTACGACCACGGCTACACGGACAAGCCCGATTTCACGGTGTCCACGCCCGGCGGGCGGGTGCGGGCCCGGCTGTCTCTCGAGGACGGCCGGGTGTCCGCCATCACCGCGGACATGGGCCGGGCCACGTTCGTGAGTTCCGAAATCCCGGTAGCGGGTCCCCGCCGCGAGGTGGTGAAGGAGACGCTGGAGGTAGCGGGCCGGCAGTTCACGGTGACGGCCGTGTCGATCGGCAATCCGCACTGCGTGATCTTCGCGGAGAGCCTGGACGAGGACGAGGTCCGCCGTCTGGGGCCGGCCATCGAACATCACCCCAGCTTCCCCAACCGGATCAACGTTCAGTTCGCCAAGGTGCTAGGGCGGGACCGCGTCTCCATCCTCATCTGGGAGCGGGGAGCCGGCTACACCCTCGCCTCGGGGACCAGTTCCTGCGCAGTGGCATCGGTCTGCGTCAAGAACGGGCTGACGGACCGCCGGGTGACGATCGAGAGCCCCGGGGGAGAGCTCAGGGTCAGCGTGGGCGAGAGCTGGGATCTGACCCTGACGGGTCCGGCCTCGGAAATCTGCGCGGGCGCTTTGAGTCAGGACTTGCTGCGGAGTCTTTCAGCGTGACCCAGACAGGGGCGCGGCCAAACCTCCGGCGGAGCTTCCTGTTCGTCCCGGGGAGCGAGGAACGAAAGCTGGCCAAGGCACCGGCGCTAGGCGCGGACGCCGTAATCCTCGACCTGGAGGACGGCGTGGCCCCGGCGCGCAAGGGGGAGGCGCGCACCCTCATCCGGGCCTTCCTCCAGGCGCAGAACGGTCGGGCCATCGAGTGGCTCATCCGCGTGAACGGGTTCCACACCCCGTACTTCGAGGCGGACCTGGAGGCCAGCGTCCGCGCCGGTCCCGATGCCCTGGTCATCCCCAAGGTGGACTCGCCAGAACTCCTCCAGCTCGTCGATGGTCACCTGACCGGAGCCGAGCACGCCTCGGCGCTTCCCCCTGGCAGTCTCAAGCTCTTCGCCCTGATCGAAAGCGCCCGCGGTATCCTGAACGCCCCAGCCATCGCGACCGCCACGTCCCGGCTCGTGGGCCTGATCCTGGGCCACGTGGACCTGTCCGTGGATCTCGGCATTCGCCCCGGGCGTGCTGGCGAGGGCATCGTGCAGCATGCCCGCTGCCAGCTTGTCATGGCCGCCCGAGCGGCAGGGATGGATGCCGTGGACACGATCTGCCTGAACCTGCAGGACCACGAGGGCCTTCGGGCCGAGGCGACCCAGGCTGCCGCATTGGGCTTCACCGGGAAGCTGGCCATCCACCCGGCCCAAGTTTCCATCATTCACGAGGCCTTCACCCCCTCTGCGGAACACGTGATGCGGGCGGAGCGGGTTCTGGAGACGTGGCGGCAGGCCGAGGCCGAGGGCCGCGGGGTCTGCACGCTGGATGGCGAGCTGATCGAGCGGCCGGTCGTGGAGGCGGAACGGCGCGTCCTTGAACGGGCCAGGCAGGCCGGAAAATTGTGACTCGCGGTCGGGGGCACGATCGCGGCCGCCACGCGCCCCCTTGACGGGATAGGCTCATGGCAACGACGCACGACATTCCGCGTTGGGCGCAGGATCTGGAGGCACGCATCGGCGCGGGCAGCTCTCCCCTCTGCATCCTCCACCTCAACGTCACCGATCACATCTCCCTGGGGGACGAGTTCCTCTCCTTGCGGACGTTCCTCGTCCGGCGGCTGGGCCAGCGAAGCCGCATCCTCTCCTACAACCGATCCAGCGGGCTGTCCTTCGGCGACCTGGAGACCGAGGCGATTGTTCGCCGGGCCACGGGATTTCACCGCGACCAGGACGTGTCGCCCCACGGCCCGGAGGGCCAGCGCCGCCGGGCCCTGGCGGCCCTGGGCGAGGCCGCCCCGGTGAAGGAGTGGCCCACGCAGCCGGCCAAGGTCCTGAGCCTGGTGGAGCGGGCGCTTCACAGCGGGTGCCTGCCCGGACCGGGCTATGACCGGGTGCTCTTCCTCCTGGAGTATGCCGAGACCGTGGTTCCCGCGGCGGACATCGGGGGGATGAACGACGAGGACCGGACCAATCTGGTCACGCTCCTCCGCTGGGCGACCGAGCCCCCGCTCCCCCCGACGGCGCTCACCGTCGTCCTGGTCACGGCCAACCTGGCGGACCTGCACCCCCAGCTCCGGCAGCGCTCCCGCGTCGAGGTCATCGCCATCCCCCTCCCGGACCAGGCCGTGCGGCACCGGTACGTCGAGACGCTCCTGCAGGAGAATGGCTTCGACCTGGGACTGACGCCGGACCAGCTGGCCCAGGCGACCGGCGGGCTCTCGCTCTTGCACCTGGAGCATCTCTGCCGCTCCGCCAGGGCGGAGGCGCGGCCGCTCACGCTGGAAGAGGTGCAGGCACGCAAGAGGGCCGTCCTGAAGCAGGAGCTCCACGACATGATCGAGCTGGTGGAACCGGAATTCGGCCTGGACGCCATCGCCGGCCTGGGGGCCGTGAAGCGATACATGGGCGAGGTGGTGCGGGCCATCCGGGACGGCGACCTGATGATGGTGCCGCGGGGGATCACGCTGCTCGGGCCGCCCGGCGTGGGGAAGACCGCCCTGGCCCACGCCCTGGCCAAGGAGTGCGGCTTCAATTTCGTGAAGATCGTGAACCCCCGGGACAAGTGGGTGGGTCAGTCGGAGCGGAACTTCTGGAAGATCCTCCAGGCGCTGCGGGCCCTGACCCCGGTGGTGCTCCTGGAGGACGAGGCGGACCAGAGCGAGCAGACCCGCGATGAGTACAGCGGCGATTCCGGCGTCGGCAACCGGATCCGCCAGATGCGGTTCGAGTTCACCGGTGATCCCACCATCCAGGGGAAGGTCCTCTGGGTCCGGATCAGCAACCGCCCGGATCGGCTGGACGCGGCCGAGACGCGGTCCGGGCGCAGCAGCCAGCGCATCCCGCTGCTCATGCCGGACCCCGAGGAACAGGCGGCGATCTTCGCCGTGATGCCGGTGAAGTACCGCTTCGCCTGCAGGGTGGAGTCCTTCGACCGGATCGTGGAGGCCTGCGGGCGGCTGCACCCTGGGCAGATCTCCGGCGCCGACATCGAGGAGATCTCCTTCCGCGCCTACCGCCGCGCCCGCCTGCGGGGGGCCCCGGCGATGGAGGAGGCGGACTATCTCTGGGCCGTCGAGGATTTCATCCCTCCCCAGAGCGCCGAGGCCATCCGCCAGCAGGAGCTGGCGGCGGTGGCCCTCTGCTCCTCCCGCCAGTTCCTGCCCGAACGCTACCGCTCCCTCCTGGGGGATCGGGACGGGCGATCGGACCAGGGCTCATGACGCAGGAGCCGGAACGCATCCACATCGAGGGAGAGGTGGCTCGCCTGCTCCGACCGGCGGGGGATGGCCGGATGGCGGTGGAGCGGGAGGTGCGCCTGTCGGACTTGGCGGGGGCCGTGGCCGAGGGCCACCGGACCGATCGGACCCCCATGCTGCCGGAGGGGACGCGGCTCTACGCGCGCTGGCGCCACACCGCGGTCCTGGTGATGGAGGAGCCGCCCCGGGTCCGACGCTTACGCTGGAGCGCCAAGACGCTGAAGTCGGAGGGGAAGTACACGGAGCACAGCCTAGCGTTCCCCTTCGTCGTGTACCTGGTGGGATTCCACCAGACGGACTTCGAGGAGATGCGGATTTATTTCCGCCCCGCCCCGCTCGGCGGCGAGTCGGACCCCCTGTACTTCTCCAACCTGTGGAACGTGCAGGCGGCCGAGAGCCCGCTGGCGCGGTGCCGTGCGTGCCTGCGCGGGCGCCCGGAGGGGCTGGACCAGCCCGTGGGAGAGCAGGTGGTGAGCCTGATCGAGTATTTCTGGGCCACCGGGTTCAACCGGGACATCGAGGACAACTGCTTCGATCGCGCCAAGCGGCGCGACCCCCGGATTGCCACGCTGGAAGCGTGGGAGACGGCGACGAAGGCCGATCCCCTGTTCCCGCTGAGCCTCGCGTGGGAGCCGGTGGGCCTCTGCCTGGGGGAGGCGCTGGACCACTGGCGCCGCCACGGGGATCACGGCCGGAAGATCGAGAGCGCCGCGGACGTGGCCGACGTGATGTATCGCCTGCACGAGACCCGCTGATGTTTCCCGTCTATCTCAAGGACGCCGGCTTCGAGCCGCCGGACGACCCGATCCACTACCTGGTGACGGCCGACGGCTTGTTCCTGGTGAAGGAGAATCCCGTCTTCCGCTCCTGCGTGCGCGTGCGGGGCATCCGGGGGCTACAGGGGCAGAAGGACGAGGTCCAGTGGAAGCCCCCACCCATCCCCGGGGCGCTGCTCCAGCGGGTGGTCGGCCTGTTCCGGGAGGTGTACCGCCGCCACAAGAGCGAGGCCATCGTCCTGCTCCTCTACGATCCCGCCACCCAGGAATACGAGCTGAGCGTGCCGGAGCAGTACGTGTCGGGCGGGCACCTGACCTACGTCCCCGGCGCCACCCCGCCGGGCAAGATCCGGGTGGGCACCATCCACAGCCACGCCGAGGCGGACGCCTTCCACTCGCCCGTGGACGACGGAGATGAGGCGCACGATGACGGCCTGCACGTGACCGTGGGGAACCTCAACGGGACCTTCAGCCTCTCCTGCTCCCTGGTGGTGGACGGCCGGCGGTTTCCCCTCAAGTCCCGCGACATCTTCGAGCCAGTTCCCCGGGAGACCGCTCCCGAGGTCTGGTACGAGGCCCTGACCCACATCCACGTGGAGCCGTCGCCGCGCGACTCGCTGGACGGGAAACCCTCCGCCATCTGACACGATCGCCTTCCGTGCTGTGCGCCCCCCGGGGCCCCCTCTCCCCGGTGCGGGAGAGGGCGGGGGTGAGGGGGAGAGCAGCAAGGCTGAAGGCTGAAAACGGTACGCGAGACCCATGCTAGAACTCAAGATCATCGGCATCGGCGGTATCGGGTGCGCCCTTTTGCCGTACCTGGCCCGGTACCTCCAGTCCAGCGGGGAACCCGCCCGCCTGACCCTCGTGGACGGAGATGCCTTCGAGGCGCGGAACGGCGACCGTCAGGCCTTCTCCGAGCTGGGGAACAAGGCCAAGGTGAAGGCCATGGAGCTGGCGCGGCAGTTCGGAGGGCTCTCCTTCCGCGCCATTCCCGAGTTTGTCACGCCGGAGAACGTGGGAACGGTCATCCGATCCGGGGACGTGGTGTTCCTGGGGGTGGATAACCACAAGACCCGGCGGGTGGTGAGCGAGCACTGCCGGAGGCTGGCGGACGTTAGCCTGATCTCCGGCGGCAACGACTACAGCGACGGAAACGTCCAGGTGTACGTCCGGCAAGCGGGCCGGGATGTCACGTCGCCGCTGACCCGTTTTCACCCCGAGATCGCCGAGCCCAGGGATCGGTCCCCTCACGAGATGTCCTGTGACGAGCTGTCACAGGACGCCGCCCCGCAATTGCTCTTCACGAATCTCGCCGTGGCCTCGGCCATGCTCAACGCCTTCTATGCCTGGCGCCTGGGGAAACTCCAGTACGGCGAGGTCTACCTGGACATCCTGGAAGGCAAGGCCAGCCCCACCCCCCGACACCCCGCCCAGGACCCACCGGATCCCACGGCCTGACGCCCGGCTGACGGCACAGCCACGACCCCTACGCCGACTGCGCTCCAGCAAGGTGCATCCGAAATATCCGCACAAAGTCCCCTCTCGCTCCCTCTCTCCAGCCCCTCGCCCCGGGCGCTCCTCGTAAAGGGGGACGTAAAGGGGGACGTAGTAAAGGGGGACGTAGTTCACTTATTACACTTGTCAAATGGGATCACGCCTTACGGATTTGAAGTTGCAAGTCGCCTGGCGCTAGGAGTGTATCCGAGTAGTCCTCATCGCCGCCAAGATAGTTCAGCCCCGACCCCGCCCCCGGGGGACACTCAGCGGATTGGCGGGTCCTCCCTGATTACTTCTCCCGTCAACCTCGGGCCACATCGGGTGGCCGGCCAAAGACCTCTTCCATAGCTCGCCGGAACGACTTCGGGTCCACCGCCGGGAAGCGATACAGGTCGGGCTCGATGGCCTGGAAGTACTGCCAGGCACGCGCCGGCTGCACCAGCCCTCGCCGCGCCATCTCCTCTACGTCGGCGATGTCCAGGGCGTGGCTGCGCTCCACCTTGGCGAGGGCCTGGGCATAGAGGTCGAAGTGATGGAAGAAGAGACGCCCCTCGCCGACGATGAACGGGCTGCGCTCCTCCCATCCCGGCGGCACGGGGATGAAATCCGCCGGACAGGCCAGCTCGACGTTGATCTGCAGGGTTTCCTTGATGCGTGGGATGGCGCGGAAGAGGTGGTCGTGCTCGGGAACGATCTTGATATCTACGTCAATGGTGCTCGACCGCCAGCCGATCAGGACCGCGGTGGCGCCGCCGGCGAAATACACCCGCGCAGTGGCCTCTGCCTCCTCGGCCAGGGCGCGCATGAACCGCCTGATCCGGTCGGCATCGGCTACTTCACGCATTCAGCGGCGCGCTCGAAGCTCACCAGTCGCCGGACCAACGCATTGTAACGCGAGTGCGCGGCGTCCGGATCGGCCTGGCAGAGAAGATCATACAGTCGGCGCTCCGGATCCGGGATCGGATTGGGGAGTTGGTACCCGAGCCTCCTCAGACGCGGACCCCCGATGGACACCAAAAGACCGGGGATCGAGTGGACGCCGCGGGAGAGATCCTCAAGTCCGGCGGCGATCAGATCACTGCCTGGCAGGGCTTTCTGTGCCATCGTCTTGTGCACGTCGTGCTCCCCTATCCTGATGCAGGGCCTCCCCGCTGAATCCGGGGTTCCCTGGGAACCGTCGAGAAGGACCACCTGCCTCCAAGGAACTGCCCGATCTAGTCGGAAAATGGCCGTCTTTCCCCCCTGTGTCAAGGGAAAAGTCGAGGTCTTTCCCGAAGTTGTCCCAGTCGCACACCGGGTTTCATGGGGGACGAAATTTCCTCGACGTCAAACCCTCTTTCCTTTCACCCCTGCGGAAGCCTCCGGCGTATAACCAAGCGGTCATCCCCGCGCCGGCCCATCGCCGCCGAAATTTTTTGCTTGACAGCGAGGGCAGATTGTCCTAGTGTCCTATGACACTAAGACTAGGGACGGGCCATGGACCTTCAGGTCAACCGGCAGAGCCAGCTTCCCATCCACGTGCAGCTCCAGGCGCAGCTCACCCATCTCATCCAGGCGGGGCAGTTGCCGCCCGGGACGCAACTGCCCACGGTGCGGCAGTTGGCCGGCTTCCTGCGCATCAACCGCAACACGGCTGCCCGGGTGTTCGCTGACATGGGGCGGGAAGGATACCTCACCTGCGAGAAGGGGCGGGGCACCTTTGTCGCCCAGCCTCGGGGTGGGAGCCATGCGCCACCACCGCGCATGACGACCCTGGCCAAGGTGGTGGATGACGCCCTGGATCGGGCCGCGCGGCTGGGCTTCGGCGGGGCCGAGTTCGCCGCGGCCCTGTACACCCGTGCCCACGCCGCGCCGCCTCTGGAGCCCCGGAAGCTGCGGGCCCTCTTCACGGAGTGCAACCGACCCCAGCTCCGACGCTTCAGCCAGGAACTGGAGGAAACCCTGCCGCTGGATGTGGACACGCTCCTGCTCCCGGATCTGGAGCGAACGTACCGCCGGGCGCCCAGGTTCCTCAACCGATACGCGCTGGTCATCACGACCTTCTGGCATATCCACGAGGTGCAGAAGCTGCTCCGGAAGGCGGACATCGAGGTTGTGGGCCTCATGGCCGAGGCCAGCCTGGAGACCCTGATGCGCCTCACGGCCCTGCCCGAGGGAACCAAGGTCGGAGTGGCGTGCAACGAGTGGACGGGCAGCCAAAACGTCAAGTTGTCCGTTGAGAACGCCGGGCTCAAGAACATCCAGCTCATCATGGGATGCGGGGCCGAACCGGCGAGCCTGAGGCGGATGCTGAAGGAGGCCCGGGTGGTGGTCTGCTCCGGTCTGGTGGCGGCCAAGATCCGGGCCATGGCTCCCAAGGGGACAGAGATCATCGTGGACGATCGGACGCTGGACAAGGGCGGGCTGGAGATGCTGCGACAGCGACTGGCGCAGCTGGCGGCCGGCAAGGCGGCCCGGGGAGGGCGCCGTGGCCAGCGGTGAGCAAAGGCCCGGCGGCACCCCCTCGGCCCGGATCTACCTGCTCATCCTGCTGAGCACGGCATTCTGGGGCGGGACGCCGGTCGCGGGGAAGCTGGCGATCCGCGACATCCCCCCGATGACGGTAGGCGTTCTGCGATACGGGCTGGCGTCCCTGGTCCTGATCCTCCTCTTCCGCCGTCACCTCCCCGCCTGGAGGACGTTGCGCCGGTCGGATCTGTGGACCCTGCTGGGGGTGGGCGTGCTCGGGACATTCCTGAATCACATGCTGTTCTTCCTGGGCCTCCTCTTTGCGCCGGCCTCGCATGCGGCGATCCTCCCGGCCACCACCAGCCCGATCTGGACCATGCTGCTGGCGGCGCGGCTCGCGCGGGAGCGGATCACCCGCGGCCAGATCGCCGGGACGCTGGTGTGCATGGTGGGGGTCGTCCTGGTGGCACGGCCCGAGGGCCTGACGGGCACCGCCGGCGCGAGGGTCCTGCTAGGAGACCTGTTCTACATTCTGGGCGGCATGGCCTGGGGGTTGTACTCGTTTCTGTCCAAGGTGGCGATGCACCGGCTGAGCGCCCTGGCCACGCTCGCCTACGGCATGGCCATCGGCTGTGTGTTCCTGATCCCGGTCGCGGCCATGGAGCGGCCCTGGGTCGCCCTGGCAAGCGCTTCATCCTTGGCCTGGGCCTCGGTCCTCTACCTCATCGTGGCGGGGACGCTCCTGGCCTTCTTCTGGTGGAACCTGGCCATCCAGCGCGTGGGGGCGGGACGCACGGCGGTGTTCACCAACCTGGTACCCGTATTCGGCGTGCTGCTGGCCTGGTGGGTGCTGGGAGAGCGCCTGACGCCCCTCCAGCTTTTCGGCGGCTTGCTGACCGTGGCGGGGGTGTGGGTGTGCCAGGGGCCGGGCGCGATGCAGGCAGCGTGGCGGCAGGCCAGGGTGCGCCTCGGGGGAGAGCAGGCGGCCGCGCCGGAGAAGCGGTAGGGCGGCGGACAGAAGGCAGAAGGCAGAAGGCACAAGGCACGAGGGAGGGGAAGCAAGATGTTCGAGAGGTATTACGCCGAGCAGGTGATCCACGATCGCGAGCGGAAGGCGGCGCGGGCCCTGGCATGGAAGGCCATGAACCGCAGGCCGGACCTCGAGGGAGAACGGCCGGTCCTCTCCACGGACTGGCGGGGCTGGAGCCTGCGGCGGGCGGGCGCCGTACTGGGAACCGTGGGGATGGCATTGGCCGCGTCGATGGCGCTGCCGGCGTCTCTGCAAGGGTTGGCGACCCTGGAATCTCCGACACGCTGCACCGGTCAGGCACTATGAGACGATCTGCGAAAGGGAGGGCCATGACGACGGAAGCCGGGAGGCGAGATGCGTTGCTGGCAGAACTGGACGAGGCCTTTGCCGACCTCCAGCGCACGTATCGTGATCTATCCGACGCGCAGAAGCGGGTCGTGATGCAGGGCACCTGGAGCGTGAAGGACATCCTGGTCCACATCGCGGGCTGGCATCGCGAGATGGCGGCCGCGCTGGCACGCCTGGCACGGGGCGAGAAGCCGGTCCCGGAGGGGGTGGACTACAAGGACGTGGACGCCTGGAACGCGCGCTGGGTCGAGGCGTCCCGACAGACGCCGGTAACGGCGGTGGAACGGGAGCTGGCCGACTCCTTTGTGGGTTTCCGGCAGGGGGTTGGGGCCCTCCCGGAAAATCGACTGGCCCCTGGTCGCACGGCGGATAAGATCATCCACGAGGTGGGTATGGATCACTATCGCCATCACGCCGTGCAGATCCGGGCCTGGCGGGAACGCGAGGGTCTCTGAACCAGAGCCCGACTTTGGCGGGCGGCAGATTCCTGCACGCCTGCGGCTTGGCACACCGCGAGCGACGCCTGGGCCTGGGAGACCGGGGTGGAATGGCCTACAGTTTTCGCCCGGCGGCCTCCACGAAGGGCGCGATCTCTTGCATCAGCCGGCGGAAGGTGGCCGGCTTGAGCGATTGGACCCCGTCGCTCATCGCCATCTCGGGTCGTATGTGCACCTCGACCATCAGGCCGTCGGCGCCGCAGGCGATGGCGGCCTTGGCCATGGGGGTCACGTACTCCCAGTGACCGGTCCCGTGGCTGGGATCCACGATCACTGGCAGGTGGCTGTGTTTCTTGAGGACCGGGACGGCATTGAGGTCCAGGGTGAAGCGAGTGGCCGTCTCGAACGTCCGGATGCCCCGCTCGCAGAGCACGACGTCGTACGTGCCCTCCGAGAGCACGTACTCGGCGGCCATGAGGAACTCCTGGATAGTGGTGGCCATGCCCCGCTTCAGGAGGACCGGCTTGCCCACCTCGCCGACTCGCTTCAGCAGGGCGAAGTTCTGCACGTTCCTGGCCCCGATCTGGATCATGTCGGCAATCTCGGCCACCATGTCCACGTCCTCGGACTTCAGCACCTCGGTGACGATCGCTAGCCCCGTTTCTTCCCGGGCCGCTGCCAGCAGGCGCAGGCCCTCCTCGCCCAGTCCCTGAAAGGCATAGGGAGAGGTCCGGGGCTTGAAGGCCCCGCCGCGCAGGATGGTGGCCCCGGCCTCTTTGACCGCCCTGGCCGTCTCCAGGATTTGGTCCTCGTTCTCGACCGAGCAGGGGCCGGCCATGACCACCACGCGGTCGCCGCCGATTTCCACGTCCCGGACCTTGACCACGGTTCGGGTCGGCTTGAACTCCCGGCTGGCCAGCTTGAACGGCTGCAGGATGGGGACGACGCTCTCCACGCCCGGCATCGCCTCCAGGGACTGGAGGCGGGCCTTGCCCCGCTCGTCGCCGATCGCGCCGATGACGCTCCGCTGCGTGCCCCGGATGACGTGGGGCTGATAGCCCAACTCCTCCACGGTCTGGATCACGCGTTGCAGGTCCGTTTCCGTGGCCGTGCCTTTCATCACGATGATCATGTTCCTCTCCCTCCTTGCGCGGAACGGGCCGGGCGGCTCCGCCCCAGAAAAATGAAAGGGCCACGGAGCCTCATCTGCCCCGTGGCCCTGAGTTGTGGATGTGATGCGGTCTAGCTCATCCGACGCCTCGAGCCGAGAGGGCAGACGCCCGTAAAGCTAAACCAGAAGTAATAGCTGGTCATCCGGTTGACACGCATTCTGGGTCCCTCTGGCTCCGTGAATTTGTCATAGCTATCATCCCGCCGGGGTTTCTGTCAAGCGCTTTCTCCAGCGTGGAGCGAGAGTCAGTTTTTGATTTGCATCGGTGAGGGGGCGTGCTAGGCTGACTGAATAAAATTCCTGGCTCCCACGAGGTGCGGGATGGCCGAAGACTTCGTCACCGTCGCCTGGACCCCTTCCGGCAGCGTCCGGCTGATTGACCAGACCCGGCTGCCCACGGAGGAGGTCTATATCGAGTGCCGGACCATCGAAGAGGTGACGGACGCCATCCGGACGATGCGCGTCCGGGGGGCGCCGGCCATCGGGGTCACGGCGGCCATGGGCCTGGCCCTGGGCGCCCAGACCATCCAGACGGAGAACTTCAAGGAGTTCTTCACGGCCCTGGAAGCGATGGGGTCGCTCCTCATGCGGACCCGGCCGACGGCGGTGAACCTGGCGTGGGGCGTCCGGCGGCTCCTGAACCTGGCGCGGAAATCGCGGGACCTCGCGCAGGCGGAGATCAAGGCGGCGCTGGTGGCCGAGGCGCGGGCGATGCAAGAGGAGGACATCCGGATCAATCGGGCCATGGGCCAGCACGGGCAGAGCCTGCTCCCCGACCCGGCCCGCGTCCTCACGCACTGCAACGCCGGAGGCCTGGCCACGGCGGGGTACGGGACGGCGGTGGGCGTGATCCGGGCCGCGACCGAGGCGGGCAAGCGCATCATGGTGTGGGTGGATGAGACGCGCCCGCTCTTGCAGGGGGCGCGGCTGACGGCGTGGGAACTTCAGCGGGCCGGCATTCCCGCGACGCTCATCACCGACAACATGGCTGGCCACTTCATGGCCCGCGGCCAGGTGGATGTTGTGGTGGTTGGCGCCGACCGGATCGCGCGAAATGGGGACGTCGCCAACAAGATCGGCACCTACAGTGTGGCCCTCCTGGCCCGCGCCCACGGCATCCCGTTCTATGTGGCGGCGCCGATTTCGACGCTGGACCTCAGCCTGACCGACGGCTCCCAGATCCCGATCGAGGAACGGGCGCCGGACGAGGTGACCCATATCGGCGAGCATCGGGTGGCGCCGGCCGGGATCCGCGTGGCCAACCCCGCCTTCGACGTCACGCCCGCGAGTTTCGTGGACGCCATCATCACGGAGTGCGGGGTGGCCCGCGCCCCCTACGACGTGAGCCTTCCGCGCCTGGCCGGCGAGGCGTGAGAGGGGTCGGTAGCTCGATGACGCCCCGCCAGCGTCCCAAGGTGCTGCGGCCAGCACGACGCCGCACCTGGGCCATCCGCCCCGTGGCGCGCCCACACTCCACCCCCAAGGGCGAGAAGGGCTACGACCGCCGGCGCGAACGCCGGCAGATCGAAGATGAGAGCCCTGACGAGACCCAGCATGAGTAAGTGGCTGGTTGCCGGCCTAGTGCTGGCCAGCCTGCCCGTCGCGGCCGGGGCCGGCGATGCCCCACCCGTGCCGCCGGCGCCGGTGGCGGCACCATCGCCCGAGGCGATCCTCCAAGGTGCCGCGCGGGACGTGGCGGCGGGGAACCTGGCCACTGCCGTTTCTGCGCTGCAGGCGCTGGAGGCCGACACCGTTCCCTCCGCCGTGCGACGGCAGGCTGACCTTTTGCTGGGGATCCTCCTGCTGCGGCAGGGCCAGCGCGACGAGGCCATCCCCCGACTCGATCGTGCGGCCGCCACATACTCCTTGCTGGCGGATTATGGGCTCTGGCACCTGGCCGGGGCGTACCGCAAGGCTGGCACGCACGCCGCGGCGGCGGCAACACTGCGGCGCCTCCTTGACCAGCATCCGGAGAGCCTCTTCGTCGAGCGCGCGAGCCGGGACCTCCCGCGGGACTGGCTCGCGGCAGGGGACCTTGCGCGGGCAGAGGAAGCGGCAGGGGTGTATCTGGCGGCGTTCCCCCAGGGGGCTGGACGGGCGGAGGTATGGACGACGCTGGGAGAGGTCCTGCTGCGATCCGGCCGGGCCGAGCGGGCGGAGGAAGTTCTCCGCCGGGTCTGGGTGGAACTCCCGGCCAGCGCGGAGAGCCAGCGGGCGAAGGACCTCCTGGCCACGATTCCCGGCGCCCGGCCGTTTTCGCCGGACGAGCAGTTCCAGCGCGCGATGACGCTCTACCATCTCGGGCGCTTCGGCCAGGCGCTGCCGGAGCTCCTGCCCTTCGCGATGGCCGGCAATCCGAGGGAGGCCCAGGCACGCCTGCTCCTGGGGATCGGATCGTTCAAGCTGCGGCAGTACGGGCAGGCCATTCAGTGGCTCTCGCCGCTGCGGGATGCCCCCGGGGCGGAGCGGGGGGAGGCGATCTACTGGCTGGGACGCAGCTTCGGCCGCTCGGGTGACACCGCGCGGTTCACCGAGCAGATGACGCTCCTGGTGGATGCGGCCCCCCAGAGTCGCTGGGCGGAGGAGGCGCTGTACCTCCTGGGGCTGGCGGCCGCCGACGCGGGAGAGCTGGCGCAGTCGCGGGCGTATCTCACGCGACTCCTGCACGACTACCCCAAGGGGGCCTGGAGGGACGCGGCCCTCTGGTTCCAGGGATGGCTGGCCTACAAGGAGCGGGACTCGGAGGCGGCCCTGGTCGCATGGGATCGCCTTCTCGCCGAGGAGCCGGGGTCACGGCTGCGGACGCCGGCGCTGTACTGGCGGGGGCGCGCGCTGGAGAGGGCGAAGAAACCGCGGGAGGCGGCGGAGGCATTCCGGACGATCCTGCAGACGGCGCCGGACCAGAACTATTACTGGTTCCGCGCCAGGGAGCGTCTGGGGCGCCTGAGCAAGGCGCAGGTGTCCGCGATGGTCGCGGACCGCGCCGCCGGTAAGCGACCGGCGGGAAGCGACCCGCTCCACTCCAAAAAGGCGCGCGCGCTTCACGGCCTGGCTCTCGACGACGAGGCGATCGAGGAGTACAGCGAGCAGGCCCGGACCCATCCCGAGGACCGCTGGGCGCTGGCGGAGGCGTGCCGGGCGTTCCTGGATCTCCAGCGCTACGACAAGGCGGTCTGGCTGGCGGGGCAGATCCTCCGCCCCCTCTTCGTGCAGGAGAACGGGAAGCCGCCGATTCGTGAGTTCTGGCAGTGCCTGTACCCGCGGGGTCACTGGCCGGTCGTAAGCGAGCAGGCCGTCAAGCAGGGCCTGGACCCCTTCCTGGTGACGGCCGTGATCCGCGAGGAGAGCGCCTTCGCCCCGCGGGCCGTGTCGCGGGCGGGCGCGCGCGGGCTGATGCAACTGCTGCCCCAGACGGCGGAACAGGTGGCGCGGCAGTACCGCGTCCCTCTCGGGGGGTCCGCGCCCCTGGATGCGCCCGAGGTGAACATCCGTCTCGGGACGATCCACCTGGCGGAGCTGCTCCGGGACCATGGGGGCAGCCTCAGCCTGGCCCTGGCGTCGTACAATGCGGGTCAGCAGCATGTGCGGCGCTGGCTCCAGCGCTTCCGGTTCGCCGACGAGGAGGAGTTCACCGAAGACATCCCGTACACCGAGACCCGGAACTACGTCAAGCGGGTGCTGGGCAGCTACCAGCGGTACGCGAGCCTGTACGGGGCGAAGAGAGCCGAGAGCCGCGAGCCGAGAGCCGCGAAAACGATAGGCGCGAAGCCATAGGGGAAGAGGCCACCCCCCGAGAGAAAGAAGCGTTGAGAGGGGAGGGGCAGAGTTGACGGGGGAACGGATGCGCACGGCATTGACCATCGCCGGATCGGATTCGGGCGGCGGCGCGGGGATCCAGGCCGATCTGAAGACGTTCACGGCCTTCAAGGTGTTCGGCCTCTCGGCCATCACCGGGTTGACGGCCCAGAACACCCGGGGCGTGCAAGGGGTGGAACTGCCCACCACCGACTTCATCGCCGCGCAGCTCCGCGCGGTCCTGGAGGACATCGGAGCCGACGCCGCGAAGACAGGAATGCTGGCCACGGGTGAGATCATACGCACGGTGGCCGCCATCATTCGGGACTTCGGTCTGCGGAACCTGGTGGTGGATCCGGTGATGATCGCCGCCAGCGGGGATGCCCTGATGCAGCACGAGGCGGCGCCGGTGATGCGGGAACACCTCTTCCCCCTGGCCATGGTGGTGACCCCCAACCTGGATGAAGCCTCCTTCCTCTGCGAGCGGAAGATCCGAACGGTGGAGGAGATGGAGGAAGCGGCTCGGGCGATTCACACCATGGGACCGCGGCACGTCCTGATCAAGGGGGGTCACCTGCCGGGGGAGCAGGTCGTGGATCTGCTCTACGATGGCCGGGAGTTCATCCGCCGCGAGAGCCAGCGGACCCCGGGAGAGTTTCACGGAACCGGCTGCACGCTCTCCTCGGCCATCGCCGCCGGGCTGGCGAAGGGGCTGTCCGTCCGCGAGGCGGTGGCCACGGCCCAGAAGTATGTAGCGCTGGCGCTCCGGACCGCCCCGGCCGTGGGGCACGGCCGGCGGCCGCTGAACCACTTCCCGGAGGGGTTCACGCCCCCTGCGGATCGGGCATAAGGAACTCCTCCGATGAGTCGCCAGACAACTGCCCAGGTTGGCCGACGGGTCAGAAGCCCGGTAGACCTGTTGTGAAATCGGAAGAGGGGATCTTAGGCGGAAACCATATACTCCATAGTTGACCGGTTCGGAGGTTGCTCTGAAGGATCAGTACTTTGCTGACAAGCGCGACTTCTTCAAGTGGGACCTGCTGGAGGATCTGGTCGCCTTGCCAGAGGGTCGATGTGCCCTCTGCTATGTTGCCATGCTCACACAGCCGGATGGGACGAGGGAGGGAGTTTTCAAGCGGTACGATGCGGGTGCACGGCGCGGCGAGCTTCACTCCTTCCTTCGATCGTGCGCCAGCTCTGGCCGTCGAGAGGTCAAGGAGATGCGCAAGTATTTCGCCTCCCGCGGGATCGAGTACCGGCCCATTGGCGACACGTCAGACCAGTACTATTCGCACGCGACCCGTGAGGCATATTTCCGAAGAATCCCAGATTCGTCGCTAGAAGAGGCAGTTGTGTTCTTCGATCCGGACATCGGTCTCAACGCGGGCAGCGGCAGCTATAAGAGGCGGGTCGGCATCGACAAGTACCTCTTCGATGAGGATTTGCGAGGCTGTTCGCCACGAATTGGCGGTTCGTCTGTCGTGGTCGTGTATCAGCACCTTCAGCGTGACCGCAGCCGCTTCTGGGATGACATCGAGGACCGATGTCTGCGTGTGTGCAGTGCCGTTGGCGCGTCCGGCGCCTCGTTCGTCACTGATCGTGACGTGGCTTTTCTGGTCACGGCCAAGGATTCTGTAACTCGCCTGACCGCGGCAAGGACGATCGTCGAGCACGCCCACAAGCACGGCTTGGATTCTGGAGAGCTCGTACATCGCAGGTGAAACGCGGCTGCCGAAGCGGCTGCACCCGACGGCTGCTGGTGCGATCTCGTGCGGCCGCGGGTGAGACGCAGGGCGTTAGCCGAGCGGTGGACAAAGGATGATTCGGTGCCACCCAAGGTGAGGGAGCTCATCGCTGAGCTTGAACGGGCGGGATTCATGGATCGCGGAGGCAAAGGGAGCCATCGGAACTTTGTTCACCCGAAGGTCGCCAAACCCGTAAGCATATCAGGAAACCCGGGCGATGATGCAAAGCATTACCAGGTCCGGGCGGCGCAGCTTGCAATCGAGGAGTCGAAGAAATGAAAGAGAGCGCTCGATACGTAAAGATCGTCGAGTGGTCGGAAGAGGACCAGTGCTATGTGGGAAGTTCGCCGGGGTTAATTTACGGGGGCTGCCACGGGGACAACGAAAGGGAAGTCTTCGACGAACTGTGCAGAATCGTGGAAGAAGCGGTCGCGCTGTACAAGGCGGACGGAAAGGCGTTGCCTCCTCCCACGTCCGGACGTGACTTTGCCAACAAGATGCAACAGGTCGCATGACAACCGGCTCGAGACGGGCGCTCGCAAGGCTCTCGCCGCTGAGCCGGAGCGTTACTCACACGTGACACTCCTTGGGCCTTGCGGTACTATTACCTCGGAGGCAGACCCATGAGTCCCCAGCCTGGGATCATCGAATCCAATCCGGATATCCTCGGTGGCACTCCAATCTTCGCGGGCACGCGCGTCCCGGTCCAGACCCTTATTGACTATCTCGAGGCCGGCGATCGGCTCGACGACTTTCTGGGGGACTTCCCCACGGTCAGCCGCGATCAGGCCGTCGCTGCCCTTCAACTCGCCCGGGAAGATGAGGTTGGTTCTGGCCTGGGTCGAGATACACCGGGATGAGCTCGTGGCGGATTAGCAGGTCGCGGCGAGCGGTCAGAATCCGTTCAAGATCGAACCCTTGAGGTGAGCGATGAATCCTAGGGTGAAATCCGTCACTGCAAGAGATGACTACACACTCGAAGTCACTTTTTCCAACGGGGAAGTTGGACTGTACGACTGCGCCCCACTCCTTGATTTCGGCGTTTTCAAGGAACTGCGTGACATCAGATACTTCAGGCAGGCCTTCGTGTCCGGCGGTACCGTCGTTTGGCCCCATAAGCAGGACATCTGTCCAGATACGCTGTATGAGGCCTCCCAGAGATTGATATCACGGTAGTGGCCGAACCACGGGCTCCAGCGGGCGACCCACGCATACGCATGGGCCCGCCGCTGAGCCTCATCGATGAACATTGGCATGGATGAGAGGGTGCTATTGTCGGAAGGCCTCTGCCGGGGTGATGGACCTGCTGACGCCAGCGGGGAATGAGGTGCGGTCGTGCTGAAAGAAAAACGCATTCTGCTCGGGGTCACCGGGAGCATTGCGGCGTACAAGGCGGTGGACCTCACCCGGGAACTCACGAAGCGGGGCGCGGAGGTCCAGGTGGTGATGACGGAGGCGGCCACCCGGTTCGTGGCGCCGCTCAGCTTCGAGACCCTGTCGCGGCAGCCGGTGCTCCTGGACATGTTCTCGCTGGCCTATGGGTCCCAGATCGGGCACATCGCGGCGACGGCGCACGCGGACCTGTTCGTCATCGCCCCGGCCACGGCCCACACCATCGCCAAGCTGGCCCACGGCCTGGCTAATGACTTCATCACCAACATCTACTTGGCCAGCCGCTGTCCCATTCTCCTGGCGCCCGCCATGGACAGCGACATGTATCAGCACGCTGTGGTCCAGGAGAACCTGGCCCGATTGCGCGACCGGGGCGTCCACATCGTGGGGCCGGCCAGCGGGGAGCTGGCGTCGGGGCTCACGGGACCGGGACGCCTGGTGGAACCGGCAGACATCGTCGAGGCCATCGAACGGCTGCTCGAGTCCTCCCGGGATCTGGTCGGTGAGGTTGTCCTGGTCACGGCGGGCCCCACGCGGGAACCCCTGGACCCGGTCCGCTACCTGTCGAATCGCTCCTCGGGAAAGATGGGCTATGCCATCGCCGAGGCGGCCGGTCTCCGTGGGGCGCGGGTGATTTTGGTCAGCGGCCCCACATCCCTCCCCCCGCCCCGGGGTGCGGACCTGAACCGGGTGGAGACGGCGCAGGAGATGCACGACGCGGTTCTGTCAGAGCTGGAGGCCGCCACGGTGGTGATCAAGGCGGCCGCGGTGGCGGACTACCGGCCGAAGCAGGTGGCGAGCCGGAAGATCAAGAAGGACGAGACCGTCCCCGAGGTCACGCTGGAGTCCACGCCCGATATCCTGGCGGAGGTGGGGAAGCGGAAGGGCCGGCGGATCCTGGTGGGCTTCGCCGCCGAGACGGATGATCTGGTGGCCAACGCCCGGAAGAAGCTGCAGCGGAAGAACCTGGACCTGATGGTGGCCAACGACCTCCGCCAGCCCGGCGCGGGCTTTGACAGCGACACCAACGTGGTGAAGATCCTGGACGCCCGGGGGGGCGTGGAGGAACTTCCACTGCTCTCGAAACGCGTGGTGGCCGACCGGATCCTCGACCGGGTGGTGCAGCTCCTGAAACAGCGGAACCAGCGAGCGGAAACCGGAAACCGGAAATTGGAAACTGGCTAAGGCGCCTCCCCACCAGTTTCCAACTTCCAACTTCCAGTTTCCATTTTCCCAGGGAGCGGGCATGGCCAGCGATCCTCGGACAGCGTTGCGTGAGATCGTGGGTGAGGTCCGCGCGTACCTCGAAGCGCAACGCAAAATGGGTCTGGAGTACACGGACGTCCGGTGGCCGGAGTCGCCGGCCCCGGCCCGCCGCCTGACCCTGAGTGAGGTGCGCGAGGAGCTGGGGGAGTGCACCCGGTGCAAGCTGCACCGGCACCGGACCCAGATCGTCTTCGGCGTCGGCAACCCGAACGCCCGCCTGGTTTTCGTGGGTGAGGCGCCGGGCGCGGACGAGGACGCCCAGGGCGAGCCCTTCGTGGGCCGGGCCGGCCAGCTCCTCACCAAAATCATCCAGGCCATGGGGATGCAGCGCGAAGACGTCTACATCTGTAACATCATCAAGTGCCGCCCGCCCAGCAACCGGACCCCCGAGAGCGACGAGATCCTGGCCTGCCAGCCGTTCCTCCTGAAGCAACTCCAGGCCATCGGCCCCCAGTTCATCTGCGCGCTGGGCGGGCCCGCGACCCAGACGCTGCTCCGGACCAAGGAGCCCATCTCGCGCCTGCGAGGGAGGTTCTACGACTTTCATGGGATCCCGCTGTTGCCCACCTATCACCCGGCGTTCCTGCTGCGCAATCCCCGCGAGAAGAAGACGGTGTGGGAGGACATGAAGCTCCTCCTGCTCGAGATGCAGCGCGCCGGCCCGCAAGCTCTGGCACCCGGGGAATCGGGCAGCTAGGCAATCAGGCAACTCGGCAACGCGGAACCCCTGATGGCCAGATTGCCGAATTGCCAGATCGCCTGGTTGCCAGATTGCCTGACTGCCCGGATGAGAGATGACGACCCCGAAGCCCGCCTACGTTGACGTGGTCTTCCCCACATCGGTGGAGACGCCCCTCACCTACCGCGTACCGGAAGAGTGGCGCGAGCTCGCGGTGCCTGGAAAGCGCGCCCTGGTTCCACTGGGCCGGCGTCCGGTGACCGGCTACCTGGTGGGCACGCGGGATCGGTCGCCGGTTGCGGACACGAAGGACCTGCGCGAGATCCTGGATGCCGAGCCTCTCCTGGATGCGCACCTCCTCGAACTCACCCGATGGGTGGCGGACTATTACCTCTGCCCCTGGGGGGAAGTGATCCGGACGGCCCTGCCGCCCGGGATCGACAGCCTGACGCGCCAGATGGTTCGCCTGACGCCTGCGGGGGCCGCCGCCATGGACGGTGGCAGCCTTTTGCGTCCCGGGGAGCGGGAAGTCCTGGCGTTTCTCCGGGTCCGGGGGGAGGCGGCGCTTCCGGCGCTCTCGCGCCGCTGGCGACAGGCCCGCGGCGTTGTGCACGCCCTGGCCCGGCGCGGCCTGGTGGAGCTCATCGGAGAGGTGCGACCCCCCCGCATCCGCCCGCTCACCGCCCCGTACTGCTTCCTCGCCCCCGGCGTGGACCCCGAGTCTGCCCCACTGCCTCCGCGGGCCAGCAAGCAACGCGCGATCCTCCGGACGCTGGCGGCCGCGGGCAGGGGGCTGCCCAGGGCCGAGGCGGCCGCGGGCAGCCCGGCCGCCCTCGCGGCGCTGATCCGGCAGGGTCTCGTGCACGTCCGCGAGGTGGAGGTCACGCGCGATCCCTTCGCGTTTCCCGAGGGGCGGGAGCCGACGGATCTCCCCCGGGAGCTCACTGCGGCCCAGGCGGAGGCGGTGGCGCTCTCCACGTCGGCGCTCGCGGAGCGCCGGTTCCTCCCGGTGCTCCTTCACGGGGTCACCGGGTCCGGCAAGACGGAGGTGTACCTTCAGGCGATCCAGGCCGCCCTGGCGCAGGGGCGCCAGGCCCTGGTCCTGGTGCCGGAGATCGCCCTCACGCCCCTCACGGTGCGGCGATTCCTGGCGCGCTTCGGCGGCCGCGTGGCGGTCCTGCACAGCGGCCTGCGGGGCGGCGAACGCTACGACGCCTGGCGCCGGATCCGGCGCGGCCAGGCGGACATCGTGGTGGGGGCGCGCTCGGCCGTCTTTGCGCCGCTGCCCGCCCTCGGTATCGTGGTCGTGGACGAGGAGCACGACCCCTCTTACAAGCAGGAAGAGGTCCCACGCTACCACGGCCGCGACGTGGCCATCATGCGGGCCAAGCTGCTCGGGGCGCCGGTGATCCTGGGATCGGCCACCCCCTCGCTGGAGAGCTTTCAGCGGGCCCAGGGGGGGCGCTACGGGCTGGCCCGCTTGCCCCAGCGCATCGAGGCACGGCCGCTCCCCCGAGTGGAGATCGTGGACCTGCGCCGCGTGGAGGGAGGCGACCGCCTGCTCTCGCCGGCCCTGTGCGCGGCCCTGGCGGAGTGCCTGGCGCGGGGCGAGCAGTCACTGCTCTTCCTCAACCGCCGAGGATTCTCGACGCTGCTCCTGTGTCAGGAGTGCGGGTCCGTGCTGGGCTGTCCCCGATGCAGCGTCTCCCTGACCCACCACGCCACCCGGGGCCGCCTGCGCTGCCACACCTGCGACTTCGAGCGGCGACCGCCGGAGCGCTGCCCGCAGTGTCAGGGGAGCCGGTTGCGCTATCTCGGCTTCGGGACGCAGCAGCTCGAGGTGGCGGTCCAGGAGCGCTTTCCCCGGGCGCGGGTCGCGCGCATGGACCGGGACACCGCAGGGACGTGGCAGGCTGCGGCGCGCATTCTGGAGGACCTGGAGCAGGGGGCGATTGATATCCTGGTGGGGACCCAGATGATCGGAAAGGGCCACGACGTCCCCAACGTGACCCTGGTCGGAGTCGTCTCGGCCGACATGGCGCTCCACCTTCCGGACTTCCGGGCGGGCGAGCGCACCTTCGCCCTGTTGACGCAGGTGGTGGGCCGGGCCGGGCGGGGCGACCGACCCGGCCTGGCGCTCATCCAGACCTTCAATCCGGATCACTATATCCTGCGTGCCGTGCAGATGCAGGATTACGCCGCCCTGTGGGAGGCGGAGAGCCGCTTGCGGCGCGAGCAGGAGCTTCCGCCATTCGCGCGGGCTGTCCTGGCGGTGCTGAGCAGCCCGCAGGCGGATGCGGCCGAGGCAGCGGCAAAGGAGTTCGTGCGGCTCCTCGGCGCGCGGGGGATCGGGGCCGGCCACCTGAACGGCCCAGCGCCCGCGCCACTCTATCGGGTCCGCGGGCGCTACCGGTGGCACCTCTTGGTACGCGGGCCGGATGCCGGCCGCCTCCGCTCCGCCGTGAGCGAAGCCGGCCGGCGACTCCGGGCCTCCCCGGCAGGACGAGGCGTCCGCCTGGATCTGGACGTGGATCCGGTATCCGTCTGTTGACCGGGCGCGCCTCATCTTTCCCCGGGACCGCAGAATCGCGACCCAGCACAGATGACATCGATTTTCTGCCGCGGTGGATCCGCGCGACCCTTTCCTTGAACGCCCCGCGAGGCCCCGCCCATCAGCACTCGAGAGACCCTTTGGCGTTCCCCCACCCCCCCGTGCGGGATCATTCCAACGGGCGAATCGGTACCATCCCGATCAGTCGGGGGGGGAAATTCCGTTGACTTCGGGTTAACGGTCGCTATAGTTGCGATTACGTGGGGGGCTGCAGGATGTAGTGGATGCGAAGTTGCGACCGACACGGGCGGAAGGCGTGGTGATGGAGAGAGAGGGGCAAGCGGCGGGACCGACGTCGGGCGCCCCCGGGCCGGCCTTCGTGAAGGATCTCGAGGGGCTCCTGGTCACCCTTCGCCGATCCTCGAAGGACCTGTCCTTTTATCCGCCGGGGCATCCCCTGTTGAATCGCTCGCTGGAGCGTGCCGTGAGCCAGCTCCGTGGGGTGGTGGACGCCCGCGCGCCCCTTGCGCTGGTTGTCAGCCGGATGGGATTCAGCATCGAAGGGCGTCCCGTCGGCGCAGAGAACCAGCAGATCGTCTCCATGGCAGGCGAGCTCTTCGTGATGCGCGTCCAGCGCATCTTCTTCGCCCAAGAGGTCGAGTCGCACGAGGTGGCTGCCTTTCTGCAGATGCTCACCAGCGACCCCAAGCTTATTTTCCAGGCAGGGGGGCCCGCAAAGTTTCTGGCGGCGCACGACGTCCGCCGGATTCAGGTGAACGAGTTCGAATTCCAGCGCCTCGGTGAGGCCTCGGGTTCCGGGGGGCGAGGGACCGGGACCGGTGCCGGGGGCGGAGGGGAGATCGGGCAGGGAGGGACCGGTGGAGGTGGCGGCGGGCAGGGGGCTGGCGCAGGCGGGGCGGGCGGTCCCGGCGAGATCGGCGCGGCCGAGGCCGGAGAAGCGGGTCCGGCCGGCCAGGGGCTCGAGGCAGGCGCGGCCGGGCCGGGGCAGGCGGCCCATATGGGCGGCACGGTGGGCGGACTCGGGCTCGTGGGTGCTGCGGGTGGGGCCACGGGGGTCGGCGTCTCGGACCCTGCCCTCGCAGGTCAGGGATCGGGGGTCCAGGATGGCCCAGGGGCGGGCGGCCCGGCAGGTGGAGCTGGACACGGAGGCGGCGCGTCTGCGCAGCCAACGGCCGGGCCCGGGGCGGGCCAGGAGCCTTCGATCGCAGAGGCGCTCCTGGCGTCCCTCAAGTCCAAGGAAGAGCAGACGGTTGATTCCCTCCTCCGGCGGCTCGAGGCCGAGGCCGCCTCGGGCGGCGTGGCGGGGTACGAGTGGGCGGCCACGCGGCTCGAGACGGCTGCCACTCAGGCCGCCGGTGAGGGACGCCTGACCGAGGTCGTGGTGATCCTGCGGAGTTTTCTCCGGCACCGGCAGGACGAGAACCTCAAAGCGCCGATTCGCGAGCGGGCGGCACAGGCGGTGGACGCAGTCGCGACTGAGGGAACTGTGGCCTCCCTGATCGAGCAGCTTGGGAGTCCGGGCACTGTATCGGGGGCGGAACTCGCGGAGGTCCTGGTGGGTCTGGGAGCCACCGCGATTCCCCCGCTGCTGGGCCGCCTGGCCGCCGAGGATCAGGAGGCGACGCGCACGCAGCTCGTGGAGATCCTGGGCCGGTTCCGGGAGGTGGCGCTTCCCCACCTCACCGAGGCGGTGCAGCAGGCGGGTCAGGATCTGGCGTGTGACCTGGCCAGGATCCTGGGCGAGATCGGCGGGGAAACCGGCGTGGCTCTCCTGGGCCGCCTGGTCCGGCACCGAGAGGTGCAAGTCCGCACCGAGGCGGTCCGCGGGCTCGCGCAAATTGGGGCGACGTCGGCCCACAGGTTGCTCATGCAGGCCCTCCGGGATCCGGATACGAGCGTGGTCGAGTTGGCCCTCGGCTTCCTCGGAGCGGCGCGGGTGCGGCAATCCGTCCCTGCGATCCTGCGCCTGGCGGGTCAGCCAGTTCTGGCGGGATCGGCCTTCACCGTGCGAAAGGCCGCCGTGGTGGCCCTCGGCGCCGTGGGGGACCCGGCCCTGGTCTCATTCCTGACCAGGCTGCTGTACACGCGGACATGGTTCCGCCGGGCCGCCGGCGACGAGATTCGCCTGGCGGCGGCCCAGGCCCTGTTGAGCATGGGACGGCCCGAGGCGCGCGAGGCGCTCGAGAAGGGCTCGCGTTCCCGCCGGGGGGACGTCCGGCGTGCCTGCACCGCCGCACTCCAGAAGGGGGTCACCACTGCGCCTGCCAATCCGTGACACCGTGACCGCGGGCGACGGGACTGCCTGGATCCCAGGCGCCGTCCTTGCGGGGACGTGACCCGGGGACTCGCTCATGGATGTCCTGCTTTCACTGGAATCTCTGCTCCGGAACCTTCAGGCCGGGATCAAGAGCGTCGGGATGTATCCGCCCACCCATCCCAGCACCGCGAAGTTCTTCACCCGCGCTGTGGAGGACCTGGAGACGATCCTGCGCGAACAGGACTCCCTGGTCCTGGGCGTGGTGGATCACGCCCTGCTCGCGCGGGGCATCCCCTTCGTCGGTGCCGAGGCGGTGGCCCTGGCGTTCGCCCACCGATTGGAGGAGCGGGGGATCGGTAGTCTCGAGTTCCTGCGGGGCTGCCGGTCGGAGGACGTGTCCCAGTGCGTCCAGGTGCTGGGCATGGCGCCCGAGGCCTTCAAGCCACTGGGCCGTCTGGAAGAGATCCTCGTCCAGCGGGGGGTCCAGGCCATCCGGCTGTCGAGTCAAGTTCTCACCATGGGCGATGGGGAGGGCGAGGTTGGCGAGGGCAGTGGGGCCGGGACGGGAGGCCTGGGCGGGGAACCCACCGGCATGGGCCGCGCCCT
Source organism: candidate division NC10 bacterium RIFCSPLOWO2_12_FULL_66_18 (assembly GCA_001771285.1). GTDB lineage: Bacteria > Methylomirabilota > Methylomirabilia > Methylomirabilales > 2-02-FULL-66-22 > 2-02-FULL-66-22. The sequence goes on from METI01000148.1 coordinate 44,495, forward strand.
GACGGTGTACCACGAGGCGGTCGGCTCGGCCAAACGGATCCTGAGCGAGACCCGGATGGGGAAGATCCCTTCCCTGGCCGAGGCGCAGACGACCGTGGCGGGGCTGATGGATGGCGTCTTCCACGACCAGAACGCCATGCTGGCCCTCACCATGATCAAGAGCTACGACGAGTACCTGTTCAACCACTCGGTGAACGTGGGGGTGCTGTGCATCGCGCTGGGCCAGAGCCTGGGGCTGGACAGCGAGACCCTCAAGGAAGTGGGGCTGGGTGCCCTCCTGCACGACATCGGGAAGGTGAACTGGCCGGAGGAGCTGTATCAGAAGCCGCGGGGGCTCAGCGACGAGGAATGGGCCCAGGTCCAGCGCCACCCCCTGGACGGGGCCGAGATTGTGAAGAAGATGGGCAGCGTCAGCCAGGCGACTCTGGACGTCGTCCTGGAGCACCACCTGCGCTATGACCGCAAGGGGTATCCCGTGATCGACCCGGACAAAGACCCGAGCTTCTTCGGGATGATCGCCCAGCTGGCGGACGCCTATGATGCCATCACGACGGTCCGCACCTACCAGAACGCCTTCGAGCCGTCCAAGGCGGTGGCGCGGATGCAGACGCTGGCGGGAACGGTCTTCGACCCGAAGCTGCTGGAAGCTTTCGTCCGGATGGTGGGGATCTACCCGGTGGGGAGTCTCGTACGGCTGAGTTCCGGGGAGCTGGCGCTGGTGGTGAAGGCGAACCCGGCTGACTCGTCGCGCCCCATCGTGCGCCTCCTCTTCGACCGGACGGGGCGCCGGCTCGCCGAGGAGCGAGACGTGGACCTCACGGAGCGGGATCCGGGCGCCGGCCAGCCCAAGCGGTCCATCGTCATGGCTGTGGATCCCGCCACCAAGAACTTCGACGTGGCGAGGTATCTGGCCGCCCAAGGCCAGGGCGAGGCCGGGGCCGCCCTCCCCTCAACCGGATAGATCGCCACTCACCTCCAGTCGGCCCAGCGCCGCGGCCGCCAGGCGCCGCACCCCCGGATCCGGATCCTCAAGCAGGGCGGTCAGTCCCTCGGTCGCCCTGGCGTCCCCCAGCCGCTCCAGCGCTCCGATCACCTTTCTCCGCAGCTCCGGATCGGGATCCTGCGACTGGGCCAGCAACGCCTCGGTCAGGCGCCGATCTTCGAAGGCCCCCAGCGACTCCACCGCCACCATCCGGACGTTCAGGTCGGGGTCGTCCAGCATCTCCATCAGTGGCCCGATGACCCGCGGGTCGCGCCGCTCGCCCAGAAGCCGCACGGCCGTGGCGCGAAGGTCGGGACGGGGGTTTCGCAACACCCGGATGAGGCCGCCCAGCGCCCGTTCGTGCCGCAGCTCGGCGAGGGCGTACATGGTCCGCATCGCGACAGCCGGATCGGGGGAGTCGAGGGCGGCCAGCAGGTCGTCCAGTACGCGGTACGTATCCAGCCGCTCCAGGCTCTCCGCGGCGGCCTGGCGGACGGCTGGGTCCTCGTCATTCAGACAGCGGGACAGCGCTTCCAGCAGCGCTTCGTTCACCTCGAGCATGAGTTCGCCCTCCCGAGTACCCTCTGGATACCCTCCGGGTCGCCTCTGGGTGCGTGCGGTTGAGTTGCGGCAGGAAGTGTAGTAGGATCGCACGGTCCGTGTCAAGGACAGTGGTGGAGGCGGGCCGGGGGAAAGCATGCGGCGTTCGCGCGTGGCAGTAGCGCAGATCGCCCCGATCCTGGGGGACGTGGAGAAGAATCTCGCCCTTCACGAGAAGGCGGCGCGGGAGGCCATCTCGCAGTCGGTCAACCTGCTGGTCTTCCCCGAGCTGAGCCTGACCGGCTACTTCCTCAAGGACCAGGTGACCTCCGTCGCCCTGACGGAGCACGCGCCGGCGCTCGATGTTCTGCGAAACCTGAGCCATCGGGTGGCCATGGTGGTGGGCTTCGTGGAGGAGGCACCTGGCCACCGCTTCCACAACGCCGCTGCCTACCTGGAGGGCGGCGAGATCCGCCACATCCACCGCAAGGTCTACCTGCCCACCTACGGGATCTTCGACGAGCAGCGCTACCTGGCCGCCGGCGCACAGGTCCAGGCCTTCGACACCGCCCTCGGCCGCATGGCCATCCTGATCTGCGAGGACCTGTGGCATCCCGCGACTGCGGGAATCGCCGCCTGGGACGGGGCCCAGATCATCCTGTGCCCGTCGGCCAGCCCGGGGCGGGGCCTGGGCCAGGCGGAGCCGTTCCAGAACGCCAGCACGTGGGAGCGAGTGATCCGCGCCTACGGGGACCTGTTCACCTGCTTCGTGGTGTACGCCAACCGGGTGGGGTACGAGGACGGGGCCTGCTTCTGGGGAGGTTCGGAGGTCGTCGGCCCCACGGGACAGGCCCTGGCCAAGGCACGCTACCTGGAGGAAGAGTTCCTGGTGGTGGAGGTGGAAGGGGGCGCCCTGCGGCGGGCGCGGGTGGCCAATCCACTCCTCCGGGACGAGCGGCTGGAATTGACGCTGCAGGAGGTGCAGCGGATCCTCCGGGCGCGCGGCGGAGACCCGGGATAACCCATGCTGGACCTGCGGCTGAACTGCGATACGGTGCGCCGGGTCCTCACCGGCTTCATCGACAACGAAGTGAGAAAGGCGGGATTCGAGCGCGTGGTCGTCGGCCTGTCGGGCGGGGTGGACTCGTCGCTCTCCGCATTCTTGGCCGCCGAGGCGCTGGGTCCCCAGAATGTCTGGGGCATCCTGATGCCCTACCGCACCTCCAACCCCGAGAGCGCCGCCCACGCCACGCTGGTGGTGGAGGCCCTGGACATCCACAACCTGACCGTGGACATCACGCCCATGGTGGATGCCTACTTCGCCACTTTCACGGATGCGGACAATGTCCGGCGCGGGAATAAGATGGCCCGCGAGCGCATGACCATCCTCTTCGACCATTCGGCCCGGCTGGGCGGCCTGGTCTTGGGGACCAGCAACAAGACGGAGCTGCTCCTGGGCTACGGAACGCTCCACGGCGACATGGCCTCGGCCGTCAACCCCCTGGGCGATCTGTACAAGACCCAGGTGCGCCAGCTCGCCCTGCACCTGAAGGTCCCGACCGTCATCGTGGAAAAGCAGCCCAGCGCCGACCTGTGGGCGGGCCAGACGGACGAGGCGGAACTGGGATTCACCTACAAGGAGGTGGACCGGGTCCTGTACCTCCTGGTGGATCAGCGGTACGAGGTGGCCGACCTGATCGCGGACGGATTCGATGAGCGATTCGTGCGCGCCGTCTATCACAAGGTGCAGGCCTCGCAGTACAAGCGCCGGCTGCCCGTGATCGCCAAGGTCTCGTCCCGGACGATTGACCGGGACTTCCGGTACCCGCGAGACTGGGGACGCTGAGGACTGGCAATCAGGCACTCCGGCGACCAGGCACTCAGGAAGGGCGTGCCCGAGTGCCGGAGTGCCTAAGTGCCTGAGTGCCTTCCTTTCGTGAGGATGGGATGGTCGTAGGCGTTCCGAAAGAGATCAAGGACAACGAGAACCGGGTGGCGGCGATTCCCGCCGGCGTCCAGACCCTGGTGTCGCACGGCCACAAGGTTCTGGTCCAGAAGGGGGCGGGGGCCGGCTCCGGGATCAGCGACCAGGCGTACGAGGCCGCGGGCGCCAAGACCGTCGGCACGGCGCGCCAGGTGTTCAAGGACGCCGAGCTGATCCTGAAGGTCAAGGAACCGCTGTCGCAGGAATACGACCTGCTCCGGTCAGAACAAGTTCTCTTCACCTACCTGCACCTCGCCCCGGATCTGGAACTCACCAAGGCCCTCCTCAAGCGCAAGATCATCGGGATCGCCTACGAGACCGTGGAGACCGCGGACGGCCGACTGCTCCTCCTCGAGCCCATGAGCGAAGTGGCGGGCAAGATGGCTGTGCATATCGCGGCATACTATCTGGCCAAGCCGCTGGGCGGGCGGGGTGTCCTCTTGGGCGGCGTGCCGGGCGTGCCGCCGGCAACCGTGGTGGTCCTGGGCGGGGGGATCGTGGGGGTCAACGCGGCAAAGGTGGCGGCCGGGATGGGCGCGTGGGTCTATCTCCTGGAGGTGAACCCCCTCCGGATGCGGTATCTCGACGAGATCCTGCCCGAGAACGTCACCACGCTCATGTCCAACCGGATGAGCCTCGAAGAGTGCCTGCGGCGGGCCGACGTGCTGATCGGGGCGGTATTGATCCATGGCGCCAGGGCCCCCAAGCTCGTGACCCGGGAGATGTTGAAGCTCATGCGGCCGGGCGCCGTCATCGTGGACGTGGCAGTGGACCAGGGGGGCTGCTGCGAAACGACCCGGCCCACCACCCACAGCGATCCGGTGTACGTGGTGGATGGGATCGTCCACTACTGCGTGGCCAACATGCCGGGGGCCTACGCGCGGACCTCGACCTTTGCCCTCACCAACGCGACCTTCCCCTACGTCCAGCAGCTCGCCGACAAGGGCTGGCTCCAGGCGGCCC
>METI01000149.1 GCA_001771285.1 candidate division NC10 bacterium RIFCSPLOWO2_12_FULL_66_18
GGTCCACCTCTTGATCAGCCCATCGCGGACCGCGGGCGTCCCATACTTCCCGAAATCGTAGGCGATGACAGCGGCGGCCTCAAAGCGTGGAACGTCATCTGCAATGGGTGCCTTAGTGTTGGACGGGATGCTCAGCTCACCGTTCGCGGGCCCCAGCTTTTGGCTCTCCGCGCTGATGGCCCAGTCAATGAACCTCAGCCCGTTCTCCCGGTTTGGCCCCCCCTTCACCAAGCTTAGGCCGCCGATTTCATACCCCGTCCCATCTTTTGGGGCGATGAACCGGACGGGGAAGCCCTTGCGGGCCCGATCTACCACGTCGTTTGCGAAGGAGACTCCAATCGCCACCTCGCCCCGGCCCGCCAGCAGGCTGGGGTCGCCACCGCTCCGAGTGTACTGGGCCACGTTCTTGTGGATCGCCTTCAGCAGCTCGAAGCCCTGCTCCTCGCCGTAAATCTGGACGAGGGTTGTCATCAGGGTATACCCGGTCCCCGAGGTGTTGGGATTCGGCATGGCGATGAGCCCTTTGTACTTCGGATCGCCCAATTCCTTCCAGGTCTCCGGGACCGGGAGGTTCTTCTCCTTCAGGATCTTTTCGTTCACGCCGAAGCCGTGCAGTCCGGTGTACAAGGGAATATAGTGCCCGTCCACTGCCTTGGTGAGCTGTGGCCGCAGCTCGCCCCACGCCTTGGGCCGGAAGAACTCCACCAGCCCCTCCGCCTGCGCGACCCAGTGGGGATCGCCCGTGCCGCCGAACCACACGTCGAACGCCGGGTTGGCCTTTTCCGCCCGAAGCCGGGCGAGCGCGGCCCCCGAGCTGAGCCGCACGAACTCCGTCTGGATCCCGGTCTTGCTGAATTCCCGCTTCACCGCTTCGCACCAGGCCGGATCGGGGCTGCACAGGATGGTGACCTTGTTCTCGCCCGCAAAGGCGGGCAGGGCGAACAGAACTACCAGGGCGATCGCCAGCAGAACCAATGCACTCGTTTTTCTCATGACGTACCCTCCCTCCTCTTGTCCTGCGGTGTGGAAGTGCTGCAGTGCTGCGGTTCCGGAACAGCAGCACGGCAGGACTTCAGCACGGCAGCACGGTTTCAGGTCAGCCCACCACCTGGTTCAGGTTTGCGAAGACCCGTTGGATCGCCTTCACGTAGTACCGCATCAGCTCCATCGGCTGCGGGAACAGGGGATGGGAATGCGACCCGATGACCAGCGAGTCAGCCAGCAGTCGGATCGTCTCCGGGTACTCGGCCAAGTCGTATTTCACCTCCTCGCCCAGGGGACACTTCCACGGACAGGACAGGCCATAGCCGGTCCGCTCCTGGAACAGGGTCTGGCCCGGGACGGGGACGGTCTGCCACAGGCTCACCTCGACCCCTTCGGCCTTCAGCGCCGCCAGGATCTTGAGGCGGAACTCCTTCGGTGGCAGATCCACGCCCGCGGCGCGGGGGTCCAGGCGGATGCGATACTGGTAGTAGCTCGCCGTGCAGTCGGGCGGGATGTAGGGCGGGGTGATGCCCGGGATCTTGCCCAGATGCAGGGTGAGGTAGGCGGCGTTACTGCGCGTGTTGGCCAGCCAGTGGTCCAGGCGGCGCAACTGGCTTCGGCACAGGGCCGCGGTCAGCTCGTTGGTCCGGTACATCCACCCCATCGTGAGCGAGTTGTACTCGCGCACCCCGTCCAGGGGGCGGGCGGGGTCGAAGGCCCTCCGGTCGCTTTCCTGGATGTCCTCGCCGAACATCCGGAACCGGTTGGCGCGTTCCCGCAGGTCGGGGCGGTTGGTCACGAACATCCCGCCCTCGCCCGCGGGCAGGTTCTTGCTGGCCTGGAAGGAGAAGCACCCCATGTCTCCGATCCCGCCGACCTTCCGGCCGCGGTAGGTGGCGCCGTGGGCCTGCGCCGCATCCTCGATCACCAGGAGGCCGTGCTTTGTCGCGATGGCCTGGATGCGTTCCATGTCTGCGGGGACGCCGTGAATGTGGACCGGGATGATGGCTTTGGTCCGCGGGGTGATCCGCTCCGCGATCTTGGCCGGGTCGATGGTGAAGGTCCGCGGATCGATGTCCACGAAGACGGGGACGGCGTTGTGCTGCAGGACCGCCAGGGCCGTGGCCAGGAACGTGAAGGCGGTGGTGATCACCTGGTCCCCGGTCCCGATGCCGCCGGCGGCCACCGCGGTGTGCAGGGCGGCCGTCCCGCTGTTGGTGGTGAGTGCGTACCGGACGCCGCAGTAGCGGGCCCACTCCTCCTCCAGGGCCTTGACCTGGGGGGCATAGGGACCGGAGAGAATGCCAGAGTCCAGGGCGGCCAGGACGGCGGCCTTGTCCTCGTCGGTGATCATGGGCCAGCGACGGTGCAGATCCTTCGGGACGACGGGGGTCCCCCCCCGGATGGCCAGGGTCTCGGTCATGGGTGACTCCTTCCGGTTCGGTGGGGGCGCCGCAGGCCGCCAGTGCCGGCGCCGGTCCCGGCACCACACGAGGAACGGATCAACAGCGTGTGGGACACCACGGTGGTGGAGAAGACGTGCCGTTCCCCCTCCTCCATCTGGGCGATGGCCCGGCGCACCGCCATGCGGCCCATCTCCTCCTTCGGGACGGCGACAGTCGTGAGGGGCGGGGTGGTGTGAGCCGCGTACTCGATGTCGTCGTACCCGACGAGGGCGAGGTCGTCCGGAACCGTGAGGCCGTGGTCGTGGATGGCTCGCAGTGCCCCGATGGCCACATCGTCATTGGTGAAGATGGCGGTGGGGCGACTCTGGCCTTTCAGGAGCCGTTCGGCCGCCTCGTACCCGCCTTCCGGTCGGAGCGGTGCCTCGACGACGTAGCCATCCCGGACGGGCATTCCGGCCTCGTGGAAGGCGCGCCGGTACCCGCTGGTGAGGGCCTGGGAGAACGGGTGTCGCGCCGGCCCCCGGATGAGCGCGATGCGCCGGTGTCCGAGCTTGATCAGGTGGCGAGTGGCCTCGTAGGCGCCCTGAGCGTCGTCGCAGATGACGCCGTCCGCGTCCCGCAGGGGCGGGCGCATGTCCACGAGAACGAGGGAGAAACCGGTCCCGTGCAGTTGCCGCACCAGGCGGGGCGCGACTTTGCCCACCAGGATCAGCCAGCGCGTCATCATCTCGCGGATCATCCGGGGGTAATCCAACGGCTGGGTGACGTCGCCCAGGCCGTACCCCAGGAGGAGGTGGCAGTCGGAGCGCCGGGCTTCGTCGGCGATGCCCTGGATGATCCCGGCGAAGTAACTGTGGGAGGTGACGACCTCCCGGCTGAGAATGGCGCCGACGATACGGTCGCTCCGCGCGCCAGGGGTCGTGCGGTTGACGAGCAGCTGGGCGGCGGGGTTCGGGATGTACCCCAGGCGGCGCACGGCGGCCAGGACCCTGCGGCGGCTTTCCGCGCTGACGTCGGGGCGGCCGCGCACGACCCGGGACACGGTCATGATTGACAGCCCGGTGTGCCGGGCGATATGTTTCAGCGTGACCGGGGCCCGGACGGGTTTCGGCATTTTTTGGCCGGGAGTCTGTTAGCGTTAACGGCAGAATGTGTACCCCAGGTGGGCCGCGCGCGTCAAGGAGATTTTCCCGGGGCCGCTCGAAAATCGGGGGGTGGGACACGGGGGCCCTTTCAGACCGCAACGCCCGAAGACGGAGGTGATCGCCTCTGTGATTTCGTGTTGACTTCTGTTTGAATTTGTGAGCCAATGGCGCCCCGCGCACCCCCCGACTGGGGTGTGGCGTGGGAGACGGCGATTCCTGGAGGCGCGGATGGGGGCTGCCCGGATTGATCCACACTGGCGATACCACGACCTGCGAGCCATCCTCCTGGAGAACGCCCGCCTGCGCCTCACGATCCTGCCCGAGGTCGGGGCGAAGCTCTACGATTTCATCTGCAAGCGCTCTGACCGGAACCTCCTGTGGCAGAACCTCCGCTTGGCGCCTCGCCTGCCTGCCTTTGGCGGCAACTTCGACGACTGGTGGAGCGGGGGCTGGGACGAGGTCTTCCCCACCTGCGACCTCAGCACCTACCAGGGCGAGACCTACCCGTACCTGGGGGAACTCTGGTCGCTTCCCTGGACCTGGGAGGTGGAAGAGGCCGGCCCGTCCGTCGTCGGCCTGCACCTCACGCGGACGACCGTCATCGCCCCGGCCCGGATGGAGAAGTGGATCCGCCTGGAGGCGGACGAACCGGTCGTCCGCTTCCGGCACCGGTTGACCAACATCGGGACCCAGCCCATGGACTTCGTGTGGGGGATCCACCCCTGCTTTCGCATCGAGGCGGGCTACCGGATTGACGCCCCGGCCCGGGTCGGGGTCATCGGCCACACGTCCACGGCCCCCTTCGGACCGGTGGGGACGACGTACCCGTGGCCCAATCCCGATGTCTGCACCATTCCGCCGGCGAGCCAAGGGTGGTGCGAGGGGCACTACGCGACCGAACTGACCGACGGGTGGGTGGCCCTGACGGACCCGAAGGCCGAGATGGGGATCGGTCTCGTCTTTCCGCGGGACGTGTTCCCGGTCCTGTGGTGCTGGATGGTGTACGGGGGATGGCGCGGCCACTACCATGTAGCGCTGGAGCCCTGGACCGGCTGGCCGCACCAACTGGACAAGGCGGTAGCGGCGGGACGGCACCGGACCCTGGCGCCGGGCGAGTCGCTCGAGTGCGAGACCATGGCGGTGGTGTACAGCGGGGTGCAGTCGGTCACCTCGATCGGCTGGGATGGTCAGGTTCGTGGATAGGGAAGAGAACCTCAAACGAATGCAACCACAGATGAACACAGATGCACACGGATAGGTCGGAACCCTGCTGAAAAATATCTGTGTTGATCTGTGTGTATCTGTGGTTGCTTCTTCTTGGTCGGGAGAACTGAAAACTGGTAAGGAAGGAGGAAGTCATGAGGGGATGGTGGCGGTACGGCGCGATGGTCCTCGGCGTGATGGCGCTGGCGGCAGCGCCGACGGGAGCGTTGGCCGCGTCGGCGGATCATGAGGGACAGGTCGTCGTCTACACGGCGGCACAGAGCACGATCGTCCAGGCCATCGGCCCGATGTTCGAGAAGACGACCGGGATCAAGGTGCAGTTCGTGGAGGGAGGCACCGGGGAGGTCCTGAAGCGGGCGCAAGCGGAAAAGGCCAACCCACTCGGCGATGTCTTCTGGGCGCTGGCGGCCGAGCCGCTGGCGGCCAACGCCGACCTCCTGGAGCCGTACACGGTGGCGGACGACGCCAAGATCGCTGCCATCTACAAGAAGGGGATGGCGGGGGGGCGGGTCATCCCCAACAACGTGACCCCCATGGTCATCGTGTACAACAAGAAGCTGATGAGCGAGGCGGACGCGCCGAAGACCTGGAAGGCCCTGGTCGATCCGAAGTGGAAGGACAAGATCGCCTACGCCGCGGCCGACAAGTCCGGCTCGTCCTACACGATCCTGGCCACCCTGCTGACGGTGTTCGGCGATAACGACACTGGCTGGAAGGTGGTCGAGGATACCATGAAGAACGCGAAGATCCTCCCGTCCTCCAGTCGCGTGCCCAAGGGGGTCGCGGACGGCGAGTACCACGCGGGCCTGACCTACGAGGACGCGGCCATGCGCCAGGTGGCAGGCGGTGCCCCGGTGGGCGTGATCTATCCCCAGGACGGGACCTCGGTCCCACCGGACGGCAACGCGCTGATCAAGGGCGCCAAGCATCCCAAGGCCGCCCGGATTTTCCTCGACTACGCGGTGTCCAAGGAAGTGATGGATCTCCTCGCCGAAAAATTCTCGCTCCGGTCGGCGCGGACGGACGTGAACCCGCCCAAGGGGTTCGCGCCCCTGAGCGAGATCAAGGCCGTGGCCTACGACATGGAGTGGGCCGGCAAGAACTACGCGGCCTTCGTGAAGAAGTGGCAGGACATCATCGTGCGGGTGAAGTGAGGAAGGCAGAGGGCAGAAGGCAGAGGGCAGAAGGCAGGGCAAGGCTCTTGCTGCCTTCTGCTTTCTGCCGACTGCCTTCTCGTTCTGTGTGGCTGACGAGGCGTGATGCGTAATCGCTGGGACATCTGGACCAGTGTGACCGGGATCGCCTTCGCCCTCCTGGCGGTTCTGCTGATCATCCCCTTGGGGCGGCTGCTCTGGGCCAGCCTGCTGGGGGATGACGGCGGCTTCACGCTGAAGCACTATCGGGCCTTCCTCGCCTATCCCTATTACTCCCGCACCATCGGCCACAGCTTCCTGGTCAGCGGGTTGGTGACGCTCGCAGCCCTGGTGGTGGCGGTCCCCGTGGCCTTCCTGCTCGCCCGCGTGGACATTCCGGGCAAGGCGGTCCTCAAGTCGCTGGCCATCCTGCCCCTGGTGTCGCCGCCCTTCATCGGGGCCTACTCGTGGATTCTGCTCTTCGGACGGGCCGGGTACGTCACGACGCTCCTGCAGAATGTCGGACTCACGATCCCCACGGTGTACGGGATGCACGGCATTGTGCTGGCCCTGACCCTCAATCTGTACCCGTTCGTCCTGCTCATGGTGGCAGGGGCGCTCCAGGCCCTGGACCAGTCGCTGGAGGAGGCGGCCCAGGGCCTGGGGTCAAGGCCCTGGCGGGTCTTCTGGACCGTCACGGTTCCGGTGACCATGCCGTCGGTCCTGGGCGGGGCGCTCCTGGTCTTTCTGACAGCCTTCGCCGACTTCGGCGCGCCCATGATCATCGGCGAAGGGTACCAGGTGCTCCCCACCATCGTGTACAGCCTGTTCGTGAACGAGATGGGGGGCAATCCCGCCATGGCCAGCACGGGCGCGACGCTCCTGGTGCTGTGCACGACCGCCATCTTGCTGGTGCAGTACTGGGCCGTGAGCCGGAAGCGGTATGCCATGACCCAGCATCGTCCGGCCCCCCCGGTGCGACCACGGCCCCTCGTGCGCGGGCTGCTCACCGGCTGTGCGTACCTCGTAATCGGGCTATCCCTGGTGCCGGCGCTGGTCGTGGTCGTGACCTCGTTCTTCGAGAGCCGGGGGCCGGTCCTGTACCCGAACTTCAGCCTGGGCAACTACCGGGAGGTCCTGTTCAACGTGCCCCGCGCCATCGCCAACAGTTTCGTCCTCTCCAGCGTCTCCACCCTGCTGGACGTTCTCCTGGGGACCCTCATCGCCTACCTGGTGGTCCGCCGCCGCTCGCTGACCACCGCCGCGCTGGATTCGTGCGTCATGATCCCGTACGCGATCCCGGGGACGGTAATCGGCGTGGCCTTCATCGTGGCGTTCAACAAGCCCCCCATCGTCCTGACCGGCACGTTCCTCATCCTGCTGCTGGCCTACTTCGTCCGCCGGCTGCCCTACTCGGTGCGGGCGGGGTCGGCCATCCTCCATCAGATTGACCCCTCGGTGGAGGAGGCCTCCATCAGCCTGGGCGTGTCGCCCCTCAAGAGCTTTGCCAAGGTGACGGCCCGGCTCATGCTGCCGGGGATCGTGTCGGGCGGGATCCTGACCTGGGTGCAGACCATCACGGAGATCAGCGCTACCATCTTCCTCTATTTCGGCGCCTGGTCCACCATCACCGTCGTGATCTACCGCCAGGTCAGCAGCAGCAACTTCGGCAGCGCCGCCGCGGCGTCCACGATCCTGCTGGTGGCGGTCTTCATCCCGGTCCTGATGGTCAACTGGATGATGGGCGAGCGCGCCGTGACGGCCGTCTGAGAGCGTGCTGCGGCTCAAGGTGCTGCGGTGCTGCCGTTCACGACCGATCTTGTGTCCTGACAGTAGCACCGCAGCACCGCAGCACGGGGAACCGTGCGGATGAGCACGATCCTGACCATCGAGAAGATCCGCAAGCGCTACGGAGAGGTCGAGGCGCTGGCCGACGTGTCGCTGACCGTCCAGGGCGGCGAGTTCTTCACGCTGCTGGGGCCCAGCGGGTGCGGGAAGACGACGCTGCTCCGCTGCGTGGCCGGGTTCCTCCGGCCTGACGCCGGGCGCATCCTGTGCAATGGCGAGCGGCTCGACACCCTGCCGGCGCACCTGCGCGACATCGGGATGGTCTTCCAGAATTACGCGATCTTCCCCCACCTCACGGTCTTCGAGAACGTCGCCTACGGGCTCCGCGCACGCCGGGTCCCGCCGGCCGAGCTCCGGCACCGGGCGATCGAGGCGCTGCGGCTCGTGCAGATGGAGCCCCTGGCGGACCGGCGCCCCGACCAGCTCTCCGGCGGCCAGCAGCAGCGGGTGGCGCTGGCGCGGGCCATGGCGATCCGGCCGCGACTTCTCCTGATGGACGAGCCCCTCTCGAATCTGGATGCCAAGCTGCGGGTGGAGATGCGGACGGAGATCCGGCGGTTGCAGCGCGACCTGGGGATCACCACGATCTATGTCACGCATGACCAGGAGGAGGCGCTGGCCATCTCGGAGCGGCTGGCGGTGATAAATGCCGGGCGGGTGGAGCAGGTCGGATTCCCCTGGGACGTGTATCAGGCGCCGACGAGCGCCTTCGTGGCCCAATTCATCGGGACCAGCAACGCCCTTCGGGGCACGGTGGTCGGGACGGAGGGGGAATGGGCTCGCGTGGAGATCGGTGGCTGGATGCTTCGGGCTCGCCGGGCGGGCGTCGCCGCAGGGCAGGTGCTGGCGGTGTTTCGACCGGAGGCGGTCGAGCTGCTGCCCGAAGGCGGAAATATCCCCGGGGCCACGCTGGGGGAAGGGGTGGTGGCCAACCGCGAATTCCTCGGGGCCATCTTGCGCTATCGCCTCCGCCTGGCGGACGGCTCCCTGATCCACCTGGACGAGCACAAGCCGGACCCGGCCCGCCTGCGGAAGGAGGGCGAGCGGGTTCGCTTCGCCGTGCGCCCGAACGACGTCATGCTCTTTCCAGCGGACGGCTGACCGCAATGGAAAATTCCAAACCGACAATGAGAAACCGACAACCGGAAGATGGTGTGGTCCGAGTCGTAATTGTGTGGCTCGGATCTCTGCCCATTGTCAGTTGCCCGTTGTCGGTTGTCAGTTTTTCATTGAAATGGAGAACACCGTGACAGTCCGCGAATTCCGCGTGTCCCGCCTGCCGACCGTCCTCCAGCCGCTCACCGCCGAAGCGATCGCCCTGGCGCTCGACGCAGGTCGCATCCTCCGCCGACGCTTCCGAACGGCGGTGCAGGTCACGCTGAAGGGCCCTGCGGACGTGGTGACTGCGGCCGATATAGAGGCCCAGAGCCTCATCGTGCGCCGGCTTCGCCGCCGATTCCCGGCTCACGGCATCCTGGCCGAGGAAGGGCTGGACGCCACGGCCGGGACGGAGTGGCGCTGGATCGTGGATCCACTGGACGGGACCAAGAACTTCGCCCGCGGCATCCCGAGTTTCTGCGTGTCGATTGCCGTCGAGCGGGAGGGCCGGGTGGAGGTGGGCGTCGTGGATGACCCGGTGCACGAGGAGCTGTTTGTGGCCGTCCGGGGGGCCGGCGCGTGGTGTAACGGCCGGCCCATCCGCGTCTCCGAGGTCAGCGCTCTCGAGGCGGCCTTCCTGGGGACCGGGCTTCCCCATCGCGTGGGGAGATTCGCCGGGCCGGTGGGGCGCACGTTCACTCGCTTTGCCACCTGCTCGCTGGGGGTCCGGGATCGCGGCGCGGGCGCCCTGGACCTCTGCTACGTGGCCTGCGGCCGGTTCGACGGGTACTGGGAGATCGACCAGTCGCCCTGGGATGTCGCCGCGGGAGGCCTGATCGTCGAGGAGGCGGGCGGGCTCATGTCGGACTTCCGGGGCGGGCCCTTCGACAGCTTCGGAGGAGAGACCGTCGCCAGCAACGGGAAGATCCACGACCAGATCCTGGCGGTGCTGGCCATGCCCGGTGGGGTTCCAAAGCGGTACCGCCCCCCGTTACGCCGCCGGTGACGGAGGTGTATCACCAAGGCACCGAGATACCAAAAAACCCCTGACTATTCTTCAGGGAATGCTTGGTGCCTTGGTGTTGTGCTGGTGAGCTGTGTTGGGTTGGGGATTCGACCGTGCACTCGCTGCTCCGCCAACAGAAGATCCTGGCCCTCCTGAAACTGCACGGGGTGGTCTCGGTGGGCCGGCTGGCCCGCGCGGTTCGCGCCTCCGAGATGACGGTGCGCCGGGATCTCGCCGTCCTGGGGGAGCGAGGGCTGGTGCGCCGGCTTCACGGCGGGGCCGTCTTGGAACTTGGGAAGACGGAGGAGTCCCACTTCTCGAACTCCCGGCAGCAGCATGTGGAGGAGAAAGAGGTCATCGCCAAGGAGGCGGCCGCCCTGGTCTCCCCCGGGAGCGTCGTCGCGCTGGGTGCCGGGACCACCACGTGGCATGTAGCCAGGGCCCTGGCGCCGCGGACCGATCTCACCTTCATCACCAATTCGACGAACATCGCCCTGGAGCTGGATCGGGGCCAGTCGAACATCATCCTGACCGGTGGCCACTTCCGGACCCCGGCGGACGCCCTGGTGGGCCCCCCATCGCTCTGGACGCTGGAGCGGCTCCAGATAGACATCCTCTTTCTCGGCGCCAACGGGATTGATCTGAAGGCTGGCTACACGACGCCGATCCTGGCGGAAGCCGAGACCAACGCCGCCATGATCCGCAAGGCGTCGCGGGTGGTGGTGGTTGCGGACCACAGCAAGTTCGGCCGGGTGACGCTGGCAACGTTCGCGCCGATCGGGGCCGCCCAGGTCCTCGTCACCGACGCCGCGTCGCCCCGGTCCATGCTCGCGCGCATCCGGCGGTGCGGCGTGCAGGTGATGGTGGCGGGCAGGGCGCCAAGGTGAAAGGAAGAGGCGAAGGGTGGATCGTTGGCGCCAATGGGTTCTTTTCACTTGTAGGTCAACCGATCCGCAGCATTTCTGCACAGGCCGTCTCTGTAGACGTGATCTAAGACGATCCTAACCCACCTCGGCCTCCGGCCCGCGCGCGCAGGCAAATCCCCTGCTCTGCCCCAGGTGTGCCGGCGAGATGCGGATCATTGCCTTCATTGATCAGCAGGAGGTCATCGAAAAGATCCTACGGCACCTCGTGCCCTGGCTTCCCCGCGCGCACGACTCGCCGGAGGCCACAGAGGGTGCTTAGCCGTGACGAAAGGTTTCGCTGCGCACTTTCTCCTTGACAATGCCGCCCGCTCCGTCCCATGCTCCCGGCATTCGGGTGGAACTGGGGGGCGTGCGGCGCCCCTCGCCGATGGCCCGGCCCCGCACCCCCGAAAGCAAATTCTTATCACCCTCACCCCCCTCAGCGATGCCGAAATACGAGATTCGACCCGAGGACATTGAATGGTGGTCGCTTACGCCAGCACAGCGCCTCTCTGAAAGCGAGAAGCTGTGGGCGACTTACCTGGGGCTGGGAGGGAGCCTTGACCCCGAACCCGATACGCAAAGTCCTTTCCATTTTCCGGAAGCATCGGGTTCGGGCGCTGCTCATGGGCGGGCAGGCGTGCATCGCCTACGGCGCCGCCGAGTTCAGTCGGGACGTTGACGTGGCGGTGCTCTGCTCGCAGGGCAACCTCACGCGATTGCGACGAGCGCTGGAAGAGCTGGCGGCAGAACCGGTCTTCGTCCCCCCGCTGGAGGAATTGTACCTCCTTCGCGGTCATGGCTGTCACTTCCGCTGCCAGGAGCCCGAAGTGGCCGGACTCAGGATCGATATTATGTCCGTGCTCCGCGGTTGCGACACATTTGAGAAGCTCTGGGATAGGCGGGAGGTGGTCTCCAGCCGGGAGCTGGGGCGCGTTAACCTCCTGAGCCTGCCCGATCTGGTCGCCGCCAAGAAGACCCAACGCGACAGGGACTGGCCGATGGTCCGGCGACTTGTCGAGGCGGACTATTTCAGAAACAGGAATACCCCGAACCCCAGACGGGTGGACTTCTGGCTGCGCGAGCTGCGGACGCCTGAGCTGCTGGCGGAACTGGTGCGCCGTCGGCCGGCCCGCGCGCGACGCCTGGCGGCAGCCCGCCCACTTCTCAGCATTGCCGCAACGGGGGATCTTGAGCGCTTGGGGGAGGCCCTCCGGCGGGAACAGGAAGCGGAGCGGGCTGCCGACCGAAAGTACTGGGCCCCGCTACGCAAGGAACTGGAACTGCTGCGTCGGACTCACCGATCCCGGGCTGCTCGCCGGTAACGCCAACCACGGGTACCCACGTGTCCTGATAGGTCAAGGCGTCGCAGCGACCACACACACCTCAGCCCTATCACCCCATCTATCCCCTCGGCCCCCGCAATCGCTGCCACACCCTTATTCTTGAAATCCATTGAATTCGATCCGAGCATGTGGTAAACGGCAGCGACGCTTTCCCATGACATGAGTTGTGCCTTTCGGCTGGCTCTGTCAGTCCTTCCATGCCTTGTCAGCGGAGGAAGTGGATGTGAATGCGACCATGCGTGGCGTCCTGTTGCGGGGCCCGCACCAGATGCGCCTGGAAGAGCTGCCGCGGCCGGTTCCCCGGGCGGACCAAGTCCTGGTTCGGGTGCGCTACAGCGCCTGTTGCGCCACGGACTTCGACCTCATCGACGGGACGATGCCGGACCAGGCGAAGTACCCCATCATCCTCGGCCACGAGTGGAGCGGGCAGGTGGTCGAGGCGCCGCCCGGGCACGCCGAACTGGTGGGCCGGGATGTCGTGGCGGATAACCTGGTCACCTGCGGGATCTGTCCCGCGTGCGTCGGCGGGCGGCCGAACTTGTGCCGGAAGATGGAAGAGTTGGGCTTCAGCCTGAACGGGGCGCACGCCGAATACCTGGTGACCCTCGCGCGGAGCGTCCGGGTGCTGCCGTCCGGCCTCTCGCTGAAAGCGGCCGCCCTGGCGGAGCCGGTGGGCGTGGCCCTCTACGGGGCGAGGCGCGCACGCATCGGCCCGGGGGATCGCGTCGTGGTCCTGGGGGCGGGACCCATCGGCCTCTTCACCATGCAGGTCTGCCGCGCGGCGGGAGCGGCCGAGGTCTGGCAGGCGGATCTTCGGGCGGAGCGGCTGGATCTGGCGCGGCGCCTCGGGGCGACGGGCATCCTGGACCTGTCCAAGATGTCGCTGGCGGAGGCCCTGGGGAGCGCGAATGCCGAGGCGGACGTCGTCATGGAGTGCTCCGGGAACCCGAAGGCGCTGTCGCAGGCGATCAAGGTCGTGCGTCCCGGTGGTCGCGTGGGCGTCATCGGATACTATGGCGACGAGCTGGCCGAGATCCGGCCCAGCGACATCATGATGCGGGACCTGGAGGTGCTGGGCGCGGTGTGCCCGACGGGGACCTGGGACGCGGCGCTCCACCTGATCGCCGACGGCCGCGTGAACACCGAGGCGGTGATCACCCACACCTTCCCGCTGGAGCGGTTTGCCGAGGCGTACGAGACGGCCCGCAGCGGCCGGGACGCCATCAAAGTCATGTTGGAGATCTGAGGAGCGGGGGCTAGGGGCCAGGGGCTGGGGATCAGGGGTCGGACCCCGACCCCCGACACCTGACCCCCGACCCCTGCGTTTGACGGAGGGGGAATGGCGAGCGGACAGCGAGCACGGATCATTGACCTGACGCGGAAGATCACGCACGAGATGCCGAACTTCCCCGGCGAGCCGCGGCCGGGATTCATTCACTTCGGGGACCTCGCCGACATCGGCTTCCGGTGCCAGCAGGTCCTGATGCCGACCCACTTCGGGACGCACACCGACGCCTACAGCCACTTCTTACCCGCGGGAGCATCCATTGACCGGATCTCACCGGCGCACTATGTCGGCCCGGCGGCGGTCCTGGATGTGCGCAGGCGCCCCGACCGGGCGCGGGTGACGCGGCGGGACCTGGAGGCGGCCTGGCCTGCCGGCAGCACCGCACGGCGGGTCCTGGTTAACACCGGGTGGGGAGAACGGGTGAAGGGTGCCGCCTTCTTCAAGAAATTCCCTGGCATCGAGGTCGAGGCCGCCCGGTGGCTGATCCGGCGGAAAATCGTTATGCTCGGCCTGGATCTGCCGTCGGTCCATCCGAAGGAGTACAAGAGGGTTCACGAGCTGCTGTTCAAGGCGGGGATCGCGGTCACCGAAGGGTTGATCAACCTGTCACGCCTGCCGCGGGGGGAGGTGTTCTTCGTGGGCCTTCCGCTTGCGTTGGCAGGGCTGGATGGGTCGCCGATCCGGGCCGTTGCGATCGTGGGCGATCCAGGCCGGATCTAACCGAATTATCCGCGGCGCCGAGGAGAAGGACTCCGACATGAATCGGACGGTGGAACCCCGGACTCCGGCAGGCGTCGTTCCAGCGGCAGTGGTTGCCGGCGCGCGCGGAAGGGTGCGGACCCGGCGCCGAGTAATGGCCGTGGCCCGGCCGTACCTGTACATCCTGCCCACCTTCCTTTTCCTCTTCGTCTTCACCCACTATCCGATCCTGAAGACCTTCTACCTGAGCCTGTTCAAGTGGAACCTGGCCACGCCGAAGATGAAGTTTATCGGGCTAGGTAACTATGTCCAGGCTTGGTCCACGCCACTCTTCTGGCAAGTGCTCCAGAACAATGTTCTGTTCGCGGTGGGGACAATTCCTATCAGCCTGGCGCTGGCCCTGGTGCTGGCCCTGTTGATCAACCAGAAGGTTCGGGGCCTGGCGATCTACCGAGCGGCGCTGTTCTATCCGACCATTATTCCCATGGCCGCCGCAGCGATGATCTGGTTGTGGATCCTCACGCCGAGCTATGGACTGGTGAACTTCTACGGGAAGGCGCTAGGCTTGCCGGACATTCACTGGCTGGGGCACAGTCGCTTTGCCCTGGCGGCCCTGATCCTGGTGGGGATCTGGAAGCGGGTCGGGTACTACATGGTGATCTTCCTGGCGGGCCTTCAGGTCATCCCTGAACACCTGTACGAGGCGGCCATCCTGGAGGGCGCAAGTCCGTGGCAGCGGTTCTGGCGGATCACGCTCCCCCTGCTGTCACCGACGACCTTTTTCGTGGCCATCATGGCCGTGATTGATTCCTTCCAGGCGATCGACCAGGTGTACCTGATGACCCAGGGGGGACCAGGCAACAACACCAACCTCTTCATCTTCTACATCTACCAGAACGCCTTCCGCTTTTTCGACATGGGGTACGCCTCGGCGGTCTCGGGGATCCTGTTCCTCATCCTGCTGGGACTGACGGTCCTGGCATTCCGCATGCTCCACCGGCGGGTGCACTATGCGTAGCCGGCCCCTCTGGCGCCTGACGGTTCATGGCCTCCTGCTCCTGGCGGGGCTCGTGATCGTGGTGCCGTTCCTCTGGATCGCATTGACGGCCTTCAAGGAGCGGAACGAGATCTTTTCCCTGATCCCCCAGTGGCTGCCGGCGCACCCGACTCTGCAGAACTTCTGGGGCGTCCTGGACGCCATGCCCTTCTGGCGGTACTACTGGAACACGCTGGTCGTGGCCTTCGGCCTCCTGGGGGTTCAGTTGATCACGATCACCCTGGCCGCATATGCCTTCGCCCGGATGGAGTTCTGGGGGCGCGATGTCCTCTTCATCCTGCTGCTGGTGCAACTGATGATCGCCCCGCAGAGCACGGCCATCCAGAACTATGTCACCATCGTGAACCTCGGGCTCCTGGATACCCGGCTGGCCATCATGGCGCCGTACCTGGCGTCTGCCTTCGGGACGTTTCTGCTCCGGCAGACGTTCAAGGGCATCCCGAAAGAACTGGAGGAGGCGGCATCTCTGGACGGCTGTGGCGGCCTGCGCTTCTTGGCCTACATCGCCGTCCCGCTGGCGGTCCCGGGGTATCTGGCCTTCGCCCTGGTGAGCCTGACCTATCATTGGAACGAGTTCTTCTGGCCGCTGGTGATCACCGAGACCAGCAAGGCCCGCACCTTGACGCTCGGCCTGGGGATATTCGCCCAGACCGCCGAGGGGGCGGCCGACTGGACGATGCTCATGGCGGCGACCCTGATGGTCGTTGCGGTGCCGCTGCTGCTCTTTCTCGTCTTCCAGCGCCGCTTCATCAATAGCTTCATGCAGTCGGGGCTTGGTGGGTAGTCAACCGGGACGCCCCGGCGTCCCTACTCTGAAGGAGGAAAATCCATGAAACGGAGGGTGTGGATTCTGGTTCTGCTCCTGGCGGTGATGGCCGCGCCGGTCTGGGCGGCGACGGAGATCAAGTTCTACTATCCCGTCCACCTGACGGGGCCGCTGGTGAAGGAGATCGAGGCCTACGTGGCCGACTTCCACAAGGCCCATCCCGGAATCCGGGTGGAACCGGTCTGGGGCGGGAACTACTGGCAGAACATGCAGAAGACCGTGGCGGCCCTGCAGGCGGGAAACCCACCCGATGTGGCGGTGCACCTGGCCATTGACGTGGTGACGCTGCGGGACCTGGATGCCGTGATTCCCCTGGATGAGTTTGTCCAGCGAGAGGGAGGCGAGAAATTCCTCGGGGATTTCTTTCCGGGGTTCGTGAGCGATCTGAAGGCGGATGGGAAGGTCTGGGCCATCCCCTTCCAGCGGAGCACCCCCATCCTCTACTACAACAAGGACCTGTTCAGGAAGGCCGGCCTCGATCCCAACAAGCCGCCCACGACCTGGGACGAGTTGCTGGCCACGGCGCAGAAGGCCACAGTGCGCGACGCCTCCGGGCAGGCCACCCAGTGGGGGCTGACGATCCCGGACGACCCGTGGCTCCTGATGTCCTTCATCCTCCAGAACGGGGGCCGGACCCACAGCCCCGACTTCAAGAAGGTCTACCTCGCGGAGAAGCCCGCGGTGGACGCCCTCCAGTTCTGGGTCGAGCTGGCCAACAAGCACAAGGTGATCCCGCGGCACCGGACGTTCCCGGAGTCGGTGCAGGATTTCGCGGCCGGCAAGACAGCCATGCTGATTCACTCCACGGGGAACCTGCGCTTCATCCGGGACTCGGCGAAGTTCGAGTGGGGGGCGGCATTCCTCCCCAAGAACAAGCGGCAGGCGGTCGCGATCGGCGGGGCCGGCTTCTTCATCTTCAAGAAGGCGCCCCGGGAGAAACAGGAGGCGGCGTGGCAGTTCGCCAAGTTCCTCGCCTCGGCCGAGATCCAGGCGCGCTGGAACATCGGCTCCGGCTACATCGCCACCCGCAAGTCCTCCTTCGAGCTGCCCCTGATGAAGGACTACGCCGCGAAGCTGCCCCAGGTCCTGGTGGCCCGGGACCAGCTTCCCTACGCCTTGCCGGAGATGAGCACCCACGATAACCAGAAAGTTCGCGAGATCTTCCGGACCCACTTCCAGGAGGTCCTGGACGAGAAGTACACATCGGAGGAGGGCATGAAGAAGGCCCAGGCCGAGATGGAGAAGGTCCTGGCACCGTATCAGAAGTAAGAAGCACGAAGGGACTCGACGCGGGCGGCCCGAACGATACCGGGCCGCCCGCACGTTTCGCCTGGTCAGGCTGCCAGGATTCCTCTTCGGTACGAGACGCCGATTCTTTAACGCCACCCCCAGCGCACGATCCAGGCGGATCGGGACCCGAGCAAATGACGGCAACTGCGGGGGACGCATCCGGGCGCTGGCCCGGGTCTCCAGAGGCGGGTGAAGACAAGGAGGCCGCATGAAGCTCGTGCAGTTCTTCCTGCCGGGGAAGGGAAAGCGGGTCGGCCTGGTTCGGGGGGATCGGGTCCTGGACATCACATCGCCCGAGGAGGGTGTCCACTCCGTCCTGGACCTCGTGGACCAAGGCAAGACGGCCGCAGGCCTGGTGAAGCGGGCGGAGTGGCTCTCCCGCCGGCTGCGCCGGAAGGCGCTGGACGGGCCGGCGCTGCAAAGAGCGCCGTCGCGCCGCGCGCCACATCTACTCATCCCGATTGACCCGCCCGAGGTGTGGGGCGCGGGCGTCACCTACAAGCGGAGCGCGGAGTTCCGGGACGAGGACGCCACTGCGGCGAAGGGGCAGAAGGGGATCTACGACTCCGTCTATGAGAACCCCCGGCCGGAGCTGTTCTTCAAGGCCAGCGCGGCGCGGTGCGTGGGGCCGAACGCGCCGGTCCTGGTCCGGAGCGATTCCCGGTTGACCGCCGCGGAGCCGGAGCTGGCGATCATCTTGGGCGCCCGGGGGACCATCGTGGGCTTCACGGCGTGTAACGACGTGTCGGCGTGGGATATCGAACAGGAGAATCCTCTGTACCTGCCACAGTCGAAGATCTATCTGGGCTGCTGTGCGCTGGGGCCGTGCCTGGTGACGTCCGATGAGATCGGGGACCCCTACGCGCTCCAGATCCGGTGCAGCATCATCCGGGGTGGGAAGACGGTCTTCTCCGAGGCGACCAATACCGCCCAGTTCCATCGCAAGCTGGAAGAGCTGGTGTCCTGGCTGCTCAAGGACAATGTGGTTCCGGCGGGCACCGTCCTGAGCACGGGCACGGGGATCATGGTGCCCAACGAGCTTGCCCTGCGCGACGGGGATCAGGTGGACATCGAAATCCAGGGGATCGGCCGGTTGAGTAACCCGGTGAGGCAGAGCCGAGAGCCTAGCCCGCATTCTTCACGAACGGACCCGTGAATTCTCCGGATCAAATGACCAATGACCAATTTCCAATGACCAATGATGGTGGGCGCGCACAGCGCGCCGTCAAGGGGCTTCACGGAACTCCCATCCGCAATTGGTCATTGGCCATTGGGATTTGGTCATTCCCCGCGAGTATTCGCGAACATGTTCGCGAATAATCCGGGCTAGAGCCGAGAGGGGGGTCAGCGGCCGAGCTGGAAGCGCTCCACGTCGGCCCATTTGCCGGTGGCGGCGCTGAATCCGAGGGCACGGCGACGCGTGAGCAGCGTCGCCGCGTTGCCCTCCACCTTGAAGGCCTCCAGGTTCTCCTCCTCCGGCAGGCGGACCTCGTGGACGACGTTGAGGACGGCGCTGAAGCCGATGGCCCGTTGGGAGGTGACGATGGCCGCCACGTTGCCGTCCGCGCCGCGCTGCAGGACGCGCTCGCCCGCATCCAGCCGGACGGAGGTCCAGACACCCGCCGGGGCGCTGAAGAAGAGAATCTCACGGGGGACGACGTGGAGCGCAACGTTGGTCGGCGCGCTCCCGGCCATGGCGGGGGAGAGGGCGAATGCGAACGCAAGGATCGCCTGGGTCAGTGAGCGGTGGGCGATTCGCCCCCGCGCCGGAATCCCAGGGAAGGTTCTACGGCGACGACGTCTCATGGGTGGGTCTTCGGGCGCCTGCGGGTCCGCCTCTGGGCGCCACCCCGTGCCGCCTTCGTTCCCTCGCGTTTGGCAAGACCCCCGAGCCATTGTCCCAGCAGTACGTGGATGGGCAGGTCCAGGACTTCGGACCGGTCAGCCAGGCAGAGGCCGTGGCGGGTGATGCCGTCCCTGCCCGCGACACGCCGGGTCCACAGCACGTCCGCCTCCATCCGCATCGGTCCGATGCCGGTCCGGATCTCGACCGCCACGCGGGTGCCCGGGGCCAGGCGCATCGGGAGATCCACGGCGAGCCCGCCGCTCCCGACATCGGTCGCGCGCCCGCGCCAGGCATCTCCGGCACGTCCGGGCACCGGCTTGCAGCGGACCGGGAGATCCACGGCGAACCGTGCATGGCGCCGGTCGTCGCGCGTTGCGATGCGGCGCCGGCTGCCCCGTGTGCCGGCGGCGGGCTTCTCCAATGGCTGGCTCATCTCCCTGGCTCCTCGCGTGTAGACGTCTAGTCCATTTCCCCGGCAAAGTCAATATGCCGCCGGCCGTCCGGGATCCGTCGGGGAAAGACCTTGACGCATATCCCGAGCACCACTACATTTGCGCTACATGTTTCCCTAGACCGAGCCGAGGCCAACCAGCCATCAGCGAATGAAGGAGAGGAGGGCAGGAGCCATGCGCCACACCCTGACGGTTCTGGCGATCGTTGCGGCGGCCGCCTGGGCGATCCCGGTCCAGGGGGCCCAGGTGCTCCACATGTACACGGCCCTGGATACCGCGGAGACGCAACTGTACATCCCCGAATTCGAGAAGGACACCGGGATCAAGGTGGAGTGGGTGCGCCTCTCCTCCGGGGAGGTGCTGGCGCGCCTGCGGGCCGAGGCCAAGAACCCGCAGGTCAGCGTCTGGTACGGCGGCCCATCACAGGACCACATTGCCGGCAAGAAGGCGGGCATCTCGACCCCCTACAAGCCGCCGTTGGACTGGACGCTTCCGGCTAACGCCCACGATGTGGACTGGCACTGGGTGGGCTACTATTTCGGTGCCATCGGCTTTGGCAGCAACGCGGACTTCCTGAAGAAGGCCGGCGTGCCTGCGCCCACCTCGTGGGATGATCTGCTGAAGCCGGCCTACAAGGGCCAGATCGCCATCGCCTTCCCGTACACCTCGGGAACCTCCTACACGGTGCTGGCGACGCTGGTCCAGATGATGGGCGAGGACAAGGCCTTCGAGTACTGGAAGAAGCTGCATGCCAACATCCATCACTACGACAAGTCCGGATCGGCCCCGGTGACCCAGGCGGGGCTGGGGGAAGTGGGGATTGCCGTATCGTTCTCCCACGACCTCATCGCCAAGGGCAGCGCCAAGGGATACCCGATCGCCATGACGTTCCCCAGGGAGGGGACCGGCTACGAGATCGGGGGCATCTCTCTCATCAAGGGGGGGCCGGAGCCGGAGCTGGCCAAGAAGTTCGTGGACTGGGCGCTGTCGGTGCGGGCGCAGAACCTGATGCAGCAATGGTTCCGGATCCCGCTGAACCCGAAGGCCGAAGTGGCCAAGGGGGCGGTCCGGGCCGATCAGGTCAAGCTGATCAATTTCGATGCCGTCAAGGCGGGCGACGACCGGGACCGGCTGATCAAGCGGTGGCGATCGGAGATCGGGCAGTAAACGACAGGGATTGGGGGCCAGGGGCTGGGGGCTAGGGGCCTGATCTTCTGCTTCGCCGATTCCCAACCCCTAATCCCCAGTCCCCAATCCCTGATTCCTGCACAGGCGTCGATGAACGAGTTGCGGAAGATTCTGCGGGAACCGGTGCTGGCTGCGGCCATCGGGGTGATCGCGGTCAGCCTCTTTCTCTTTGTCATCTACCCGCTCTTCAAGGTCTTCCAGATGAGCGTGGTAGAGGACGGCCGGTTCACCCTGCACGTCTACCGCGACCTCTTGGACAAGCCGTTCGAACGGCGGCCGATTTACAACAGCCTGATCCTGGGGGCGCTCGTGGCGGTGGCGGGGACGGCCGTGGGGTACCTCTTCGCCTTCGCCATTGCCAGGGCCGATGTGCCCTGGAAGCGGTTCTTCCGGCTCATCGCCACCTTCCCCATCATCTCCCCCCCGTTTGTGCTGTCCCTGGCCGCCATCCTCCTGCTGGGGCGGAAGGGGTTCATTACCCGGATGCTCTTTCAGGGCCAGTGGGATCCCCACATCTACGGCCTGCGGGGGCTGGTTCTGGTCGAGACCATCGCGTTCTTCCCCACGGCGTTCCTCATCATGCTGGGCATCCTGCAGGCCATTGACCCGGCGCTGGAGGAATCGTCACTGAACCTGGGGGCGACTCGCTGGCAGGTCTTCCGGACGGTGACGCTGCCCCTGAGCGTCCCGGGGCTGGCCAGTTCCCTGCTGGTGCTGTTCGTCGAGTCCCTGGCCGACTTCGGCAATCCCATCATCCTGTCGGGGAACTTTCACGTTCTCTCCGTGCAGGCGTACCTGCACATCACCGGCATGGTGGATTTCGGGGGGGGCGCCGCCCTGGCGGTGATCCTGTTGTTCCCGACCCTGGCGGCGTTCCTGCTCCAGAAATATTGGGTGAGCCGGAAATCCTATGTCACCGTGACCGGCAAGCCTTCCCCGGCCCGGCTCAGTGTCGATCCGTTCACCCGCCGGCTGCTCTTCGTCCTGTGTCTGGGTGTCACCGGGCTGATCCTGCTGCTGTACGGGACGGTGATCTTCGGATCCTTCGTGACGCTGTGGGGCGCCAACTACACCCTCACCATCAAGCACTACGCGAGCGTCTTCCATATTGGCGGGCGGTACCTCAGGGATACCCTGATTCTCGCCAGCGTGGCCACCCCCATCACGGGGATCCTGGGGATGGTCATCGCGTTCCTGGTGGTGCGGAAGCAGTTCGTGGGGAAGGGGCTCATGGATCTGACCTCCATGCTGACCTTCGCCGTCCCCGGGACCGTGGTGGGGATCGGCTACATCCTGGCCTTCAACGAGCGGCCGCTGCTCCTCACGGGAACGGCCGCCATCATCGTCCTGTTGTTCATTTTCCGGAATGTCCCGGTCGGGATCCGCGCCGGCGTGGCCGCCCTCCAGCAGATTGACCCGGCCATCGAAGAGGCGGCCACGAACCTGGGGGCCGGCAGCGCTCGGACGTTCGTGACAATCACGCTCCCCCTCATCACCCCCGCGTTCTTCTCGGGGTTGGCCTACGGCTTCGTCCGATGCATGACCGCCATCAGTGCCGTGATCTTCGTGGTCTCGGGCCGATGGAACCTGATCACCATCGCCATCCTGGGGCTGGTCGAGAACGCGGACATGAGCCAGGCGGCGGCCTTCAGCATGGTCCTGATCGCCATCGTGCTCCTGGTCCTGGGGCTGATCCAGGTCGGGGTGGGACGGGTGGCGACGTCGCAGATGGGCTACGAGGCGGCGGGCTAGCCGTGTTGCTCGAGTGTTACCTGCGGGACTGAGTGGAATGCGGGCATCGCAAATGACGGCAGATACGCGCGCGCTGGCCCCCCTGATCATGATTCGCGTTCATTTGCGTTCATGTGCGGTTGCATTGGTCCGATGAGCAACGCCGTTCGGCTGGAGAACCTGCGAAAGGTGTTCGAGGGGCGGGGCGGCAGCAGCCGCGTCGTCGCCGTGGACGACGTGTCGCTGGAGGTCAAGGATGGCAGCCTGGTCACCCTGCTGGGGCCGTCCGGGTGCGGGAAGACCACGGTCCTCCGGATGATCGCGGGCTTCGAGGCCCCGACGGAGGGAGATGTGTTCATCGGGGACGAGCGGATCACCGCTCTCCCGGCCAACAAGCGGCGGACCTCCATGGTGTTCCAGAGCTACGGGCTGTTCCCGCACATGACGGTCTTCAACAACATCGGCTACGGCCTGCGCATCCGCAAGGTCCCGGCGCCGGAGCTCCGGGCGCGGGTCCTCTCCATGCTGGAGCTGGTGGGATTGGCCGGAACGGAGGCGCGATTGCCGTCCCAGCTCTCCGGGGGCCAACAGCAGCGGGTGGCGCTGGCCCGGGCCCTCATCACCGAGCCGCGGGTCCTCCTGTTCGACGAACCTCTGAGCAATCTGGACGCGAAGCTCCGGGTGCAGATGCGCCTCGAGATTCGGCGGCTCCAGCAGCGTCTCCAGATCACCAGCGTCTACGTGACCCACGACCAGGACGAGGCCATGACGCTGTCGGATCAGATCGTGATCATGCACCAGGGGCGGATCCAGCAGGTGGGATCCCCCCAGGAGATCTACAGCCGGCCGCGAACATTGTTTGTGGCCGACTTCATCGGCAAGGGGAACTTCCTGGCCGGAACGGTGCGCGCCGTGGACGGCGACCGAGCCGAAGTCGAGATCACCCAGGGTCGCCTCCGGATTCCGGCCGGGGGCTTCCGCCCGGCCGACGCGGTGTGGGTCTTGCTCCGTCCGGAGGCGATCGGGCTGGCTCCGGCCGGAGTCGGCCGGTGGCAAGGGCGGATCGCGGCGGCGACGTATCTCGGCAGCGAGATCTTCTACGAGGTCGCGGTCGGCGGGCAGAACCTCCTGGTCAAGGTGGGGCATCCGCAAGGGGCCACTCCCCTGGAAGCAGGGAACCCTGTGGGTGTGGTGTTTGACGAGGGGAGCCTGCACCTGATCCCCCGAGAGGGGACCGCATGAGGCTTTCCATGCGTGACGTGCGCTACCGGCTGATCGTCCTGGACGTGGACGGGACGCTGGTGGATCGGGAGCGGCGGATCTCGCCGGACACGCTGCGGGCCCTGGAGGCGGCGCAGGCGTCCGGGATCCGTGTGGCCCTGGCCACGGGGCGCATGTTCGCCTCGGCACTGCCCTACGCCCGGAAGATCAGGGCGGACGCCCCCCTCATCCTGTATAATGGGGCACGGATCCAGGATCCCATCAACGGGGCCATCCTGTACTCGGCCCACCTGCCGCGGGATCAGGCCCTGCGGGCATTGCGCCTGGCCCAGCAGTCCGGATTGCACGCCAACCTGTACCTGGGCGAGCACATCTACATCGAACGGGTCAGCGAGACCTCGCGCGAGTCGGCGCGCAAGGACGGCGTGGAGCAGGTCGCGGCAGGGGATCTGGTCGGCTTTCTCGAGGGCCGGCAGGAAGATCCCGTCAAGATCCTGCTGATCGGGCCGGGCGAGCGGTTGGAGGCCTTCGCCGCCGCGTACCGCGCCGGTACCCAGGACCTCCCGCACCTGGTGCGATCCGAGCCGACCTACCTGGAGATCCTGCGGCGGGGCGTGACCAAGGGGGCCGCTTTGCTGCGGCTCTGCGAGATCGTGGGCATCCCGCCGTCGGTCGCGGTGGCCTTCGGGGACAATCTGAACGATCTGGAGATGATCCAGGCGGCGGGGCTTGGCGTGGCGATGGGCAACGCTCACGCCGCCCTGAAGCAGGCAGCGAGAGTGGTGGCTCCCAGCAATGACGAGGACGGCGTGGCCGCGGTACTGCGAGCGCACGTCCTGGGGTGATCTGCCTGCCGGCGGTACGGTCAGTGTGGGAAGGAGGACGGTCAATGCGTCGAATCTGGGTGCTCGCTGCGGCGCTGGCGTGGGTCGTCGTGGCGACCGAAGCGCGCGGAGACATGGTCTATCTCAAGGACGGCCAGAGCATCTGGGGAAAGGACGTCTACGAAGAGGGCGACTGGGTGGTCGTCGAGCGCCCGGGCGGGAGCCTGAGATTTCCGAAGGGTCAAGTGGACAGGATCGAGCGGACTCGCTCCTCGCTTCCCCCGTTCTACACACCGCCCGAGGGTGCGCCTGCCGCGCCCTCCGCGCCTGCTGGATCGGCCGGGGCGCCTGGGGCGCCGGGCACCCCCGGACAGCCTGGCGCGCCTCCGGCATCGCCTGGAGCAAGATCCCCTTCCGAATCGGGAGCAGGATCATCGCGCGCCACCACGCCTCCGGCCACAGGTCCGACGGCGCTTCCGCCGGCCCCTGCACCTCCTCCCCCGGGTGGGACTTCCCAGTGACGTCTGCCCCAGGCGAAGAGCGTTCGGCTGTTCGACCGTTCGGGCGTTCGGTGGTTCAGGATCCGGGTGAACCGCCGAACCGCCGAACCGCCGAACGTTCTGGTTCTTAGATGCGCGGATTGATCGCCACGCGCAACGCGTCAGGGCTCGTGGCAGCCAGGTCGAATGCCTCCTCCCATTTCTCCAGCGGGTAGACGTGGGACAGCAGCGGCTTCACCTGCACCTTCCCCTCCGCCACCAGCTTGATGGCGGTCTTCCACGAGGTCCAGACGTGGGAGATCTCGCCGTAAAGTTCCAGCTCCTTCACGATGATCTTGCGGGTGTCCAGTTGAGCCATGATGCCCCCGCGGATGCCGCCGCCAGAGATCAGGATGCGTCCACCGTTTCGCGCGATGTCCAGCGATTGCTCCACGGCGCTGGCCGCCCCGGTGTTCTCGATCACCACGTCAAACCCGATGCCGCCAGTGAGCTCCTTGACCCGGTTCACCAGGTCCACCTTCTCGACGTTGATGACCGCGTCGGCGCCGAGCTGTCTCGCTAAAGCGAGACGGGTGCGCTCGTCCCGGCTGAGGCCGGTGATGACGACGGGGGAAGCCCCGCAGGCCTTGGCGATCTGCAACAGGATCAGCCCCCGCGCCCCCGGTCCCAGAATGATCACCGATTCACCGGCCTGCACCTTCATCCGCTCGATCACGCTGTGCACCGACCCCGCCGTCGGCTCGATGAGCGTCCCTTCCTCCAGGGAGATGCCTGGCGGCAGGACGTGAACGTGCTTGGCTGGCCATACGGTGTTGCGGGCGTACCCGCCGCCGGTGACGTAGTGTGCGCGCTGCTGCATGGACGGCATGTTGCAGCAGATGTTGATCCGCCCGGTCTGGCAGTTGATGCAGCGCCCGCAATAAAAAGTGACCAGCTCGCACACCACCCGATCCCCGACCTTGACATCGGTCACCTCGCGACCCACCGCCTTCACGGTCCCGACGATCTCGTGGCCCGTGACGACGGCTGAGGTGGGGCTGCTCACGCCCTGCTTGTCCGAGTCCTTCCACTTGTGCACATCGCTGCCGCAGATGCCGCAGTAGGCCACCTCGATCAGGACGTCGTGGGGCGCATAGACGTTCCGGCCCAGCTCAGGCTCGGGCATCTCCTTCAG
>METI01000150.1 GCA_001771285.1 candidate division NC10 bacterium RIFCSPLOWO2_12_FULL_66_18
CACGACCAACCCCGACGACTGGGCCAAGATCGCCGGCCGCCGGAGCGAGCGGATCGTGCATGTCAAACCGGTCTCCCGCCAGGACAGGGAGAAGGCCAAGAAGGCCGAGGTCGTGATGAGCACGGGGCATTACTTGTAAGGACCCCCTCGCCCGGCTGCAGCCTCAGAGCACGGGGGAGCACTGGAGCATGGCCAAGCAGGAAAACACGCAAGACAAGAAGACCCCGCAGCGTCGCGAGGCCGCCGAACCTGAGGCCAAGGCGGCGACCGCGACCACGAAGCGCGGCCAGGACATCAAGAAGGACCTGGACAAGCTCATGGACGAGATCGACGACGTCCTGGAAGAGAACGCCGAAGAGTTCGTCCAGAGCTACGTGCAGCGCGGCGGGGAATAAGGCTGCGCTGTAGAAACCGGCACAGGAGGGAAAACCGAAACGGGGGGCGCGAGAACGCGCCCCCCGTTTTTGGCTTTCAGGGGACTCCGGCGGGAATTACAGATACTGCCCGTAGCGGATCTTCTCGATGATCTCCTTGGTCTTGCGGTACTCTTCGATGGTGTGCTGCAGATCCTCCGCGGTGACGGGGCCCGGCTGGGCGCCCGCGCCCTCCTGCTGAACCTTCCCCTCCAGGGCCTTCTGGATGATCTCGGCGATATCCGCGCCGCTCATCTTCACCGTCCGCGCCAGGATCCCGTCGAAATCCAGGGCGCCGAAGAGTTTGCGCCCGGCGATGGCCTCGGCCCGGTCCACGTGGATCTGGAGGATCTCTCGCTTGCCCTCGTTCTCCGGCAGGGGCACCTCGATCAGCCGGTCGATGCGGCCCGGCCGGATCAGGGTGGGATCCACGGCGTCGGGGCGGTTGGTCGAGGCGACCGCCAGGGTGTCCCCGGACCGGCCGATGTCGTCGAGCTGCTCCGCGATGCTGTTGACGAGGCGGCGGCTGGCGGCCCGCAGCTCCTCCGGGGCGGCGCGGTCGAATATCAGGTCGTCAATCTCGTCCAGGAAGAGGATGCAGCGCCCGCTCTCCTTGACCTGCGCGAAGACCTCTTGCAGCACCTCCCACGACTCGGCGTACCACTTGGTGACGACGTTCGTCACGCGCACGTGGAAGAAGACCGCCTCGGCCTCGCGCGCCAGCGCCTTGGCCAGGAGGCTCTTGCCCGTCCCCGGGGGCCCGTAGAGCAGGACCCCGTTGGGCGGTTGCGTTCCCCACTTCTTGTGCAGGTCCGGGCTCTTGAGGGAGAAGACGAGGCCGGCGATCTCCTGCTTGGCCCGCGTCAGCCCGCCGATGTCCTTGAAGGAGACGTCGGGCTGCATGGCGGTTTCGATCTTGCCCTTCATCTCCCCGAAGCGTTTCGACAGACGCGCCAGGAAGTCCTCGAGCTGCCGCCGCAGGAGGGTGGGTGTGTGGCCGGTGAGCATCTTGCGCTCGTTCATCGGTGGCATCCCCGGCAGACTTTTGAGCAGTCTTGAGCTAGCAGCCTGTTCCCTCGGCACCCTGCGCGCAGCCGGATGCTACACAACGCACGGAAAGGTGACAAGCCAAAAGGCGGCTCCCCCGGGTGCCGGGAGAAGGCGCAAGGATGTCAGGGACGGGCGGGGGCCCCTGGAAGGAGGAAATCTCCGGAGCGATCGAGCTCAATCGTCCACGGCCCCCGCGGCATGGAGAAACGTCTCTTGCATCTTCTGCATCAGGGCGGGGATGTCGGTGGTGAGGATGACCAGGTCGTGCTTCCGCCCCTGAAGGTCGGCGATGTGGTTGACCAGCCGAGCCTCCTGCTGAAACCCGAGCTTCTGGAAGACCTTGATGGCCGCGACCTGGTCCGCCGCCATCTCGGCGACCATCTTGTCCAGTCCCACCTGCAGCGCCAGATAAAAGATCTCCCGCGCCATGGCGGAGGCCAGGCCCCGCCGCCGGAAGTAGGCGTCCGTGACGACGCGGATTTCTCCCACGTGGCGCATCCAGCCGTAGGCCTGCCGGTGCAAGGTGGCGTCGCCGACGATCTGCCCCTCGTGTTCCGCCAGGATCGGGAGGACCCGATCGTAGTTGAGGTCCCGGGCCCAGGCCTCGATAATCTCGGGGCGCGTCACATCATCCTTGAGGAACTGGCGATCCTCGGGCGGCAGCCGGCGGAAGAATGCCAGCAGTTCACTCTTGTCCTCCCGGACCATGGGACGCAGAGTGACAACCGTGCGGTCGCGCAGGGTGACCAGTTTGGGGAACCCCTTGACAGGCATGGCGGACCTCCTGAAGCCGAAGGATAATGCCGGTTGGTGCGGCCGAAGCGTACAACACGCTAGCAGAGGTCGCGCAGTAGAGCAAGGGAGAGATGGGAGTTCCGGTCGAATGTCAGGAACATCAGGCCAGGAACATCGGGGAACGGGGGCTAGGGGTTGGGGGTTGGGGGTTGGGGGCAGAGGTGCAGGGGGGCAGTGGGACAAGAAGAAAAGCACGACCGGTTCGCGCGGGGGCCTATCCCGTGGAGAGCAACTGGCTGAGCATCTGGGCATTCTTCGCGGCCTGGCCCCGGGCATGGTTATTGAAGAAGGCATAGCACTTCTGCGTCGCGTCGGCCAGGGCGCGGATCCTGGGAACCCATTCGAGCAGCTCCGCCTCGCTGTACAGGGAGTCATATCGTTCCCAGGCCTCGGCGTGGGTCCACCACTTCTGGCGGTTCCGGCCGTGGAATCGCACGTAGGCGATAGGAGCCGTGACCCGCACCACGGGTGGCGGCAGGTTCGGCAGCCGTGGCTCGTCCACAGAGCAGTAGGCTACCCCCAGCTTGCGCAGGAGGCCGAAAGTCTCGTCGGTGGTCCAACTCCCGTGGCGGAACTCCACCACCACGGGATCCGGGGCGAGGTCAGAGGCGACCCGACGGAGGAAGACCCTGCGCGGATCCGGTGCCGCCGGCCGCCCACGGGACCGCCCCAGTCATGGGAAACGTCAGGCGGGTTCCGCCCGCTTCCGGCGGCGTGCCCACAGGACTCTGGCGGACACTACGCACGCAACCAGCGTGAGGACCAGCAGCACCGGATAGATGAGGAGGAGGTCAACGCGGATATTGCATTCTCCGGAGCAGAGCAGACGGACCTTCATCGCGTACTCATACGGCAAATAGATCAGCCACAGGCCCGCCGCGATAAGCACCGCGGGTCTCTGCGAGGCCGCGAAGAGTCCGGCCAGGACGAGACACGGCAGCGCCGCGAGGAACGGCTGTCGAATGAAGATGTCCATGCACCCTCTCTGCTGCAGCGAGTTGTCAGAGGTCGGGACTCGACCACCGCCTCAGGGCAATGGCGAGCGCGGCCATCGTTGCCACCCAGAGAACGCTCCCCGCCACGACGAGCACCGAAAGCGTCACCCGCCAAAGGGAAGAAAAAGGGGACGTTGGTTCAAAAGGAACTTTTCCTCACCGCAGGTATCGCTCCACCCCAGCGACCTCCTCCGCGCTCGCCATCCGGTTCACGAGGGAGGTCGTGACCCCCAGGAACCGGGCGACCGCCGCGCCCGAGTATGCCAATCGCTTCACCGCCACCTGGCACAGGATCCTGCGCGCCCTCGCCACATCCCGTTGTCGATCCCCTCCGCGAACCCTCGCTGGCTCCACCCCTTCCCCGCGGGCAATGCGGTCGAGCAACCCCCCCAAGGCCGGGGCCCGGCCGCGCCACCCGAGCGTTGCCTTGACCTTCGCCTCGGCTTGGGCCAGCACCCGTTCGACGAAGTCCCCATTGCCCAGAATGCGCTCGTCCGAGGCGGACCGCTCGCCTTTCCGCCGCAGCGAGATGACTTCCGACCAACCCCCATGGCTCCGGACCAACCCCCCGCCCACCAGCTCCAGGCGCCTCCCCAAGGGGACGCCCTCAGCAACGAAGCGCTCGTACCTGAGCATCGCCTCGCGCTTTCGCCTCCCGAACTGGCTCAGGACGGTCTCCACGTCCTGCCACGCGCGGGGCTTCCACCCCACGAGGGTCGCATGTCCCGCCCAGGGGTAGCGCCTCAGTTCCTTCACGTGCCTGACCAAGCCCGCCCGGAGTGGATTCAGATGAATGTATCGCGTCACCTCCAGCAGATACCGTTCTGCTTCACAGACGATCGACTTGTAGCGGTTCTGGAACAGGTGTCCCTGCCGCCGGTGTCTCCGGTTGAAGTTGACGACGTAGCCGGTGAGGAGCCGTCGCATGCTCTGGGCGAGGCCGCGCTCGCCGGAGCGCACGAGGAGATGGAAATGGTTGTCCAGGAGGGCCCACGCGTACACCCGCCACGCCCCCTCGGCACAGAGGTCCCCCAGCCGGGTCAGGAAGTCCTCGCGATCTTCCGGTCCCCGGAAGATCTTGGTCCCCTCAATCCCCCGGCCGATGACGTGGTGGAGGGTGCCCGGTGCATCCAGCCTCGCCTGCCGCGGCATGGCCTCAGCTCACGCGCCCTGGCGCGCCTGTCCAAAAGTTGCTTTTGAACGAACGTCCCCCTTTACGAGAAAGACTACGACGATCGCCAGATGGAAAAGGAGGAAAACTACCCACATGACCCAAAGGTGGAGCCTCCGCAGGATGAGAGCGACTTTGGTGACATCATCCATGTGTACTCCTAACGTCTTGGTGAACGGCGGGCCAGCACGTTGGTCAACGCCGGCACGGCGCTGGCGGCCCGTCCGTTCCACCTGGAGTTAGAGTGCAGCGCGTTGCTCATTGTGACGCCGTACCCTCCCGCCTGCGAAAGATCACGAAGTTGCGCACCACGGCCGCGACGGCCAAAACGAGCGGAAAGAGCACTAGCGCACCAAGCGCCGAAATAATGGGCCACCACGGTGCGTCAACGGTGGGCGACATGACAAGGTAGGTTCGCACACACCACGCGACGGCCAACAGCAGCGCGATACCCAAGGCGCTCAGATTAAACCGAAGCACTGTCTTTCGCTCAGTGTTCGATGGGCCGAACCGGAAAAACGCCCAGACTGCGACACTCGCGATTGGCACCAATATCAGCAATGCGACAACCATCGCTGCACTCTAACGGGGCGGCGGCTGAACCGCGAGGGCGACGGCGAGCTTGCTCGCCAAAGCCCGTGTCGGCTCCCGCCGCGGGATGGGCCGCGCGAGCGGCCCCAGCACGCGGCGGGTCAACGCCGCCGCCCCGATGCGTCGACTGCGTAGCGCCGGCGCGGTCCGCGGCCAACTGACCGTGAGCCGCCAGGCTCGGAGATATAGAGCCACCCGGGGTCACCCGACTGGACCGGAGCGACGGCCGCGCGCGTCGGCGCATCGTCGGTATCAGCCGCGGTCGAAGGCCGTCGGCTGCATGCCGAAGTTAGACCGCGTTTCACCTATGTCCCCGACCGTTCATTCATGGCCGGCGCTCAGCGCAGGGCCTGCTTCAGCGCATCTGCCAGCACACGATCAAGCCTGTCGAGTTCGGCCACGAAGGACTGCTGCGCCTCGCTGGAGACTTTCGCCTTCCAGCCCCGCTGCTGGAACGCCTTCAGGCGGTCGGCCCGCAGGGCAAGGATGGTCAGGCGGCTGTTGAGGGAGAGACTGCCATCCTGCCGCTCCTCCTCCACGAAGGCATCCCATAGCTCGAGCGCGCGGAGCGTCGCGGCCTTGTCATGGCCGGCGGCGCAGCTCTTCCGCGCCTCGGCCGCAGGATCGGCGGCCCTCGCGACGACCTCCTGAATCCGCTGTCGCGCCGTCCCTCTCGCCTTCTTCAGAGCCTCCTTCCGCTCTCGTAGCTCTCCCTCGACCAGCTTGAGCCACCTGTCGCACTCCCTCTCGGCGGCCCGTCCAGTCGCCACCGGGAAGACCAAAGCGACCAGCAGGACTGCGACACCGACCTGTTTGATCGTCATTGCGCTCTCCTGTCTGACTGGTCGTTGGTCGTGGCGTCCCGCCGACGCGTACGCATGCCTTCTAACGGGGCGGCGCCCCACGCCGCCGCCCCGATGCGCCGACTGCGTAGCGCCGGCGCGGTCCGCGGCCAACCTCCCGTGCGCCGCCGGGCTCGGACCTATGGAGCCACCCGGGGTCCCCCGACTGGACCGGAGCGACGGCCGCGCGCGTCGGCGCATCGCGCCGGGTCAGCTGCGGCGCGAAGCGCCGTCAGCTGGAGCCGGAAGTTAGATTGTCTCCAGCGTCTAATAGATCTCAATCCGCACCTCCGGAGGATCGGTTGGTACGAGATCTCCGCCTCCGGATCGGGCGAGAAACCGGACGCGTGTGCTGGACATCGAAATGCAATACCTCGGATCGTACCGGAATAACGCGGTCGGATAGAACTCCGCTGGACCTTCAGCGATCGCTCCTGACCAGCTGAGGCCGATGCGCTGTGTTGTCAGCCAGTACCGGATTGCCGCAAGGGACGTGTGCATGAAGTCATGCTCACCGAGCGACGCATGTTGATTGAAGAGCCCGTTTCGGAGGAAGCGGAAGCCCCGGCCCGGGTGATACTCGAACATCGCGCTGACGGACAGCGAGTTGTTGCGCCCTGAATCACGCAGGGGGCCGTGCTTCCAGAAGTCACCAACATCAGACATGAGCTTGTTGTCGAGTGACGCCGCGTCGATTGCCGAACGATCCGCGTAGCCGGCAAGATCGGCTTGGTGCTTGATGGCCACCGCCAAGGCGCCCGCGAGGCGAGTTACGTCCGACAGATCGGGCTGAAAGGCGTACCGTTGCGACAGCAGACCGTTGAACTCGTCCCACGGCTTGACCACGTCGTTGACGAAACGTTGCGGATTCACGTTGATCAATCCAATCGACATAGGTAGGCGGTCGCCCGCTTTCCCTGTCACACCACCGTGCGTACGGATCACGTACACGGCGGTTCGGCGGACTAAATGGGAGAGCTACCTCTCGACCAGCCGCGGCAGCCCTGCCACCGGAGCGTCTTCTCCCCGTGTCCCAGCCGCGATTTCATCCCCATGGACCGCGCGGCCCAGGGGCAGCGGTAGCTGCCTAACGGATGCCGTACCGCGTCTCGACACTAGGTGACTACTCCGCTCCTTCACTCCCCACTCGGGGCACCGTTCGGGCCTTCGGTGCGCGGCGGTGCGGCTTGGCCTATCTGTTGCCCCGCCTTTCGGCGTTGGGGTGCCTCACTAGCCTTGCCTGCCTCGGACCTGTCGGGTCGGAGGAGGCGCACTCGAAGGTGCTGGCCTCCGTCCGCCGCTCAAACGGCACGTGCGGTTTTCCCGCATGCCGCTTTCACGAAGGCACGTAGGTGAGATGCGAGCGAAGGG
>METI01000151.1 GCA_001771285.1 candidate division NC10 bacterium RIFCSPLOWO2_12_FULL_66_18
CCGCGATCCTTGTAACAGCGCTGGCTGGGGGTGGCGGGTGGACGGTCCTGGCCCAGGGCCCAGCGGACGGCGGCCTGCGCCAGGATCCAGGTGGGGTCAATGATCGGTACGGGCAGGTCGCCGTCCTGGAGGATCAAGGGGACCTCGGTGCAGCCGGCCAGGATGGCCTCGGCCCCCTGCCCCTGCAGGTGCCTCGCCGCCTCGTGGATGAGGCGACGCGCGCGCTCCAGGGGTTCCCCGTGCTTGACGGCGTAGATCGCCTCCATGACGGTAGAATCCTGTACCATGGGATCGGGCCTCAGGATCGTAAAGCCCCGGGGCTCGAAGTACTGTTCAAACAGGCGGCTCTGCAGCGTGCCGGTGGTGGCCAGGAGTCCCAGGCGCCGAAGGCCCGGGTATTCGCCCACCACGGCCGTCACCGTCTCGCCGACCAGGTGGAGGATGGGGACGCTGATCGCCCGCTGCAGGGCGTCATAATAATGATGGGCCGTGACGCACGGGATGGTGATCAGGTCCGCCCCACCCTGGATCAGGACCTCGGCGCCAGCCACCAGGATGGGCAGGGGATCGGGTCCCTCGCCCTGAATGGCGGCCGTGCGATCCGGGACCTGGGGATTGCTGAAGATCAGGACCTTGAGATGGTCCTGGTCCACCTTGGCGGGCGTGGCCCGGATGATCTTCTGATAGAAATCCGCCGTGGCCGCCGGGCCCATCCCGCCCAGGACACCGATCATCTTGGGAATCGCCATACATTGAGTTTGTATCACCGGCCTCCAGTAGTGTCAAGGATTCCTCCCTCCAGAGGGGGCATCGGACAATGGCAGATCTTCGAGCCGGAGGCGGGCGGCCAGTCCGCGGATCTGTGCCCACTTTCCATGATGATGAGGTGCAGGCGGTTCGGCGGGAGCCACCGCACCGAGAGTCCCCTCAATCGGATTGCAGGGGAGGGGCTTCGGAGGGTATCTTCTCCCCAGACAAGGGCTTGACGCGGGATGAGATGGGGCAGGTTGCGCAGAGGGTCTCGTTGCCACATTGTGGAGGAGGTGGCTCATGGAGAGCCTCAAATCGGATCTGGTTCTCGATTGCAAGGGCGTGCTGTGCCCGATGCCCGTCATCAGGATCTCGCAGGCGATCAAGACGATCGGTGTGGGGCAGATCCTGGAAATGCAGACGACCGATCCAGGGTCCCGCCCGGACATGGAGGCCTGGACGAAGCAGACCGGCCACGAACTGCTGGCCAGCCGCGAGGCCAGTGGCGTGTACACCTTCTATGTCCGACGCACCAAGTGAAATGACCATTGGTCATTCTGAGGAGGCAGTGATGGACACGGACGTAAAACAGTACATTGATCAGAAGGTGAACGAAGAGGTGGCGCGCCGATTCAGGGAATTGGGGGAGGCGTCTTCGAAGCCCACCCGGATGGCCCTGGTCGCCTCCAAGGGGACCCTGGACATGGCCTATCCGCCCCTGATCCTGGCTACCACTGCCGCCAGCCTGGGGTGGGAGGTGGGGATCTTCTTCACGTTCTACGGGCTGGACATCCTCCATAAGGACCGCATCCACACCCTGAAGGTCGGGCCGGTGGGAAACCCCGCCATGCCGCCGCCGATCCGGGCTCTTCCGTTCCTGAAGGTGCCAAATATCCTGGGGGTGCTGCCCGGCATGACGGCCGTGGCCTCCCAGATGATGAAGGGCTGGATCGCCCGAGCGAAGCTGCCCACGATCCCCGAGCTGATGGATATCGCCAAGGCGTGCGATGTCTCGCTCTTCGCCTGCGCGACCACCATGGGGCTGATGGGCATCAGCCAGGCCGAGTTGATTGACGGGGCGAAGTGCGCCGGCGCCGCGGCCTTCCTGGACTACGCGGCGGGGGCCAAGGTGTCTCTCTTCATATAGCGACTATCGCACGCCCGTTGTTTCCTTGAGTCCGCCCGTCCGTCCCCAGCCACCTCGAGATTCTCGCCCACGCTGCATGATCGCGAGATGTGCCGGAGATGCGCCTCCACCAGGGCATGCCCACTCCCCATCGAAGCAAGATTACATTGGTGGCCTTTCGCAACATCTTGTATCATAGGCTCTCACGCTTCGGATGGCGCCGGGGGGGAGAGCGGCGCGCAGACTGGCCTGGGCCGCCCGGGTGCGGCCCCTCACGGGGGAGGGAGGATCATGAAACGCTTCATCTGGATCCTGGGCCTGGCAGCGGCAGTGGCAGCGGTGGTGGCGGCATGCGCCGGGATGAGCGGATATGATGGCGCCCCCACCACCTACGAGGTCTGGATCCCCGACCAGGGGTACGACAAGATCATTATCTATACGGCGACGGAGGGGGACGGTGAGGTGAAGATCGCCAAGTCGGGCGAGATCGCCCTGGCGCCGCCCGGCCCCCAGCCCACGGTGGCCCCCCACATCCTGTTGTTCGGTCCGGGCTACAAGCGGGCCTACGTGACGGGGGTGCGAGCCGGCGGCATGTTCGTGGTGGACGCGGAGAAGCGAACCGTGGTGACGCGGATTCCCACTGGCCGGACGGCCCACGCCGCCACCCCGTCATGGGATGGCTCCCGCATCTGGGTGGCCAACGTGGGGGATAACAACA
Organism: candidate division NC10 bacterium RIFCSPLOWO2_12_FULL_66_18; assembly: GCA_001771285.1. GTDB lineage: Bacteria > Methylomirabilota > Methylomirabilia > Methylomirabilales > 2-02-FULL-66-22 > 2-02-FULL-66-22. The sequence goes on from METI01000151.1 coordinate 2,595, forward strand.
TCGTCGAGGTCCTGGCGCAGGGGGACACCTATACCAAGGGCCGGACCATCTCCACGGACCCGCGCCCCTCGTGCGCCTTCTGGTCCCGGGACGACAGCGCCTTCTGGGTGGTCACCGGCGGCCCCGGGAACGCGCCCCCGGACCAGGCCGGCACCATCACCATGGTGGATGCCAAGGCCGGCCAGGTGAGCAAGGTGATCCAGCCCATCGGGCGGGACGGCTGCGCGGTAGTGCCCAGCTACGACGAGCGGTGGCTCTACGGCAGCTCGCCCTCGCAGTTCACCGTGGCCGATGCGAAGACGGGCGAGATCGTGAAGCGGATCAAGCCCAGCGGGCCGGATGGCCACGGCTTCATGCCCACCCCGGATGGGAAATATATCCTCCTGGCCGTTCGGCAGGCCGACGCTGTGGATGTGCTGGACGCCAAGACGTACGAGCGGCTGAGCACGATCCCGGTGGGGAGCCGGCCGGACCTCTTCGACTTCAGCCCCAGCGGGCGCTACGCCTTCATCAGCTTGCGGGGCAAGGCGATCACCGGCGATCCGCACGCCCTGACGGGGCAGGAGAGCGGATTCGTCGTGCTGGACACGTGGACCTGGCGGGTGGTGGCCAAGGTGCGCGCCGAGGGCGAGAACTCGGACATCCACGGCATCGCGACCCGGCCCAGCGGATTCTGGAACTGGTATCGAGCACGCCGCTAGGGGACCGGCGGGACCCGAGGCCCCTCAGGGGCGCCCCCGGGTCCCTTTCGGGGCAGAGGCAAGAGAGCCGACCGTCTCCCCGTTCCGATTCCGTGGGTCTCGCGGACCCGCACTTGACCTGATCTCGCATTCCGGGATATGAGTGTCTGGGACTCGCCTGCACGCTCGGCGCCTGGCTTTGCCATCTCTCAGGATTCTTTGGCTCGGGAGACGTCGGATGCTGACCACGGTCATCCTCTTCGCCTCGGGGGTGGGCATCGGCGTGCTGGGAACCCTCATCGGTGCCGGCGGGGGATGGATGATCGTCCCCCTCCTCCTCCTCGGATTCCACTTCACGCCGCAGCAGGCCGTCGGCACGTCCCTGGCGGTCGTCTTCTTCAATGCCCTCTCGGGCAGCGTGGCGTACATGGTCCAGGGCCGGGTCCTCTACCTGATGGGGATCGTGTTCGGCCTGGCGACTATCCCCGGGGCACTGCTGGGGGCGCGGCTGGCGCAGTACCTGGACGCCAATGCCTTCTCGGCCCTCTTCGGAATCCTCCTGCTGGCCATCGCGGCGTTCCTCTTTTGGGGCGAGCGGTTGATGCTGGGTGTGGGCCGCAAGGCGGCGGCGGATGAGGCCGCCCTGCGGAGCGTCCGATCGCCGGTCCTCCGGTGGGGGGCACTGGTCAGCTTCTTCGTCGGGATCATCTCGAGCCTGTTCGGGGTCGGGGGCGGGATCATTCACGTCCCCTTCCTCATCCTCATCCTCGGGATCCCGGTGCACGCCGCCACGGCGACGTCCCAATTTGTCCTGGCCATCACCAGCCTCACGGGGAGCCTGGCGTTTCTCCGGCAGGGCCAGATCCAGCTGGCCACGGCGGCGAGCATGGGCCTGGGGGTCCTGATCGGGGCCCAGGGAGGTGCATTCCTCTCCACCCGGATGCGGGGCGAGCCCATTCGCCGCCTTCTGGCAGCGGCCCTGGCCATCTTCGCCCTCCGACTGATCCTTTGGTTCGCGTGGTGACTCCGGTCATTCCGGCTCCGACCGGTCCAAGCAAGCTGGGCGTCATCGCGATCGACGGATTCTGACCCGCCTGGAGGCAGGCCACGGCCCTTTCCGGAGGCAAGGGGAGGCTCCCGGCTCCATCGCGCCTTATCAATGGAGGCAATTGGGGGAATGCAGACAGAGATTGAGGCATTTCCCGCACAGGTTACCCGCGGAAGATCAAAAATGCCCCGTATTTTCCGAACCATCATGTCCTGTCGGCCAGGTGGTCAACTCGTTTAACTCATTGGATTCAAAATGAATTTTCATTTCATCGGCGAGCTATTCCCGTTGGGAACGCGCCCCCAGGGGGAAATATGTCGTCTGGTATGCGGTTTGCTTCTCTCCATCCCTGGATCGCGTGTAAGGTCTCTTTTGTCCCCATACCCAGGTTCAGCCATACTTGGAGTCAGGAGGGTATTCGATGAAACTCACACGTGGCGGTGAGTACGGAATTCGCGGGGTCCTCTATCTCGCACATCAGGACCACGGAAAAATCAGCATGCTGTCGGCGATCGCCAAAGCCCAGGATGTCCCGCCCCGGTTCCTGGCCAAGATCTTTCAGGCTCTGGCAAAGGCGGGAATCGTCAGATCGTATCGTGGGGCCAAGGGGGGATTCTCCCTGGGTCGAGCCGCCGGTGAGATTACGATCAAGGACGTGATCGAGGCGATCGAGGGACCGATCTATCTCAACGTCTGCCTGGTGGGACCGGGCGAATGCACCCGCGACAAGATCTGCCCCATGCACCGCGTCTGGGAAGAAGCACAAGCCAAGATGATGGGGGTCCTGGGGCAGACCAGCTTTGCGGACTTGGCCAAGGCCGAGCGCCAGGCCCAGTTGACAGCCGCTTCGTAACTCCGTCCCCCGGTCGGTCCGAATCCCGCAAAGTGGGACGGACTCCTACAAAGGGGCACCCGGCGAGGGGTGGCAGACGAGCCCGATCCTCGCGGGTGCCCGCCCCCTCGCTAACCCTCTCTCGCGAACCACACGCTTCCGTCTCCCATTGCCAGCTGTCGTAGGGGGCACCGGTTTCCCCCGGGGGTTCCTGACGGCTGCGTGAACGGGAGCGCGAGCGACGCCGCATCATACTCCTGCTCTTTCTTGCCGGATCAAGTCGGGCTTCCAGGCCTGTTGCAATTCACCGCCCCATCGGCTATCATGCCAACCGAAAAGGAGCGCATTATGCCAGCGGCCCTGGCGTCGTATAAATCCGCAATCGCCGAATACATCCTGCCGTGCGTCACCAAGCCCTCCCGGTACATCGCGGGGGAATGGAACTCGGTGGTCAAGGACCCGGAGACGGCCGAGGTCCGGGTGGCCCTGGCGTTCCCCGATGCCTACGAGATCGGGATGTCGCACATGGGCCTCAAGATCCTGTCCCAGATCCTGAACGCCCGCCCGGAGATCCTGGCGGAGCGCGCCTACGCCCCCTGGCTGGACGCCGAGGCGCTCTTCCGCCGCCACGGTATTCCCGTGTGCAGTCACGAATCGAGTCTCCCGCTGGGAAGCTTCGATATTCTGGGATTCACCCTTCAGTACGAGCTGTCCTTCGCCACGATCCTCAACATGCTGGAGCTTGCGGGCATCCCCCTGCGCGCCTGCGACCGGGACGCCCGGCATCCGCTGGTGGTGGCTGGGGGCCCCGTTGCCTTTGCGCCGGAGCCCCTGGCGGACTTCATGGACGCCTTCCTCATCGGCGACGGCGAGGAGGCGACGCTGGAGCTGTGCGGGGTCGTCCGCGAATGGAAGCGCGAGGGCGGGTCCCGCGAGGAGCTGCTCCGCGCGGTGAAGGGGATTGCCGGGATGTACGTCCCCGCCCTGCACCAGCCCGGCGAAGTCGTGCGGAAGCGGACCGCCTTGAAACTGGACGTCGTGGACTACGGCCGGTTCCCCGTCCCCTACATGGAGATCGTCCACGATCGGGCCAACATCGAGGTGATGCGGGGCTGCGCGCAGGGCTGCCGCTTCTGCCAGGCCGGCTACATCTACCGGCCGATCCGCGAGCATTCCGCCCCGAGGATCCGGACCCTGGTGGACCAGGCGCTCCGGGGGACCGGGTACGAAGAGGTGTCGCTGTCCTCTCTGTCCATCGCCGACCTGTCGTGTCTCCGGGACCTGGTCCCGCCGCTCATGGCCGGCCTGATCCCGGACAAGACCTCCCTGAGTCTCCCGTCGCTGCGGGTCGAGGCCCTGAACCGCAACCCGGAGATCGCCGCGGAGATCGGGAAGGTGAGAAAGACCGGGTTCACCATCGCGCCCGAGGCCGGGTCGGCTCGGTTGCGGAAGGTGATCAACAAGGAGGGGTTTGACGAGGAACAGATCTTCACCGCGGTCCGGACCGCGGCCAGAGCCGGCTGGGAGTCGGTGAAGTTCTACTTCATGATCGGGCTCCCGACGGAGGAGCAGACCGACCTGGACGAGCTGTTCCGCGTGGCCAAGGAATCGGCGCGCATCGCCCGCCGGGAGAGTCCCCGAGGGTTCGGCCTGACGGTCAGCGTCGGCTCCTTCGTGCCCAAGCCGCATACCCCGTTCCAGTGGTTCGCGCAGGACCCGATGCCCATCCTCAAGGAGAAGCAGTCCTACCTGCGGGGGCGGCTGCGCGAGGCGCGGATCGATTTCAAGTGGCACCACGTCGAGTCGTCCTTCCTGGAAGCCGTGTTTACCCTGGGTGGCCGGGAGGTGGGTGCCGCCATCGCCCTGGGCCAGCAGCGGGGGTGCCGCTTTGACGGCTGGACGGAACAGCTCAAGTTCGACACCTGGATGGAGGCGCTGGAGGACGCAGGCGTAGATCCTTACGCCATCGCCAACCGGCCGCGCGGCCTGGACGAGCCGCTGCCGTGGGACCACATCGACTGTGGGGTCTCCAAGCAATTTCTGAAGCGGGAGCACAAGAAGGCGTTGCAGGTCAAGGGCACCCCGGACTGCCACGTGGGTCCCTGCAGTAACTGCGGCGAGGTCTGCGTCCCCAACTGGCGCACCTGGGCTCAGGAGATCGGCATGATCGAAGTAGAGCCGCGAGCCGAGCGCCGCGAGCCGAGCGCCGGGACCACGGGGAGGGACCCGGCCGGTCCCGGGCACGGCCCGGGAGAGGCGGGGACGGGGCCCCGGATGAGAGAAGCTGAGCCGGGAGCCGAGAGCCACGAACCGGACACGGCGAGGCGCGAGGCACGACAGGCCATTGGTCAAGTGGTCAATCCGTCAATCGGTCTTGACGTATCGACCAATGGACCAATTGACCAATCGACTCGGCGGAGCCGGGTACCCCCTGGGGGGGTGCCAGCCGTGCAGCCGGTTCAGAAGATCCAATTCGAATTCCAGAAGGTGGGCGAGCTGCGCTACCTCTCCCACCTGGAACTGATGCGGGCACTGCAGCGCGCCTTACGGCGTGCCAGCGTGCCGCTGGCCTACACGCAGGGCTTCAACCCCCAGCCGAAGGTTTCGGTGGCCCAGGCGCTCGCCGTGGGCGTGGAAGGCCTCCGGGAACTGGGGGAGGTGGAGCTCACCTCGCGGGTAGACCCAGCGGACCTGCTGGCGCGCTGGAACAGGCATCTGCCGCCCGAACTCAAGATTCTCCGGGCCTGGGAAGCCCCCCTGAACGGGCCGTCGCTTTCCACCGGGGTACGAGGTGCGTCTTATCAGATTCGGTTGCAGCCGAACGGCTGGGATCCAACCTCCCTGGCCGCCCTCGGCACCGCCGGGGCCTGCGCCGACTTCCTGGCGCAGGGCCCCATCCCCGTCGAGGTGTCCAAGAAAGGACAGACGGTGACCCTCGACGCGCGCCCCTTCGTTCAAGGATTCGCCGCCACGTCGGAGGACGGGCCCCAGTGGGACCTCACCCTCCGGGCCGGCCTGGGGGGTAGCGTGAAGCCCCAGGCGGTCATGCGGAGTTTCCTCGGACGGTGGGTCCCCCCCGGCGAGCTGGATCGGATGGTCTCGTCCCTGCGGATCACGCGGACGGCCCTCGCCCTCGAGGGCCAGGGGTAGGCCTCCCGAGTCCCCCGCCTCCGGTTTCGCCGCTCCACGGCATCGCCGTGGGCACGCGGCGGACGGGACGAGAGCGGGGGCATCGAGGTCTACCGAATGAAACGTGAGATCATCGTCAACTCCTCCCTGGTCGAGACCCGGGTGGCCGTCATCGAGGACGGCACGCTGGTCGAACTCCTGATCGACAATTCCCACAGCCAGAGCCTGGCGGGCAACATCTACAAGGGGCGGGTGCTGAAGATCCTGCCGGGAATGCAGGCCGCCTTCGTGGACATCGGCCTGGCCCGGGACGCCTTCCTCTACGTCCGGGACATCTACGAGGAGATGGAGGACTACGAGCAGCTCCTGACCCTGGGCGAGGGGGGCGGGGACGGCGAGGAGCCGGACCAGGAGGAGCCGACGCCGCGCCGCGGAAGCCAGCGCAACCGACCGCGGCGGCCCTCCCATGCCTCCATCGAGGAGTTGATCCAGGAGGGTCAGGAGGTCCTGGTGCAGGTGGCCCGGGAGCCGCTGGGGACCAAGGGCGCCCGCATCACCTCCCACACCACCCTGCCGGGCCGATACCTGGTGTACATGCCGACCGAGTCCCACGTGGGCGTGTCGCGCAAGATCGAAAGCGAGAACGAGCGATCCCGCCTCAAGCAGATCATCGAAGAGATCAACGCCCCGCGGGAGGGAGTTATCGTCCGGACCGCCGGCGTCGGCCGGTCCAAGGCGGAGATCCAGGCGGACTTCGAGTTCCTCCGCTCCACGTGGCGCCAGATCAAGTCCAAGGCCGAGACGACCACGGCCCCAGCGATGGTGCAGAAGGATCTGGATCTGGTCTTCCGCATCTTCCGCGACCTGATCACGAAGGACGTCACCCGCCTGGTGGTGGACTCGGCCGCGGAGTACGAGCGGTGCATGGAGTACACGGAGTCCCTGTTCCCGGAGATGCGCCAGCTCCTCTTCCTCTATACGGAGGACGAGCCGATCTTCAAGAGCTTCGGCATCGAGAAGGAGATCGAGAAGGCCCTGCGGAGCAAGGTGTGGCTCAAGTCCGGGGGGTACCTGGTCATCGAGCAGACCGAGGCCCTGGTCTCGGTGGACATCAACACGGGCAAGTACGTGGGCAAGCACGACTTCGAGGAGACCATCCTCAAGACCAACCGGGAGGCCGCCAGGGAGATCGCGCGCCAGGTGCGCCTGCGGGACCTAGGCGGAATCATCATCATTGATTTCATCGACATGGCCCGGCAGGAGAACCGGGACAAGGTGATGGCCGACCTCAAGGAGGCCCTCAAGGCCGATCGCTCACCCACCAACGTCTCGCTCCTGTCGGAGCTGGGCCTGGTGGAAATGACGCGCAAGCGGGTGCGGCAGGGGCTGAACCAGTCCCTCAGCCAGACCTGCGCGGCCTGCGGGGGGCTGGGGTGGGTGCGGTCCACCGCCTCCATCGCCCACCAGGCACTGCGCGAGGTGGAGTGGCGGATGGGGCGCAAGGGGCTCCCCCGGATCAAGATCCGGGCCGCCCCCGACCTCACCGAATGGATGAAGGCCGAGGAGGCGGAGATCATCGAACGCCTGCAACAAAGCCTGGGCGGCGAGATCGACCTCATTTCCGAGGAAACCTATCCGCCCGGGAAGTACTCGCTGCTGGAGGGCTAACGGCCGTCAAGAAGTCAATTGGTCGAGTAGTCAAATGGGGGGAGCCTCCGGGACCAAATGACGACTTGACCATTGGACTCTTTGACATGCGAGAGGGGCCGGAAAAGCTTGACACTCCCGGGCCCCCATGTTATAGAAGACTCCCCGTCTCGGCGAGAGACGGGGTCGTTTTTTGTGGGGCACCGCACGAACGATTTCGGATTTCGAATTGCGGATTTCGGATTGCGGAGCCTGCCCAACCTTCCTGGTTGAGTGCCGCACCGAAAGGGAAGGAGTGCCCGTGTACGCCATCATCGAATCGGGTGGAAAACAATACCGGGTCGAGCCCGGGGCCGTCGTGGTGCTGGAGCGCATCCCGGGAGAGGTGGGCAGCCAGGTGGACCTGGACCGGGTCCTGCTCGTGGCCGATGGCAGCACGGTGAAGGTCGGCAAGCCGACCCTGGCCGGCGCCCGGGTGCTCTCGAAGATCGTGGCCCAAACCCGGGGCGAGAAGATCGACGTCTTCAAGTTCAAGAAGCGCAAGAAGTACCGCCGGAAGACCGGCCACCGCCAGGAATTGACCCAGGTACGCATCGGCGAGATCATCGCGTAACGGCGTGCCGCGTGCTGGGTGCGCTTGGTGCCCGGCATCTCGCACGGAGGTAAGCATGGCACACAAGAAAGGCGTCGGGAGTTCGCGGAACGGGCGGGACAGCGCGGGGCGGCGCCTGGGGATGAAGGCCTTCTCCGGTCAGTCCGTGACGGGGGGGAGCATCCTCGTCCGGCAGCGGGGGACGCGGTTCAAGCCCGGCAAGAACGTGGGCCTCGGGGGCGATGATACGCTGTTCGCCAAGGTGGCCGGCGTGGTCTACGTCGAACACCGGGGCGGCAACCGGTTCGTCTCCATCACGCCGACCGCCTAACCGGATTGTCGATTGCGGAATGTCGATTGTGGATTTACCCGGAGCGGTCCCACCAATCGGCAATCGTCAATCCCAAATCGACAATGTTCGTTGACACCGCCCGCATTGTGGTCCAGGCCGGGGAGGGCGGTCGCGGCTGTGTGAGCTTCCGCCGGGAGAAGCACGTCCCGCGCGGCGGACCCAACGGCGGGGACGGCGGAGACGGGGGAAGCATCTCCGTCGAGGCCAGCCGGTCCTACCAGACCCTCATTGATCAGCGCTACCAACAACTCTACCGCGCCGAGCGCGGCGAACATGGGCGCGGCAAACAACAGCACGGGGCGGCGGGCCGCGATCTTGTCATCAAGGTCCCCCTGGGCACCGTGATCCGCGACGCGGACACGGGCGAGACCCTGGCGGACCTCACGGAGGAAGGCCAGCGCGCCCTGGTGGCTCGCGGCGGCAAAGGCGGCCGCGGTAACGCCCACTACGCCACCCCCACACGGCAGGCCCCGCGCATCGCCGAACCCGGAACCCCCGGCGAGGGGCGGACCATCCTCCTGGAACTCAAACTCATCGCGGACGTCGGCCTGGTGGGTCTGCCCAACGCGGGGAAGTCGTCCCTCCTGGCGGCCTTCTCGGCCGCCCGCCCCAAGATCGCCGCCTACCCCTTCACGACCCTGACCCCCAACCTGGGCGTGGTGGACGTGCCCCCCTTCGGCGGGTTCGTGGTCGCCGACATCCCCGGTCTCATCGAGGGGGCCGCGGCCGGCGCGGGGCTGGGCATCCGGTTCCTGCGCCACATCGAGCGGACCCGCCTGCTGGTCCACGTCCTGGACGTGTCCGAGTCGGGCGGCGACCCGGTGGCCTCCTTCACGACGGTCGAGCAGGAACTGACCAAATACGATCCCGGCCTCCTGCGCCTCCCACGCATCGCGGCCGGTAACAAGATTGACCTCCCTCATGGCGAGGGGCTGTCCCGACTTCAGACCCTGTGCGCCTCGCGCGGGATCCGCCTGGTCCCCGTCTCCGCCCTGACGGGCGAGGGGGTTCCGGCCCTGGTGGAGGAGATCGCGACGGCGCTTCGGGCAGCGCAACGGACGTCACATGACCTTGCGCAAAGCGTCACCTCCCGCTGATCGCCGGGACTGGCTGGCCCACGCGAAGCGCGTGGTCGTGAAGGTGGGCTCGGGCGTCCTGTCCCGCGGGGGGATCAGCCTGCACCGGCCGACGATGGCCGGGTTGGCGGCGGCCCTGGCTGGGCTCCGGACGCGGGGGATGGAGGTGATCCTGGTCTCGTCGGGGGCCATCCTGGCCGGGATGGAGGCCCTGGGCCTCACGGAGCGGCCCCGCGACCTGCCCCTCAAGCAGGCCACGGCCGCCGTCGGCCAGAGCCACCTGATGCGCGCCTACGAGGAGGCCTTCCAGCCCTGCGGGCAGCGCGTGGCCCAGATCCTCCTCACCCGGGAGGATCTCCGTCACCGGGGGCGGTACCTGAATGCGCGCAACACGTTCTTCACGCTCCTGCGCCTGGGGATCGTCCCCATCGTCAACGAGAACGACACGGTGGCCGTCCAGGAAATCCAGTTCGGGGACAATGACACCCTCTCGGCCCTGGTGGCCAACCTGGCCGAGGCGGACCTCCTGGTGATCCTGACCGACACGGAGGGGCTGTTCACCGCCGACCCGCGTCGGGATCCGTCGGCGCGGCTCATCCCGCTGGTGCGCCCCCAGGATGCGGTGACCTCCTTCTGCGCCGAAGAGGCGGGCAGTGCGGCCAGCATCGGCGGCATGAGTTCCAAGGTGCTGGCCGCCCGGCGTGCCACCACCGCGGGCATCCCCACGGTGGTGGCCAGCGGCCTGAAGGAGGGGGTGCTGGAGGCGATCCTCCGGGGGGCGGAGGCGGGCACCTTCTTCGTCCCGTCGCGCAGCCGGATGCAGAGCCGGAAGCGCTGGCTCGCCTTCGCCAGCGTGCCCCGCGGGGGGATCGTGGTGGACGCCGGGGCGAGGCGGGCATTGGTCTCTGGCGGGAAGAGCCTGCTGCCCTCGGGCATTCGCACCACGCGCCGGAGCTTCCGTGCCGGCGACGTGGTCAGCCTGATGGACCCCGAGGACCGGGAGTTCGCGCGGGGCCTGGCCAACTACAGCCGGGACGAGGTGGAGAAGATCAAGGGTCTGAAGTCCCACGAGATCGCCGCCGTGCTCGGCCACAAGCCGTACGATGAGGTCGTGCACCGGGACAACCTGGTGGTTCTGGAAGGCCCGGAAGGAACCGCACATGAACGCAAATGAACGCAGATGGGACGAAACCGCAAATGAACGCCAATAAACGCGAATGCTCAAACGCGGCACGCCCGCGTCGCCTTTGCCTGTGTCCATTGATTGGCGTTCATTTGCGTCCATTTGCGGTTTCAGCGGGGTTTTCGCATGAGCGGGTTTGACATCCGGGCCATGGCCCAGGCCGCCCGAGCGGCCAGCCAGGTGCTGGCTCGCGCCACCGGGGAAACGAAGAATGCGGCGCTCCGCGCCATGGCGGCGGGGCTCCTGGATTCCCGCGAGCGCATCCTGGCCGCCAACGCCGAGGACGTGGCGGTGGCTCGGGCGGAGACCCATCCCAGCGCGTTCGTGGACCGCCTGACCCTGACGGCCCCGCGACTGGACGCGATGGCGCGGGGCCTCCGGCAGATCGCAGACCTGCCGGATCCCGTGGGCGAGATCACGGGGATGTGGCGGCGCCCCAACGACCTGCAGGTGGGGCGGATGCGGGTCCCCCTCGGCGTAATCGGGATCATCTACGAGTCGCGGCCGAACGTGACGGCAGACGCCGCCGGGCTCTGCCTGAAGTCGAGCAACGCCGTCATCCTCCGCGGGGGACGGGAGGCGCTCCGCACCAATGCCGCCATCGGCGGCATCCTGGCGGCGGCCGTGGGATCGGTGGGTCTGCCGGAGACCTCCCTGGCAGTGGTGCCGACGCCGGACCGGGCGGTGGTGAAGGAGATGCTCCTGCTCTCCGGCCTGATCGACCTGATCATCCCGCGCGGCGGGGAGGAGTTGATCCGCATGGTGCGGGAGGGCTCCCACATCCCGGTCATCGCCCACGACAAGGGCCTGTGCCACACCTACGTGGATGCGGGGGCCGACCTCGGCATGGCGGCGGACATCGCCTACAACGCCAAGGTCGAGCGCCCCGGGGTCTGCAATGCCATGGAGACGCTCCTGGTCCACGCCGCGGTGGCCGAGGTCTTCCTGCCGGGCTTGGTCGCCCGCCTGCGGCAGGCCGGCGTGGAGGTGCGAGGCTGTCCGAGGACCCGGGCCATGGCGCCGGGTGTCCAGCCCGCCACGGAGGCGGACTGGGACACGGAGTACCTCGACCTCGTCCTGTCCATCCGGGTGGTGGACTCCTTCGAGGAGGCGGTGGCCCACATCGCCCAGCACGGCTCGGGGCTGGCGGAGGCCATCGTCACGGCCGACCACGGCCGCGCCATGCGGTTCCTGCGCGAGGTGGACGCCGGCGCCGTGTTCGTGAACGCCTCGACGCGCTTCACCGATGGGTACGAGTTCGGGATGGGCGCGGAGATGGGGATCAGCACGCAGAAGCTGCACGCGCGGGGCCCCATGGGCCTGGCCGAGCTCACCTGCCAGAAGTTCATCGTCCTGGGCGCGGGACAGATCCGCGATTCCCGGGCGTAACCCTCCCGGGCACCGGCCGGGACGGGTCCGGCCGCAGGAGCGCGATGCGCCTCGGCATCATGGGCGGCACATTCGATCCGATTCACCTGGGCCACCTGCGGGCGGCCGAGGAGATCTACTGGGCCTTCGGCCTGGACCGGATCATCTTCGTCCCGGCGGCCCGTCCGCCCCACAAGGTGGAGGCCGTGGCCGCCTCGGCGCTCCACCGCTACGAGATGGTCTCCCTGGCCACGGTCTTCACGCCGTATTTCACGGTCTCCTCCATCGAACTGCAACGGCCGGGAACGTCCTACTCCGTGGAGACAGTCCGGGAATTCCAGAAGATGTCCGGGCCGGAGACGACGCTCTACTTCGTGGTGGGAGTGGACGCCTTCCTGGGGATGTCGGCGTGGCGGCAGGCGCGGGAACTGCTGAGCCTGGCCCGGGTCATCGTCACGGCGCGGCCAGGCTGGCGCCTCGACGAGGTGGAGCGGCTGCTCACCCCCGAGCAGGGGAAGGTCCTGGGGAACCCCAGCTTCCGGTACCTGAAGATCTCCGACATCGATCCCGAGCGGGTGGAGCGGGAGTTCACGCCCCGCCAGGTCCTCCTCGTAGAGGTGGTGTCGCTGGACATCGCCTCCCGGGAGATCCGGCAGCTGGTGGAAGAGGGGCGGAGCATCCGCCACCTGGTGCCGGACACGGTGGCGGCCTACATGGCCAAGAACCGGCTGTACCAGCGGCCGCGACCCGGCCGCTCGCGAACCTAGGCAACCTGGCAACTGGGTAATCGGGCAATTTGGCAATCTGGTAATCAGGCAACCCGGAACCCCTGAGTGCCGGATTGCCGGGTACCCTCAGGGTGCGCCGAATCGCCCACAGGACGGAGGGACTGCCATCGACTCGACCGAAGTCGTGAAGCTGGCGGCCGATGCCGCGGCGACGGTGAAACCCAGCTACCTGGCCATCCTGGATCTGCGCGACCTGTGTACCTTCACCGACCACTTCCTGATCGCGAGCGCGAACTCGGCGCGCCAGGTGCGGGCCATCGCAGAGCGCGTGGAGGAGCAACTCGCGAGGGCGAAGGTCCGGATGTCGCATCGCGAAGGGGTGGGCGAGGCGCAATGGATTTTGCTTGACTACCATGATGTCGTCGTTCATATTTTCGCCGACCAAACCCGGGAATTCTACGATCTGGAGCGTCTCTGGGCGGATGCACCGAAGCAGCAACTGGTCGGCTGACCGACCGGGGCCGTCGGCCAGGGGACGTGGCTCCGGATCTTCTCCGGGTGGGCCGTCGAAGGCAAAAGCATAAGCGACCGAGCGACCGCGATCCTCGACCTGCACGGGCCTGCACGGGGAGGATGCGCGGTGACCGACACCGACCTCGCGGAGGCACAGCGACCGCATCGCTTCCGCGAGGATTTATATTCCCGGCTGAATGCCATCTCCCTCCGCGCCAGCCTGTAGCGTGGGCGGGGCCTCCAGGGTCGGACGGGGAGGATCCAGCGAACGGAGCGCACGACCCCGCGAAACACGCGGGGGGAGGACCCGACTGGATTGGAGGCCCTCGCGCGGGGCGCCACCCGAATCGCCCAGCCACGGGAGGGAACGAGGATGCCGCTCAAGGGACCCAAGCTGGAGAAGTTCAAGCAGCGCCTGCTGGCCAAGCGGAGAGAATTGATCAGCGAGGTCCGGGGATCCAACGTCGGCAGCCTGGAGACCAGCACCGATGGGATCCAGGACATCGCCGATCAGGCCAGCAGCGCCTACACCAAGGAGTTCCTGCTCTCCATCGGGGACGCGGAACGCCGCATGCTCCGGCAGGTGGACGAGGCGCTGAACAAGATCCGCCAGGACACCTACGGCCTGTGCGAGTCGTGCGGCGAGATGATCAGCGAACGCCGCCTGGAAGCGCTGCCTTTCGCCAGGCTCTGCATCACATGCCAGGAAGAGGAGGAGCGGGCGAAGGCCAGGAGCTGACCTCGCACGCCCCCCGCGTCCGGTCGCCCGATCCGCGGTGGCGGGTCCGGCCAGCCGGCGCGTTGGCTCTCGGGGGTGCCGCGTGCACGGATCGAATGGCCGGCAGGCTCTTCCCCCCGGACCCAGGGATCGCGCCCGATCCCGCGCCAGCACGTTGTCACCTTCCTCCCCCCATCCCCAAACATCCGGGGTTGCGCTCGACGCGATGACCCGCCTCCCCCTGCTTCCCGACATCCCACACCCGTCCACCCGTGACCGCTGCACGGCAGTCGTGCTCTGGTTCTGGTTCCAGGCGTGGAGCCTGGTTGCCGCCCGCCGGGCGTGGGCGCAGGCCGAGGGGGGAGGGCGTTCCCTCCTCGATGAGCTGTGGCAGCGACTGGGTGAGATCCAGGCGCTGGCCAACAACCCCGTGGTCCTGCAGTACGCGGCGTATGCGGTCGGGGCGATCGTGGTGCTGTGGCTGCTGGGACGCCTGCCCCGGCTGCTGCGGCTGGCGGGGGGAGGGGCGGTCGCGGCCGCATCCCGGTCCCAGAATCTCCGGGAGGCGCGGCGGGCAGCCCGTCGGGGCGATCACGTGCAGGCAGGACGGTTCTTCGAGGCGGCCGAGGACTGGGAGAGCGCCGCCGAATCATACGAGCGCGGGCGGGCCTTCGCGGATGCGGCCACCGTCTGGGAGCGGCTGAACCAGACCGCCAAGGCGGCGCGACTGTACGAGCAGGCGAGCGAGCCGTCCAAGGCGGCCGAGCTGTTCTTCCGGCTCGGGAATCCTGCCCGGGCGGCCGGCCTGTTCCAGAAGGCCGGGCAGGAGGTCAAGGCCGCCGAGGCCTACGAGCGGGTCGGAGAGCTGGAGCGGGCCGCGGGGCTGTACGCCAAGCACGAGGTCTTCGACCGTGCCGGAGAGCTCCTGGCCAGGCTGGGCAAGCATGCGCAGGCGGCCGAACTCCTCGACCGCGCCCTGCGCCGGCTGGTCGTGCGCCAGGGGGTCGAGCTGTCCGCGGAAGCCACCCGCGCGAGGCAGGCCCTGGCGCACCGCTGCGCCGAGCTCTACGTCCGGAGCCAGCTGCCGGCCAAGGCGGCGGCGGTCCTGCGCGAGCACGGGTTGGAGCTGGACGCGGCGGAGTATTTCTGCCAGGCGGGGGACTGGGAGACCGGGCTGGATATCTTCTTGCGCCATCGGCAGTTCGATCGCGCTGCCGCGGCCTGCCAGGCCCAGGGGGCGGAGGACCGGCTGCACCTCGTGCAGGGCGAGCGGCTGGCGGCCGACGGGCGCGAGCGGGACGCCGCCCGCGAGTTCGAGGCCGGGCAGGCGTGGTGGCGGTCCGCGGAGATGTACGAGCGGGCCCGGGACTACGCCAAGGCGGCCGAGATGTACGGGTGCCACGGGGATGACGAACGGGCCGCCGAGATGCACGCGGCCGCAGGAGAGCCCGCCCAGGCCGCAGCCGCGCTGGAGCGATTGGGGAAACCGAAGGAGGCGGCCCGTTACTACCAGGAGGCGGGAGCGATCGAACAGGCGGCCAGGGCCCTGCAGGCGGCCGGAGACTTCTTCGGGGCGGGGAGCCTCTGGATCCAGGCACAGGCTCTGGACGAGGCGGTCGTCCTCCTCCAGCAGGTGAACCCGGAGTCCGAGCGGTACCTGGAGGCCACGATCACGCTGGGGGACCTGTTCCTGGAGCGGCAGCTCTATGGCCCGGCCAAGGAGAAGTTCGAGAAGGTGGCGGCTCTGCGCGCCATCGCGCCGGACTTCGTCCATCCCACCTACCAGCTCGCCGTGATCCACGAGCGGCAGGGAGACTTGCCGAAGGCCCTGGCCCTCTACGAGAAAGTGATGGCGGAGCAACTCGCTTACCGGGACGTCCAGGCTCGGGTGGCCGATCTGCGGGACCGCCTGGCCCAGACGACCCAGGTCCTGCCCGGCGGAGAGGCGACGCAGGTGGTGGCCTCGCCCGCCCGAACGCGCTATCGCATCCTCAAGGAGCTCGGCCGGGGAGGCATGGGGATCGTGTACCACGCGGAGGATGTGCTCCTGCAGCGTCCCGTGGCCTATAAGGTGGTCCCCGACGCCATCCGCGAGGATCCCAAGGCCCTGGAGAACTTCCTGCGCGAGGCGCGCATCGCGGCCTCCCTCCAGCACCCGAACATCGTGACGATCTACGACGCGGGCCAGGCGGCCGACGAGATCTACATCGCCATGGAGTACGTGGAGGGCCGCTCGCTGCAGCAGGTTCTCGACCAGGTCTCGACCCTGCCCCTGCCGCAGGCCCTGGCGATCTTCCGCCAGGCCTGCCTGGGCCTGGCCCACGCCCACGGGCAGAATGTCGTCCATCGCGACATCAAACCGGCCAACATGATGATCACCCCGGGCGGCGTGGTGAAGCTCATGGACTTCGGCTTGGCGGCGGTGGTCACCGAGGCCATGGCCAAGGTGACCTCGGTGCGGGGCACCCCCTTCTACATGGCGCCGGAGCAGATCCTGGGCGAGGAGATCTCGGCCCTGTCGGATCAGTACGCCCTGGGCTGCACCCTCTACCATATGGTGACGGGCCGGCCGCCCTTCGTCGAGGGAGACGTCCTGTACCATCACATTCATACCGCTCCCATGTCCCCGCGCGAGCGGAATCCACAGATCCCGGCCTGGCTGGACGCCATCATTCTGCAGACCATGCTGAAGGATCGCACCCGGCGCTTTCCCTCGGTGGGCGTCCTGCTCCAGGAGGTGGACCGCTGCCTGGCGAGTGCCCGCGGGAGCGGGCCGCCGTCCGGGAACGTCACCCCCTGAGGGGCCGGTGAATCGCCTCGGTCCCCGCGACCTCCTGGCCGCCTTCCTCCATCTGGTCTTTCCCACCCCCTGCCACGTCTGCCGGCAGCCCCTGGCCCTCGATCACGTGAGTGGGCTGTGCGGGCGGTGCTGGGGGGCCCTGGAGCGCATGCCGGCGGAGGGCTGCCTGCGCTGCGGCTGGCCCTTCCCCGGCCCCGCCGGGGCCGGCGGAGCGGAGCGCCCTTTGTGCCAGCGGTGCCGGGAGACGCGGGACCACTTCCGCACGGCGCGGGCGGCCTTGCGCTACCGGGACGAGGGGATCGCCCGTGCGGCGATCCTGCTGGCGAAGCACGGCGGGCACCTTTCCCTGTTGCGGCACCTGGCGGGGCTCCTGGCGGAGGATGCCCCCCGGCGTCTCTGCCTGGCGGATTGGGATGGGCTGGTGCCAGTGCCGCTCCACTGGACGCGGCGCTGGCAGCGCGGGTTCAACCAGGCCGAGGTGCTGGCGCAGGCCGTGGGACGGCGCCACGAGATCCCGGTGCTCAGGCGCGCGCTCGTCCGGATGCGGGCCACGCCACCCCAGCAGGGCGACGTCACGGCCCGCCGCAGGAACGTGGGCGACGCCTTCGTCGTGGCCAGCCCGGCGCGGGTGGCGGGCCGGCGCCTCTTGCTGGTGGACGACGTGTTCACCACGGGCGCCACCGCCGACGCCTGCGCGCGGGTATTGATGCGGGCCGGCGCCGCTGATGTGGGCATTCTGACCCTCGCGCGGGTGGAGTGACTCGGCGGGCCCCGGTCCGTGGGCTGCGGGCCGGCACCACCGAGGGGGCGGACGCATGTTCACTCTGCCGGACGAGCGGGAACTGCTGCCCCGTTACCCTTTGACATTTCTGCCAGCGTGCTCTAGCATCGCCGCTGCTCTGGAGACTGCGGAACCCCGTGGCGGAAGCGGGTCCGGCTTCATTCCTCTATCATGGCCTCTATCATGGCCTCTATCATGGCCTCGATCATGGCCTCGATCATGGTAAGGAGGGCCGGTATGGCAACGCGCATTGGCATCAATGGCTTCGGTCGGATCGGCCGCAACTTCTTCCGCGCGGCCTGTCAGGATCCGGCGATCGAGATCGTGGCGGTGAACGATATCACCGACGCCCGGACCCTGGCGCACCTGCTGAAGTACGACTCGGTGCACGGGGCCTTCAAGGGAACGGTGGAAGCCAAGGACAATGCCCTGGTGGTGAACGGCAGGACGATCAAGGTCTTCGCCAGTAAAGACCCTGCCGCCCTGCCCTGGAAGGACCTGGGGGTCCAGATCGTCGTCGAGTCGACGGGCCGCTTCACCGATCGCGCCGGCGCCAGCAAGCACCTGGAGGCCGGGGCCCGAAAAGTCGTCATCTCGGCCCCGGCGAAGGACGAGGACATCACCATCGTCCTGGGCGTGAACGAAAGCCGCTACGATCCGGCGAAGCATCACATCATCTCCAATGCCTCCTGCACCACCAACTGCCTGGCGCCCGTGGCCAAGGTGGTCCTGAAGGCCTTCGGGATCAAGCACGGCTTCATGACCACGATCCACGCCTACACCAACGACCAGCAGATCCTGGACCTGCCCCACACGGACCTGCGCCGGGCGCGGGCTGCGGCCATGTCCATGATCCCCACCAGCACGGGCGCGGCCAAGGCAGTGGGCCTGGTCCTGCCCGAGTTGAAAGGCAAGATGCACGGGCTGGCCATCCGCGTGCCGACCCCCAACGTCTCCCTGGTGGACCTGGTGGCCGAGACGGAGAAGGTGGCCACCGTGGAGGAGGTCAACAACGCCCTGCGCAAAGCGGCCGAGGGGGAATTGCAGGGCATCCTGGGCTTCTCGGATGAGCCGCTGGTCTCCGTGGATTTCAACGGCAACGCGCTCTCCTCGATCGTGGACGGCCCCTCGACCTCGGTCATGGACGGCACCATGGTGAAGGTGCTGGCCTGGTACGACAACGAGTGGGGCTACTCCTGCCGGGTGCGCGATCTGATCACGTTCATCGCGAAGGGGCTGTAACAGGACGACGCAGGACGGGCCGGCGCCCCAGGCGCCGCATTCAGCCCAGGCGATGCAATTGAACCGCAAAGGCCGCAAAGCACGCAGAGAATTCCCCGATATTTTCCGGATCGAGCGGTGTGGATATGTGAAACACGCCCGAAGTATTCTGAACAGCCGTATCCCCTCGGCCTTCTTGATATCCCGCGGGCCTTTGCGGTCTTTGCGAGCTTTGCGGTGAAATCTTTGGGCTTGTCTCCCCACGAGTGATCAACGGGAGGGCGATCAGAGCGTGATGGGGGCACCGAGCGGAGGTGTCAGCATGGCGAAAGTCTCGATCGCCGATCTCGCTCTGAAGGACAAGCGGGTCCTGGTGCGCGTGGACTTCAATGTCCCGCTGAACGAGAAGCAGGAGGTGACCGACGACACCCGGATCCGGGCGGCGCTTCCCACCATCCGTCACGCCCTGGGGCAAGGGGCGAAGGTTCTGCTGATCTCCCACCTGGGCCGGCCCAAGGGAAAGGTGGTCCCGAGCCTGAGCCTGGCGCCCGTGGCCGCGCGGCTGTCCCGGCTGCTGGGGAAGCCGGTCGCCATGGCGCCCGACTGCATGGGGGATGCGGTGCAGGCGGCCGTGGCGGCCCTGCAGCCGGGCCAGGTGCTGATGTTGGAGAACTGTCGCTTCCACGCCGGGGACGAGAAGAACGACGAGGCGATGGGCCGGGCCCTGGCGGAGCTGTGCGACGTGTTCGTGAACGACGCCTTCGGCGCGGCACACCGAGCCCACGCCTCCACGGTGGGGGTGACGAAGTTCGTGCCGGTGTCGGCCTGCGGGTTCCTCATGGCCAAAGAACTGGAGTACCTCGGACGCGCCGTGACGAATCCCGCCCGCCCCTTCGTGGCCGTCCTGGGAGGGGCCAAGGTCTCGGACAAGATCGGGGTGCTGAAGAACCTGGTGAGCAAGGTGGACGCGCTGCTGGTGGGCGGCGGGATGGCCTACACCTTCCTGAAGGCGCAGGGGATGGAGGTCGGCGCGTCGCTCCTGGAGGCGGACAAACTGGACATGGCCCGGGCGATCCTGCATGAAGCGCGGGCCAAGGGCATCACCTTCCTGCTCCCCATGGACCACGTGGTCGCGGAGCGGGCGGAGGCCACGGCGGCCACGCAGCTGGCGGACAGCACCGCCATCCCGCCGGGCTGGATGGGGCTGGACATCGGTCCCAAGGCGCGCGAGGCCTTCGCGAAGCTGATCCGGGGCGCCAAGACCGTGCTCTGGAACGGCCCCATGGGCGTCTTCGAGCTGGCCCCGTTCCGCGAGGGCACCTTCGCCGTGGCGCGCGCCATCGCGGCCTCGGGGGCCACCTCCATCGTGGGCGGAGGCGACTCGGTGGCCGCGGCGACTCAGGCGGGGGTGGCGGACAAGATCACCCACATCTCCACGGGCGGCGGCGCCTCGCTGGAGTTCCTGGAGGGGATCGAGCTGCCGGGGGTCGCGGCGCTGACGGACGAGAACTGACTTGGTCGAATGGTCAACAAGTCAATTGGTCAATTCGTCAGGGTGGTTCCGACAAGTTGACCGCTCGACACATTGACCAATCGACAGGAGCAATCATGCGCGTTCCCATGATTGCCGGCAACTGGAAGATGTACCGGACGGCCCGCGAGGCCGCGCAGACCATCCGGACCCTGCGGGGCCTGGTGGGCGAAGTGACCGATGTGGACGTGGTGGTCTGCCCCCCCTTCACGGCGCTGCCGGCCGCCCTGGAGGCGGCATCGGACTCACGAATCGGCATCGGGGCCCAGGATTGCCACTGGGGGAAAGAGGGGGCCTACACCGGCGAGGTGGCGGTGCCGATGCTCGCCGACCTCGGGTGCAGCCACGTCATCGTGGGCCACTCGGAACGCCGGCAGTTCTTCGGGGAGACCGACGCCACGGTGGATCGGAAGATCGAGGCCGTGCTGGCCCACGGGCTCACCTGCATCGGCTGCCTGGGCGAGACGCTGCAGGAACGGGAGGCGGGCCAGACGCTGCAGGTCCTGGAACGGCAGCTCCGGGGCGGATTCGCCCGCCACCTCCACTCGCCGCGCCTGGTCATCGCCTACGAGCCGGTCTGGGCCATCGGCACCGGGCGCACGGCGACGCCGGCCCAGGCCCAGGAGGCGCACGCCTTCCTCCGCGGGCTGGTGGCGGCCGTGGCGGACCCGGACGTGGCCGCGGCCATCCGGATCCTGTACGGGGGCAGCGTGAAGCCGGAGAACATCGTCGCCCTGATGGCGCAGCCGGACATGGACGGCGCACTGGTGGGCGGGGCGAGCCTGGATCCGTCGTCCTTCGCCCGGATCGTGAAGTTCCGCGGATAGCCGGGGCCGAAACGGTCGGCCCCCTCGCATCGGTGGGGAGGTTGCAAACCTTGGGGCAATGTAAAACTCTCAAACTGACCATGGAAAATGGACAACGGAAGCCCAGCC
Organism: candidate division NC10 bacterium RIFCSPLOWO2_12_FULL_66_18; assembly: GCA_001771285.1. GTDB lineage: Bacteria > Methylomirabilota > Methylomirabilia > Methylomirabilales > 2-02-FULL-66-22 > 2-02-FULL-66-22. The sequence continues at coordinate 23,729 of METI01000151.1, forward strand.
GGACCAACCAACGCCCCACCAGGCTCGGGCAAGCCGTCATTGCTCGTTGTCAGTTGTCGGTTGTCGGTTTTTCATTGGAACGGAGTTGACCGTGTATATTGCGCTCTCGATTCTTCATCTCCTGGTGACCCTGGGCCTGATCCTGATCGTGCTGCTTCAGAGTGGCAAGGGGGCGGACATCGGCGCCGCCTTCGGCGGCGGCTCGAGCCAGACGGTCTTCGGGGGCCGCGGGGCCGCCACGTTCCTGTCGAAGCTGACCAGTGCCCTGGCCATCCTGTTCATGCTGACCTCGCTCACGCTGACCATCCTGGCCTCGCAGCGCGGGACCTCCACGGTCGTCGGCGAGGATCGCCCGAAGCCGTCGCCATCTGCCCCGGCCGCCCCCGCACCGACAACGCCGGCGCCGGCTGCGCCCGAGGCCCAGAAGAAGTAGTGACCGGATTGCCTGCCCCCTGCCGACGGTCCCCGCGGACCCTCTCCCTTCTCCTGGTCCTGCTAGCCCTGGTCCCCCTGGCCGCCTGCAGCCGCTCGGAAACGGCGGCGGAACCCGTGGCGGGCGAGGGCGGCCCGGCCTACGGCGACACCCTGGTCGAGGCCTCCATCGGCGACATCAGCGGCCTCATCCCCAACATCACCAGCGACTCGGCCTCCCACGAGATCGGCAACCTGATCTACGCCAATCTGGTCCGCACCGACAAGGAGCTGCGGCTGGAGGGGGAGCTGGCCGAGCGATGGGAGATCTCCCGGGATGAGCTGACCATCACCTTCCACCTCCGGAAAGGCGTCAAGTGGCACGACGGGGTGGAGGTCACCGCGGAGGACGTGGATTTCACCTATCGCTACATGATCGACCCCAGGACGCCGACGGCCTACGCCGAATCGTTCCGCCAGATCCGGCGCGCCGAGGTGGTGGACCGCTACACCTACCGGGTGACCTACGAGAAGCCGTACGCGCCGGGCCTCTTGTCCTGGGGCATCTGGATCCTCCCCCGCCACATCCTGGAGGCCCCCTGGAAGGCGGGCGTGGACCTCCGGACGACGCCGCAGAACCGGCACCCCATCGGCAGCGGCCCCTACCGGTTCCGGGAATGGAAGACCGGGGAGAAGGTCGTCCTGGAGGCGAACCCCGACTACTTCGAGGGCCGCCCGTACATCAGGCGGGTCGTCTACCGGATCATCCCCGACCAGTCCACCATCTTCCTGGAGCTGAAGGCCAGGAACATCGACATGGCCGGCCTGTCGCCGATCCAGTACCGGCGGCAGACCGACTACCCGGCCTTCCGCAAGGCCTTTAACCGGTACCGGTACCTGGCCAACGCCTACGCCTATCTGGGATTCAACCTGCTGGACCCCCGCTTCCAGGACAAGCGGGTGCGCCAGGCTATGGCCTACGCCATCAACAAGCCGGAGATCATCGAGGGGGTCCTGCTGGGCCTGGGTCGCCCGGCGGTGGGACCCTACAAGCCGGGGACGTGGTGGTACAAGGAGAACGTGAAGACCTATCCCTTCGACCCGGAGCGGGCCAAGGCCCTGCTGGCCGAGGTAGGGTGGAAGGACAAGAACAGCGATGGCATCCTGGTGCGCGACGGTCAGCCGTTCAGCTTTACCATCCGGACCAATCAGGGGAATCTGGTGCGGCAGCAGACCGCCGAGATCGTCCAGCGGCGCCTCCGGGCCGTGGGGATCGACGTGAAGATCCACGTGGTGGAGTGGGCGGCCTTCATCAACACCTTCATCCGCAAGAAGAATTTCGAGGCCATCATCCTGGGCTGGGGACTGGGCATGGATCCCGACCAGTATGACATCTGGCACTCCAGCAAGACGGGGCCGGACGAGCTGAACCACATCTCGTACAAGAATCCCAAGGTGGACGCCCTGCTGGAGGCCGGGCGGCGCACCTTCGACGAGGCCAAGCGCAAGGCCATCTACGGGGAACTCCAGGACGTCCTGGCGGAGGAGCAGCCGGTGGTCTTCCTGTACGTCCCGGACGCCTTGCCCGTGGTCTCCGCCCGGGTATGGGGGGTCGAGCCCGCCCCGGCCGGGATCAGCTACAACTTCACCAAGTGGTACGTGCCCGCGAACCTGCAGCGGTACACGCGCTGAGTGCTTGATTTCATAGAGTAAGAGCCGATGCGGACTTATGAAATCAAGCACTGAGGACGTTCGATGCTGGCCTACCTGATCCGGCGCCTGCTCATCTCCATCCCGCTCCTCCTGGGGATC
>METI01000152.1 GCA_001771285.1 candidate division NC10 bacterium RIFCSPLOWO2_12_FULL_66_18
CTGATGACCCTGGTGGGGGAACGGCGAGAGGTCGGGCCGGGCGACGGGATCCTGATCCCGCCGGGTACCCGGCACAAGAGGACACGGTTCTCGTTGGCTGAAAGCGTTCGGTGGTTCGGCAGAACGGAAAAAGCGTTCGGTGGTTCGGTAGTTCGGTGGGTCGGTGGTTCTTTCGGAACGGGTACAACCGAACTACCGAACCCTCGAACGCCCGAACGCTTTTGGAAAGAACGGCTACATCAGTCGGAACAGCGTGACTTCCGGTGGGGCGTTCAGTCGTATTGGCGTGCCCGTGGTACCGATGCCGCGACTCACATACAGGTGGGAGGTGTTGATCCGAAACAGGCCCTCGGGATAGGGACTGAGGAGGTGGGCCAGGCTGACGTCCACGCCGAGGAAGCTCAGCTTGATCTGGCCGCCGTGCCAGTGGCCTGCCAGGGTCAGCGGAATCCCGTGATCGGCCGCCTGGGGGAAGATCTCGGGCCGGTGCGACAACAACAGCGTCGGGACCGAGGGGGCGAGCCCTCGCAGGGCTGCCCCCAGATCGGGGCGCCCCGTGCCAAGGTCGTCAATCCCGGCGACGGCGAAGGGTTCCTGCTCCGTCCGAATCACCCGGTGTGAATTGTTCAGGAGCGAAATCTTGTGCCGGCTGAACACCGCCTGGACCTCGCGGAGTGTCCCGAACCAGTGTTCGTGGTTCCCCAGTATGGCGAAGGTGCCATACCGGGCGTGGACCCGGGCCATCTCTTCCGCGCAGCCGGGGAGGAACGACATCGAATTCGAGATGAAGTCCCCCGTGAGGACGAAGAGGTCTGGTCGCAGGGCGTTGACTTGGTCGGCGTACCGCCGCATGTCCCCGCGGGTCATGTACAGCCCGGCATGGATATCCGTAAGCTGGGCCACACGCAGCGACCGGCCGAAGGGAAGCGAGATCTCCTGGACGTCATACGCCTTGCTGGCATACGCGGCCCCGTAGCCGGAGAGCACCAGGGGCGCCGTGGCCAGTCCACCCACCCCGGCCCGGAGGAAGCGTCGCCGGCCCGGATCCACGGGAACCGGGGCAGGCTCCGCGACCAGGCCGCGGCGGGTCCAGCCAAGCCTGCGCCCCAGATCGCCCGCGGCCCGCGCGAGAAACAGGAAGAGCGCAGAGAACACCGAGCCGAAATTCCACACGGCCGCGGGATACAGCAGACCGACCTGCGCCACCATCGGCGGGTCCACCCAGGGGATGTGCCGGAAGACGAGGAAGGCGTTCAGGACGAAGAGCAGGCCCATGGTCGCGCCCACCAGCAGGATCGCTCGCGACTTGAACGCCTCGGACCGGGGCGAGGATCGGATGGCCTGCCGGATGCGGGCGAAGAGATAGCCCTGGGCCAGGGCGAGGGTGGCAAAGGCAATCAGGCGGAAAATGAGGAAGCGCGTTCCGAATACCATGAACCGGCCGTAACCCGGGTGAATTCCCGGCGCAGGCCGTGAATACTAGTGGAACTTCTTCGAATGGGCAAGTATCTTCGTGCGGTCCGTGATGGGTCGAGCCGAAGGGACTGATTGCACCACCAAGACACCATAGACACCACGGAATGCCTTATCCTTCCGAGACTCGAAATACGTGATTGGTCCTTGGTGAATTGGTGGTGAAATGATTGAATCTGGTAGGGGGCGCGCCTCGTGGTCTCCCTGATGGCGGTGAACAATCGGAAGGCGGCAGAGGGGATCCGGGCTCGCCTGCTCCAGCATGGGATCCAGGCCGACCTGCAGCAGGAGGATTCCGCTCAGCTTGTCTCCTGCTCACCCACGGCCCTCGTGTTCATCCACATCCTGGTGGCGGAAACGGACCTGGCGCGGGCCCGGGAGGTCCTGGCCGAACGGCTAGAGTGCGCGTGAATGACCAATGACACAATGACCAATGACCAATTGGCGCGGAAACGCTGTCAGCTACGTGGTGATTCTCCCATCCGGATCTGGCGGTCGCGTCTCTGGTTCGTCTCAGAAGGCGTGGCAGCGAATGCGATGGATCTGACCAGGAGCGATGCATGAGACCTGAGACCGACGTGACCAAGGCCACGGAGCTTCGCCCGGGCGTGGCGGCCATCATCTCCAACGGTGAGGGGAAGATCCTCCTGCAACGGCGCTCGGACAACGGCCTGTGGGGGCTGCCCGGCGGGTCGGTAGAGATCGGCGAGTCGGTCCGGGACGCGATCATGCGCGAGGTGCGAGAGGAAACCGGCCTGACCGTGGAGGTCGTTCGCCTGATCGGGGTCTACTCGGACCCGACGGTGCAGATCGTCCGTTACGCAGACGGCAACGTCGTGCACTACATCAGCAGCGTGTTCGCCTGTCGCATCCTGGCGGGCACCCTCCAGACGTGCGACGAGACCCTGGATCTGCAATTCTTCGACCCGGCCCATCTCCCCGAGGACCTCGTGCCCATGCACCACCTCCGGGTTCAGGACTGGACGACGAACACCCCCGCCGCCTTCATCCGCTAATCAGAAGCGTTCACCGCCAAGACGCCATGCACCCCAAAAACTCACCATAGAGATCAGCGTTCATCTGCGGTTGCATCGCAGTTGCTTTTACATGAGCCTTTCCGTTGTGGCCTTGGTGTCTTGGTGGTGAAAAATTTGCGTGTATTTGCGTTCATGTGCGGTTGCTTCTCCTAGACGACCGCCTCTATTCGTCTCGCCAGGTCGAAGTCCTTGGCGGTGATCCCGCCCGCGTCGTGGGTGGACAGGCTCAGCGTCACGCGGTTGTAGGTGACGCTGATATCCGGATGGTGCCCGGCCTTCTCGGCGACGCCGGCCACCGCGTTCACGAAGAACATCGCCTCCTTGAAGTTCGCAAAGGTGTACTGCTTCTGAATGGCATTTCCCGCCAGCTTCCATCCCTTGAGGCCGGCCAGTCGCCGGCTCACCATCGAGGCACTCAGCTTGTTCATGATCCCCTCCCCTCCGTGTGCAAGCACCCCATTCGGCCCAGACCACCGTTTGGAGGCTACGGACCTCCACGAGGCGGATTGTACATCGGTGACGCTCGCTGGGGAAGGCCTGCAAGTGCCGAGCGGGCCGTCTTTCGCACCGGCAGAGGGCGAACCCCGCTCGTGAACGGACCCAGCGTTGGGCTTTTGGTTTGACAGGCCGGGGGTGCTATGGTACTCATCCTGCCTGATTATCCTGATGATCGAACAGAACCATTCCGGCGGCCATCACCGCCGTGTTCATTAGGTTGCCATCATGATCGACAGCTCGACCGAGAACCTCCCGCTGCGCAGCCGCGACCTGCACGAGCCGCTGGAGCGGACGGCGCACCGCGCCCTGCTGCATGTGGTGGGGGTAACCCACGGCGACCTGGGCAAGCCCCTGGTCGCCATCGTGAACTCCTGGAACGAGGTGGTCCCGGGCCACATCCACCTCCGCGCCCTGGGCGAACTGGTGAAGCAGGGCGTGCGCGAGGCGGGCGGGATCCCCATGGAGTTCGACACCATCGCTCTCTGCGACGGGCTGGCCCAGGGGCACGTGGGGATGGGCTTTTCCCTCCCCAGCCGCGAGGCCATCGCCGACACGGTCGAGATCATGCTGGAGGGGCACCGCTTCGACGCCGCGGTCATGCTCTCCAGTTGCGACAAGATCGAGCCGGCCCACCTGATGGCGGCCCTCCGGGTGAACATCCCGACGGTCATGCTGACGGGCGGGCCCATGGAGGGCGGCCGCTACAAGGAGCACCACGAGATCACCCTCTCCACCATGCGCGAGTTCGCCGGGCAGGTCAAGATCGGCAAGCTGACCCGGGAAGAGCTGACGGAGATCGAGAAGGCGGCGCTGCCCGGGCCCGGCTCCTGCTCCATGATGGGAACGGCCAACACCATGGGCTGCCTGATCGAGGCCCTGGGGATGTCGCCCACCGGCTGCGGCACGATGCTGGCGGTGGATCCCCGGCGTCCGGCCCTGGCGCGCGAGGCAGGGCGGCTGGTCCTCGAGTGCCTGCGCAGCAGCCTGACTCCCCTGAAGATCGTCACGCGCCAGGCCATCGAGAACGCCATGGCGGTGGACATGGCCTTGGGCGGGTCCACCAACAGCGTCCTGCACCTGCTGGCCATCGCCCACGAGGCCGACATCCCCCTGGAGTTAGACGAGTTCGACGCCGTGGCTCGCCGGGTGCCCCACCTGTGCAACGTGAAGCCGTCGGGCCAGTACTCCGTGGGCCGGATGGACGAGGCCGGCGGGTTGCCGGCCCTCATGCAGGAGTTGCGGGAGTTCCTGCACCTGGACGCCCGGACGGTGACGGGCAAGACCCTCGGCGAGAACATCGCGGGCGCGACCGTCTCCAACCGGGAGCTCATCCGCCCCCTGTCCGACCCCCTGTTCCCCCAGGGGAGCCTGGCCATCCTGCGGGGCGGCCTGGCGCCCGACGGCGCCGTGGTGAAGCAGACCGGGGTGCGCTTCAAGTCCATGCTCACACACCGGGGGCCGGCCCGCGTCTTCGAGAAGATGGAGGAAGCGATCCGTGCCGTCATGGGCGACATGATCAGGCCGGGCGACGTGGTGGTGGTCCGCTACGAGGGCCCCAAGGGCGGACCCGGCATGCGCGAGATGCACCAGATCACCTCCATCATGGTGGGCATGGGGCTGGACGAGCACTGCGGGCTGGTGACGGACGGCCGCTTTTCCGGCTCGACGCGGGGGCCCTGCATCGGCCACGTCTCCCCCGAGGCGGTCGAGGGCGGCCCCATCGCGCTGGTGCAGGACGGGGACCTGATCGAATACGATATTCCGAACCGCCGTCTGGACCTGCTGGTGGCGGCGGACGAGTTGGCGCGGCGCCGCGCCGTCTGGAAGCCGCCCAAGCGCGAGCTCAAGGGCATCCTGGCGCGCTACGCGTGCCTGGCGGAGTCGGCATCCAAGGGCGCGATCCTGCGCGAACCAATAGGGTGGTGAGTCATCATGGGTAAGGCAGAGGATGGCGGCGCTCGCGAGGGGCGGGGCGGCCGGCAGTCGGCCAGCACGTTTCCGAACCGGTCCATCCCGCTCTACTATCAGCTCGAGAATATCCTGCGGTCCAAGATCGAGGGCGGCGAGGTCCTGCCCAGCCACAAGCTTCCGACGGAGCAGGAGCTGTCCCGCGAGTACAAGATCAGCCGGGCCACGGTCCGCCAGGCGCTGGCGGGGCTCGTGTCCGAGGGGCTGCTGTTCCGGAAGCAGGGGAAGGGCACCTTCGTCACGGAGAAGGCCGCCCAGACCAAGTCGGTGAAGCTCACCGGGTTCACCGAGGATCTCTTCACCGAGGGGGTCAAGGCCGAGGTGCGGGTCATCGAGATGCGGGCGGTGCCGGCGCCGGAGCGGATAGCGGGGGTGCTCCGCATCCCCACCGGCGAGGAAATCATGCGGTTCAAGCGCCTGCGCTCGGTGGACGGCGCGCCGTTCTCCTACGTCATCAATTATTTGGTCCCGGAAATCGGGCAGAAGATAGACGAGAAGGACCTGCAGCACCACACCATGCTCCACCTGCTGGAGGAGAAGCTCGGGATCCCCCTGGGGACCATCCGCCACTTCGTGGAGTCCATGAAGGCCGACGTGGAGGTGGCCTCCCTCCTGGCGATTAGCGTCTTCGAGCCCGTCCTGTACATGGAGACTGCGGTCTATTCGGCCGAGGGTCGCGCGGTCGAGGCGGTGGACACCTACTTCCGCTCCGACCGGTACCGCTACACGGTGGAACTCATCCGCAGTCAGCAACTCCGCAAGGATCGTGGGAAACGCACTCGGTAAATCCTCGCGCACGTCCCGCTTGCGTCTTCTGGTCACGCACATCCTCCGGACTCACGCCAGCGCGAGCCTTCACTGCGGGAGACCCGCCGATGAGGGGCGAGCGGATGCCCCCCAGAGGACGCCGATGCGGCGAAACTGGCGCCTCGAACGTCCAACACGGCAGGGAACCGACGAGGAAACAGCGCACCGGCGTGGAAGATTTCCCACGCCACCGGATGCCCAAAATGTGTCGGCAGCGGGTAGGAATGTGCGCAGATTTGCGGCGGAGGGAGACAAGCGGACGCCAGGATCCCCCGCCGGTGGGGCAAAAATGGTGGCTGAGAGACCGCAATTCTGTCAGTCAGCGGGGCTGCAGGCTGTGGTACATGGTTTGCAACGTCGGTAAGATCACCCGGATGGCCCGAACCCACTTCTATCGTGGCGCCGAGTGGATCGGACAAATTTCAGGGGCCGCAATGCAGCACAAGGAGCACGGCGCATGAGAGACCGGAGCAGGGATACACCGAGCGAGAAAGACCTGAAGAGTGCCGGGCTGACTCCCGACGACCTGGCGGCGCTCGATCCAAAGGCCCTGATGCAAGAACTGCACGAGACCGCGCGGCGACTCGATGCCGCGTTCGAGCAACTCGAGCACGCCCACCAGCAGAACGAGCGCCTGGTGGCCGCCCTCACGACCGCCAAGGAGCAGCTCGCCCAGCTGCGGGCCG
>METI01000153.1:0-1391 GCA_001771285.1 candidate division NC10 bacterium RIFCSPLOWO2_12_FULL_66_18
ACCGCCACCAGCTTGACGCGACGGCGGACCTCGCGCCGCAACGGCTCGAAGAGCGGGTCCCCCGCCCTCGCCACGCCACCCCCGATAACGACCCGCTCGGGGGCCAGGATCGTGATGACGGCCGCGACGCCCAGTCCGAGATAGCCGACCGTCTCGTTCCACACCTCGGCGGCGACCGCATCCCCCTCCTGTACGAGACGGACCACGTCGGCCGCCGTGACGTCCCGGATCTCGCGCAGCCGGCTCGGCCGGCCCGTCCCCAGGGCCTCGCGCGCCCGGCGCGCAATGGACGGGCCCGAGGCCAGCGCCTCCAGGCACCCCCGGTTCCCGCAGCCGCAGACCGGGCCGTCCGGAAGCAGGGTCATGTGGCCCACTTCTCCCGCGCCGTCCTTCAGGCCGTGCCAGATTTTCCCGTCCAGGATGATCCCGCCACCGATCCCCGTGCTCACCGTCAGATACACGAGGCTCCTCGCCCCCTTTCCCGCCCCGTACCGGAATTCTCCCAGGGCGGCGGCGTTGGCGTCGTTCTCGAGGACGGCCGGACGCCCCAGCGCCTTCTCGATGTGTTCCACCAGGGGGACGCGAACCCAGCCCGGAAGGTTGGGTGGATTGAGAATCAAGCCCGCCTGGCGATCCACCGGGCCGGCGCAACCGATCCCGATCCGGTGAATCGTCTCCGCCGGGATCCCGGGCCTGCCCAGCACGTCTTTGGCGAGCCGGACGATCCGCTCCAGGACGCGCTCCGGCCCCTCGGCCGCCAGCGTCGGGACCTCGCCCCGCGCCAGGATGTCCCCGCCGGCGTCGACGATCCCCGCGGCCAGCTTGGTGCCACCGATGTCTATGGCGAGGACAGTCATGGCGACAATCTCTCGGTCCGCATCTTTGTCAGTGAGAGTTCGTGGGAACTGCGCACAGAGCATACGCTCAGCGCAGGATGTGGGCAAGAGGTGTCTGGGCGGGTAACAGCAGCCCTTTCCGAACCGGTGTCCGTTCGGAAAGGCTCAAGGCCCTTATGGATGGCGGAATCAGGGGAGGATCATGTGACGCGGGTGGGCTGATCGCTCTGCGGGCATCCCAAGAGTTCTGCCCACCGCGCCTCGGGGATGGCCATCGCAGCCTCCACGACCCGTGGGTCGAACTGCTTTCCCGCCTCGCGGCGCAACTCGTCCAGTGCCTCGGCGAGCGGCCGGACGGACCGGTAGGGTCGGTCGTGGGTCATGGCATCCAGGGCGTCCACCAGGGCGAAGATCCGGGCCGTGAACGGGATCGCCTCCGCGCGTAGCCCGCTCGGGTAGCCGCCCCCGTCGAAGCGCTCGTGGTGTCCCCCCACGACGTCCAGGGCGGGCGTGAGGAGCGGCACCGTCTCCAGGATGTCCACGCCCGAGGCCGGA
>METI01000153.1:1407-7245 GCA_001771285.1 candidate division NC10 bacterium RIFCSPLOWO2_12_FULL_66_18
GAGGCCGGATGCTGCTCCACGATGCGGCGCTCTTCGGGCGTCAAGGGACCGGACTTCAGCAGGATCGCCTCGGGGATCCGGATCTCGCCGATATCGTGGAGAAGCGCGCCGAGTTCCAGGGCCTCCCGCTGGGTCGGCGTGATCTCCAGGCGCTCCGCCACGGCCAGCGCCGCCTTGGCCAGCCGCGTGAGCGACCCGCTCTCGCCGCCGCGGGCCTCGAGTGCCCGGACCAGGACGTCGGTCATGCTGCGGTGGGAGACCTGGACGCGCTCGACCATGAGGGTGAACACGTTCCCCAGCATGCCGATCTCGTCCCGGGCGGTGATGTGCGCCCGGCTACTCAGGTCGCCCTCGACTACCCGCCGGGCCAGGGCCGAAAGCTGCGCCACCGGGCGGGTGATGTGCCGGGCCAGGAGGATCCCGGCCGCCAGGGCCAGCACCGCGGCGGCCAGCGAGTGGAGGTAGAGGCGGCGGCGCACCGCCGCCAGCTCCGCGAGGTAGACGTCCGCGCGGAAATCCACGTCCAGGGCCGCGACCGTCTGGCCGGCCGCACTCCTGATGGGGGCGAAGGCGGTGATCCAGGTGCCGTGCTCGTTCCGGTAGATGTCCGAGTAGGCCGCGGTGCCCTCGGCCAGCACGCGTTGCAGGATGGGCCGGATCTCCGGGGCCAGCAGGTATTCCTTCCCCACCGGCTCCTGCCCCTGGCTGACGACGGCGAACCGGGCCTTCTCCTCTCCGACATGGGACAGGCTATACACCGGGTCCCCCAGCCGGTTCGTCTCCTGGATCCGCTGCAGTTGCGCACGGACCCTCGCGTACTCGGCCGTGTCGTTTCGTCCCGCCGCCACGACCGCCTGGTGCAGGTCGCCGTCCACCAGGAGCGCGCCGGTCCGCGCGATGTTCAAGAGGAGCGATCCCAGGGACTGGCGCAGCAGCCGATCCTGGGCCCGGTATTGCAGCAGGCCGCTCAGCAGGATTCCCAGGGCGGTCAGCAGGACGAGGCTGGCAGCCAGGCGCCAGCCCAACCGGCGCCAGACCGGTACGCGAGCGCGCCTGGTGGTTCCCGCAGGGCGTTCCTCCATCTTACGCCCCCTCTTCCCCGTCCACCGTCAGTTCCGAGACATCCCGTTCGAAGAACAGCTCGACCGTCCAGTCCAGCACCACGCGGACGCGGGCGGCCAGGGTCGGCAGCTTCTGCATGTAGACCGTCTTCCACAGAAACCAGGCGGGGAACCCGACCAGCTTGATCCCCCGCAGGTCGGCCACCGCGGTCCGCCGGCTGAGGGGCACCATCTCGCCCAGCACCCGGAACCGGAACGGCCGTCGCTCGCGACCGGTGAGCTCCGCCTCGAGTTGGAGGGCCAGCGCCCGCGCCTGGCGGATGGCCACCTGGGCCGTGGCCACATAGGGCGCGCCGGTGTGCGGATCGTTCTGGGCAGCGTTGTCGCCCAGCGCGTAGACGTCGCGGGCGCCCTTGACCTCGAAGAACTCGTTGATCAGCAATCGCCCGTCCCGCGCCTTGGCCAGGGGGAGGGCGGCGATCACCGGACTCACCCGGTTCCCGGCCGTCCAGATGACGCAGGCGCTCGGGATCACCCGTCCGTCCTGTAGCGTCAGCCCCTCGGCCGAGACCGCGGCGGCCCGGGCCGTCTCCAGCTCGATCCCGCGACCCAGGAGTTGCTCCCGCGCGTAGGCGGCGAGGTTTGTGGCGGTCTGGGGGAGCACGGCGCTGCCGACGAGGACGAGGCGGACCGCATTCCGGGGGATGGACGGATAGTGGCGCAGGAGGATCCCCCGGGTCAACTCCTCCAGCGCGGCCATCAGCTCCGTCCCGGCGTGGCCCGCCCCCACGACGACGAAGGTGAGGAGGCGCTTCCGGACCCACGGGTCATCGGTCAGGGCGGCCGCCTCGAACAGATCGATCACCCGGTTGCGAATCCGCACCGCGTCGCCCACGCCCTTGAAGGTCAAGGCGTGCTCGGTTGCGCCGGGCGCCATGGCCACGTTGGGGGTCGCCCCCAGGGCCAGCACCAGCTTGTCGTAGTGCACGTGCTGGCGGATGTCGGACCGGCGATGGCGCGCGACCACCCGCCGCCGGTCAAGGTCGATGGCTTCCACGACCATCTCGCCGAACTCGACGCCCCGGTCGCCGCACAGGGGCCGGATCGGATAGAGGACGTGCCGGGTCTCGACGGCGCCCGTGGCGGCCTCGGCCAGCATCGGGGTGAACAGGAAGAAGTTCTGCGCGCTCACCAGGGTGATGTGGACCGGCAGGACCCCGGCGCACTGCTTGGCCAGCGTGAGCGCGGTGGTGACCCCGGCGAACCCGCCCCCCAGGATCAGGATGCGGGGCGCCAGCGAGGTGGACGGTCGGGCCAGCACCCGGCCGGTGACCGGGCCGGGGTTTTTCTGGGGATGCGGCATTCTCGCGGCTCTCGGTAGTATGTTAGGACTCGTTTCCTTCAACCCGAACCAGATCCAGGGGCTCCACGGGGAAGCTCCGCTCCCGCCAGGCCTCGATGCCACCGATGAGGGGCCGGACCTTCTGGATACCGTTCCTTCGCAGAAGAAGCGCCACCCGGGCGCTGGTGGCCTCGTTGGGTCAGGAGCAGTACAGGACGATCTCCCGGTCGCGGGGGATTTCCTGATGCCGATGGGCCAGCTCCTCCGGGGACAGGCGCAGGGCGCCCGGGATCACGTAGGGGGCGGCATCCACGTCCAGCGAGTGCCGCAAGTCCACGATGGACACCGGATCGCCGACGTCCAGCATCTGTCGAAGCTGTTCCGGGCTGATCCGGGCGACGCGCAGGCGACGCAGCAGGCGGTGCCGCTGGATGGACTTGGATGCGACGTAGATCACCGCGCCGCCGGCCACGCCGATCAGGAGCACGGTCCCCAGTCGAAGCGCGGTTGTCGCCATCCCTTCGAGCTGGGAGCTGAACAGATACCCGAGTGCCACGAAGGAACCCGCCCAGAGGAGCGCTCCCACCCCGTCGTAGAGCAGAAACCGCAGCGTCCGGACGCCGAAGATCCCCGCCAGGGGAGGCGACACCGTGCTCAGGCCGGGGATGAACTTGGCGATCAGCAGGGACCGCACGCCGTGCCGGAGGAAGGCATTCTCGGTCCGGCGAACGCAGGAGTCGGGCTCGAGGGAGATCCGGCACAGCCAGCTCAACACCTTCATCCCCCGGCGGCGACCGAGGGAGTACCAGAGAAAATCCCCGAGGAGCGACGCCAGCACCGGCAACCCAACGGCGGCGGCCAGGGTCATCCGTCCGATGCCGGCCAGGGCACCGGCCGCGAGGAGGAAGGGGATGGCGGGCAGGGGCGCCCCGATCTGCTCCACGAAGACGACGCCGAAGAGGACCAGATCGCCATGCCGCAGCAGGAATTGAACTGTCTCGGACATCATGCGTTCCCGGATTCGTCAAGATTCGTAGAAAGCAAACCTGCACCCACCACCAGCCCGCTCAAGCGCGCGCTTTGCGCCGCCCTCGGGCCGGGGCTCTGCGCGGGGCCCGGGGAGAGGTCTTGCGATCCGAGGAAGCGGGCGGGCCGTCACCGCCGGCGATCTCCATCCAGGCGCGCAGGATCTCGGCGACGCTCCAGGCCTGGGCGATGCAGCCACGAGGCGTGAAGGGCGGATCCCCGTCGAAGATCTCGGCGATGCTCCCCACCCCGTAGTCGGCGAGATGGTGCGCCATGGGCTCGAGGAAGGCCAGGGCCGTCGCGGGATCTCCATAGGCACGGAGGTACGCCATCACGAAAGGTCCCAAGAGCCATCCCCACGCGGGCCCCTGGTGATAGGCTGCGTCGCGCTCGCGGGGTCCGCCGACGTAGCGGCCCTGGTAACGAAGATAGCCGGGTGCCAGGCTCCGCAGGCCGAACGATGTCAACAAATAGCGGGCGCAGGCATCCACCACCTCCCGCTGTTGCTCCGGAGAGAGGGGGCTCTCGGAAAGTGACACGGCGAGGATCTGATTCGGTCGGAGGGCATCATCGTTCCCGTCGGGGCCGTCGAGAACGTCGTAGCAGTACCCGGCGCGCTCGTTCCAGAAGCGGGTGAACCCGCTCTTGACATGAGCCGCCATGCTCTCCCACTCGTCTGGCGGGCGGCGGAGGCGGCGGGCAAAAAACGCCATGGCACAGAGGGCGTTGTACCAGAGGGCGTTGATCTCCACCGCCTTCCCCGTGCGGGGAGTGACCACCCAATCGCCGATCTTGGCGTCCATCCAGGTGAGCTGCACGCCCGGCTCTCCCGAACGAAGCAGGCCGTCGGCCGGATCCACCGCGATGCCGTAGCGGGTGCCCGTGCGATGCCAGCGCACGATCTCCTCCAGCACCGGGAAGAGCTGCGTGAGGAGCGCATCGTCACCCGTTGCCTGATGGTAGGCCCGGATCGCCTCGACGTACCAGAGGGTGGCGTCCACTGTGTTGTACTCGGGGGCCTCGCCCGCGTCGGGAAACCGGTTGGGAAGCATGCCGCGATCCACGAAGCGCGCGAAGGTCGTAAGAATTCGCTTGGCCACCTCGGGCCGCCCGGTGGCGAGGAGGAGGCCGGGCAGGCTGATCATCGTGTCGCGCCCCCAATCCCCGAACCAGTGGTATCCCGCGATCACCGACATCCCGTCCGGGTCATCCAGGAGCGGGCGCTGCACCACGAACTGATCCGCGGCCAGCACCAGCTGTTCGATCCAACCCGGCGCCTGCTTGGCGACCGGGTGCGCCTTTCGCCACCGGGCCAGCAAGTCGTCCTCGTAGCGTCGCCGCCGATCCCACGCGGCATCCCCGTCCAGGGATGGCGCGGTCTCAGCGGAGACGACGATCGTCAGCGCCGCCCCAGGTGAGAGGGTCGCCCGGAATGTCCCCGCGTGCAAGTGGTCCTCGCGGGAGTCGAGTCCGCGCTCCCGCTCGGCCGCCAGGTCGAAACCGTAGTACCAGTCATGCGCCGGCTCAACCTCGGCGCCCTCCGCCAGCAGGACGAACGGCCGGGCGCCCTCGTAGGCCACCACGCGGAGCCCCTCCGGAACCGGCTCTCCCCGCATCTGCCAGCCAATGCCCCGGGTCGTCGCGTGATACTCGCGGTAGTTGACCAGCGCCTTCATCTCCAGCTTGATTGGTCCCCTGGCCCGGAGGAGCCGGTACTGGACGTAGGTGGTGTTCGCCCCCGGCTCCATCCAGACGCGCTTCTCCAGGAGAATGTCCGCGCAGGCGAGCGTCCACACGGGGGTCGTCCCGTCCAGCCGGAACCGCTCGATCTCGCGATAGCCGTGGGGATCGACCGCGCCGTCCGCCCAGCGGTTGGTGCAGAGGGGGCGCCGGAGACCGTCGTACTCGACGGTGTCGTCCAGCTTGGCCACGAGCAGGGTCCGGCCCAGTGGCGGCTGGAGGGCCGCCACCAGCAGGCCGTGGTAGCGCCGCGTCAGCAGGCCCGCGACCGTCCCCGACGCGAAAGCGCCGAGGCCATTCGTGCAGAGCCACTCCCGCGATTCCGCCGTCGAGAGGCGGCCACAGATGTCCCGACCGAAGTCAACAGTCATCTCATGCGTGCCCCATGCTCGGTCCTCACTCGGAGGGAATCGACCATGATGGTGAGTGCCCCGTTCACCTTCGAGGCGTGATCCCTCTTTACCGAGGAAGCCCCAAGAGCCTGGCCGCCGCGCGATCCACCAGCCAGAGAAGTCTCCCGAGCGTGGGGCGGATGAGCTGGGCCGGAAAACGCTCGGGCTGATACTCGCCCTCCAGCACCGCGTGCAGCGTCTCTGCCTTCGCCTCCCCACTGACGAGGAACATGATGCAGGCGGCGTTGTTCAGCACCGGGGACGTCAGGGTGATCCG
>METI01000154.1 GCA_001771285.1 candidate division NC10 bacterium RIFCSPLOWO2_12_FULL_66_18
ACACCAGTTGATGATGTAGTCGCCCCGGTACACGAGCCCGGCCTCGTACAGCTGGCAGAAGACCTCCTTCACCGCCTCCGACAGGCCCGGGTCCATGGTGAACCGTTCCCGCGCCCAGTCGCAGGAGGCCCCCAGCCGCTTGAGCTGGCGGATGATGGTCCCCCCCGAGGCGTCCTTCCAGCGCCAGACGCGCTGGATGAACGCCTCCCGGCCGAGCTGATCCCGGCTGAGGCCCTCCTGCTGGAGCTGGCGTTCCACGACGTTCTGGGTCGCGATGCCGGCGTGATCCGTGCCGGGCATCCAGAGCGTGTTATTCCCCGTCATCCGGCGCCACCGGATCAGGATATCCTGGAGGGTGTTGTTCAGGGCGTGTCCCATGTGCAGGGAGCCCGTCACGTTGGGCGGCGGGATGACGATGCAGTAGGGCGGCGCGGCCGAGGTCTCGTCGGCGTGGAACAGGCCCCGCTGCTCCCAGAACTGGTACCAGCGCTCTTCCACCCCGCGGGGATCGTAGCCCTGCTTCGTCGGCGGCCCCGACTCGGGTGATACGGAAGCCTCGGAGACAGACACGTCGCGACTGTCGGTCATCCCATACTCCCAAGCAGAACGGGGACACCGCCCTCGCAGGGAGGGCAGCATCCCCGTCGTTTGGCGTCCGGACTCAGCCCGAATATCTCACCGCCAAGGTCGCCAAGGCCGCAAAGACGCGTCAGGTCTCACCAAGGCTGGAGCCGAATTCAGGACCAGAAGTTCCGAGCGGGCTTTTGTCTCTCGTCCCTATTTGCCCTTGAATATGGGGGGCTTCTTGGCGCACTTGGCGTCCTGGCGGTTCGACTACTGCGCTGTTTGGGCTCAGGAGGATTACTTGCCTTCCGACTGGGCCCGGATCCGCTCGATCTCCTTGGTGATCAGGATCTCGGCAAGATCCGGGACCACCTCCCACACGATCCGCTCGATCCGCTCGATCAGTGTGTTGCTGAGCTCCCGGGCCAGCTCGTGCGCCACGCGCTCGGTGACCGCCTGGCGCATCGCCTCCATCTCGGGTGGGAGCGCCTCGGGCGCGCCACGGGAGGCGGCCGGCGCCACCTTCGGAAGCGTCGCGTCCATCGCGCGGGCGACAGGCGGCACCGGCGGAGGCTCCGCCGGCAGACCCAACTCCACCAGGCCGGCCTCGGGGGGGGTGATCGTCTCCGCCTCCGCCTGCGGGGTCTGGGCAAAAGTCTCCAGCTCCAGCGGGGCAGCTGTGGCCGAAAGGTCCTGGGGCGAGGGAACCTCCTCCAGTGGCTGGAGCCCCTGGAGCGGCTCCAGATCCAGCTCGGGAAGCCCTCCGTTGCCGGGCTCGGCCGGCGCGTCATCCACCGAACGCAGGAGATCCTCGACGGAGAGCGACGGCGGCTCGCCCGCCCCCACTTCAATCAGGGGCAACGACGGGGCCTCCATCTCGGCCGTCAGATCGAAGACCGGCTGATCCGGCGTCGCTTCCAGCTCGACGGGTTCCAGACCCGCGAGCGGGGAGGAGATCGCCGGACCCGGTGACAGGAGCTCTTCCAGAGAGAGGCTCTCGGGAATCGGCGCCGCTTCTCCCTCGGCGGGGCGCGCCGGGGCGGGTGCCCGGGGGGGGGCGCCTGCCGGCTCCTGGTCGAGGGATTCGAGGTCCAGCGACGGCACGTCCATCGGCGGCAGATCGGTCGAGGAGGGTGGGAGCGGAAGGGTCGAGAGGTCTTCCAGGCTCAACTCGCCCAGGTCGCCCGGCCCCCCGGGCGCCGAGGTAGACGGTGTGGAATCCAGCGCCTGCCACAGGCGATCCTGCGAGATTTCCTCCGTCGGCGGCGGCAGATCGAATATCGGCTCGACGCTCGGGGAAGAGGGCGGCGGCGCGGGTCGCTCCGGCTCGCCGGTCCCCCTCGGCATCATGGGAAGCGCGGGCTTCGGTGGGGCACCCGCGTCCAGGGATGTCGGGGCCGGGCGGATCGCCTCCGCCTGTGGGGGCGAAGGGGGGGCAGCGACGGGGGGGGGCGGCGGCGGCACAGCCCGTGCCGGG
>METI01000155.1:0-33708 GCA_001771285.1 candidate division NC10 bacterium RIFCSPLOWO2_12_FULL_66_18
GTCCTGGTCCCCGGGGGCTGCGGCGCGGCAGCGGGGGTTGGGCGAACCGCCTCCTTCGCCGGGGCGGGTCCCGCAGGGGCGCTCCCCATGTCCACCGTCTTGGCGAACAGCAGCTGCTTCACCTTGCCGATCAGCACCTGCGACTCGAACGGCTTGGTGACGAAATCATTCGCGCCCGCCTTGACCCCCTGCTCCTTGTCGTAGGCGTCGAACGTCCCGGTGAGCAGGATGATCGGAACCTTGGACAGCACGGGATCCGCCCGCAGGGCAGCACAGACCTCGTACCCGTTCTTGTCCGGCATCACCAGGTCCAGGAGCACCAGGTCGGGCCGTACCTCTTTGGCCTTGCGGATGGCCTCCTCGCCGCTCCGCGCCTGGACGAGCACGAAATTCTCTTTGCTGAAGGTCAGCTCCACGACCTTCTGGATCGTCACGCTGTCATCCGCGACCAGGATCCGAGCGGCCATGCGTTCCTCCCGACCGAGGCCCTTCCGTCCGTTCGATTCGGCCTTGGACACCCGCGCGCCGCTTCCGGCCGGGGTGTCCCGCCCCGCCGGACTAGGCGAGCAAGGTGATGGGCTCAGCCGACGTCAACAGCTTTACCACATCCAGCCAGACGACGGGGCGTCCGCCTGCGTTCACCACGCCCCGGATGAACTCGACCCGGATGCCGAAGACCCGCGGGGGCGGGGGCGGGAGCTTGTCCGGCTGGAGCGACAACACACGCAGGACCTGGTCCACCGTCAAGCCCACCAGGGGATCCTGGCCGATGCCCGACAGCAGCAGGATCGCCGAGCTGGCGGGACCCGGCTCCTCCACCCCCAGGCGCCGCCGCAGGCTGACCACGGGGAGGTAGCGCCCTTTGTGCCGGATGATCCCCTCGACAGAGGACGGGCGCCGCGGCGTCCGGGTAGGCGGCTGGTATTCCAGGATCTGCTGCACCCGGTCCATGTCCACGGCGAGCTGCTTGCCCGCGACGAGAAACATGAGGACCGATGCCTCGGCCGCTGCCACAACGGGAGGATTGGATTCCGCATGCACCGCCATCGCTTCGGACCCGACTCTTCACGCCGCGCTCAAGCGCCGGCCGCATAGAACTGGACCACCTCGTCGAATCCCCCCAGCCCATCCTCGTTGACCAGCAGGATGATCCGGTCCTGCCGGGCGAAGAGTCCGCGGAAACAGGCCGGGTCCAGAAGCGTGGCGAGGGCCGGCAGCGGCGTGATGCGAGCCGGATCCACCTCCGCCATCTCCAGGACTTCGTCCACCAAGAGGCCGAGGGGGCGCCCTCGTCCCTGCGTCAGCAGGACGCGTTCCGTCCCGGCGGCTCCGGCGGGGGGAACCTCGAACAGCGCTCTCATGCAAATGACGGGAAGTTTGCGGCCGCGATATGCGAGGGCGACGCAGACCTGGTAGGGGGGGGCGGGCAAGGAGGAAACCCCGTCGGACAGCAGGACCTCTCGCAGCCCCCGGAGTCCCATGCCGTAGATTTCGTCGCCGACGCGGAACAGCAGGAACTTCTCCCGGACCGCAGGGCCCTCCGCTCGGGCGCCGACCCGTCGCTTCGCCGGCGTGAGACGCTCCACCAACTCCCCTTTCGTTGCCGTCGGGCCGCCTCCCTGCAGAGGTGGGGTGACAATACCCACCGCCCCTGGGATTGTCAAGCCCTTTCCCCCTCGCGGAGCGGCCGCAGATCCGCGTAACTTCACGCGCGAAACGGCAGCGCGCCCCCGAGACCGGGGCAGACCACGGGGGATGTCTTTGGCATGCTTCCACGCAGGTGCACCGGCATGAGACCGAACCGGCCGCCGTTCTCGCTTGACCCCGCGCTCACGCCCGAGATATAGATAGATGGTCCCCACGGAGGAGACGGGCTTCGTTTCACAGGAGGGAGATCATGAAGGACAGAACCTGGACGCTTCTCGTACTGCTGTGCATCAGCCTGGCAGTGGCCGCCGGGCCGGCCCTGGCCGCCGATTGGAAGCCGACCAAGCCCATCACCGCCATCGTGCCGTGGCCGGCCGGCGGCGCCACCGACCTCACCGTCCGGATCCTGGCCAGCGAGATGGAGAAGATTCTGGGTCAGCGCATCTCCGTGGTCAATACCCCGGGGGCGACCGGGGCTATCGGGATGAAGAATGCCTACGACGCGGCCCGGGACGGCTACACCTGGTCCTCCAACTCGGACACCTCCCTGGTGAACTACCCGGTCCTGGATCTGATGAAGACCACCCACCGCGAGTGGATCCAGTGGTACGCCCTGTTCACGCCCTGCATCGTCTCCACCACCGCCGATTATCCGGCCAAGGACCTGGCCGAGTTGGTGAAGATGATGAAGGACAAGCCGGGGCAGGTGCCCGTGGCTTCGGCCGGGGTCGGCTCCTCCGGGCACACTGCCCTGGAGGTCTTCAAGAGCGTCACCGGGGTGACGGTCCGGCACGTGCCCTACGCGGGCGGTAACCCGGCCGTGGTGGCGACCGTCGCGGGGGAGAGCAACGTGGTGATGCAACTGTCCATGGAGCAGGCGGACATGATCCGGGCCAAGAAGCTGAAGCCCCTGGCCAACTTGAGCAACCGGATCCTGAACATCTCCGGCTACGGCGAAATCCCGCCCGTCACCACGTGGTATCCGAACTTCCCGCTCACCGGCTCCCATTTCGGGATCATGATTCCCAAGGGCGTGCCGAGTGAGGTCATCGCCGCGGTCAGCAAGGCGTTCGACGTGGCGGCGAACTCGGAGGCATTAAAGAAGTTTGCCGACCAGAAGGCGGTCATCCTGGTGAATCTCAAGGAGGACGAGGCCATGAAGATGGCCGAGGAGACCGCCTCCATCACGACCTGGACCCTGTTCGACAACGGGGCGGCCAAGATCTCGCCCGCCCAGTTCAACATCGCCAAGCCAAAGCGGTAATCTACGGCGAGACAGGCGCGGAATACCTGAGGACGGGCCGGTCTCCGGGTCCATGGCCTTCGGATCCGGGGCCGGCCCCATTTTTGCCCGGTCCGGCAGCGGGAAGGTCGATGGCATACGAGTTCCGGCGACAAGACTTCTATACGGGCGTGATCCTCTGCGTCCTCAGTCTTGGCGTGCTCGTGGAGAGCTGGCAGATGCCCCGGGACCTCCAGGGGTGGCCCGCCTACGCTGGTCCCGGGGTGGTCACTGGGCTCCTGGGGCTGGGACTCCTCCTGATGGGGCTGGCGCTCACCATCCGTTCCGTCAGGCGGGCCGGCGCGCCGCTTGGGATCTCGGGTGGGGAGGCTCGGGCCTACCTGGGCGAGGTGGGAACCCGCCGCCTCGGACTGATGTTCGGCCTGAGTGTCCTGTACTGCCTGTTGCTCGGACGCGGAATCCCCTACTGGCTCACCACTGGGGGATACCTGGTGGTCGTGATGTTCGTCTTCCGGGCCGGCCCGTGGTGGCAGATCCTCCTGATTTCGGCGGGAACCACCGTGGCCGTGGTTTACGTTTTCAACCGCATCTTCGCCATTCCCCTGCCCTGAGGTCCCCATGCTCATGGGTCCCTGGTACATCCTGGTCGAACTCTGGAACCTCTTGACCCCCCTGACCCTGCTCTACGTCGCCGTCAGCACCTTCATCGGCATCGTGATCGGGATGTTGCCTGGCCTCACCGCCACCATGGGCGTGGCCCTGCTCACCGGGCTCACCTTCGGCTTCCCGCCCAAGCAGGCCATCCTCATCCTGATCTGCGTCTATGTGGGGGCAATCTACGGCGGCAGCCGCTCGGCCATCCTGTTGAACATCCCGGGGACGCCAGCCAATGCCGCCACCTGCCTCGATGGGTTCCCGCTGGCACAAAAGGGCGAGGCGGGCCCGGCCATCGGGCTGGCCACCACGTCGTCCTTCGTTGGGACCGTTTTCGGCCTCCTCTGCCTGGCCTTTTTCACGCCGCTCCTGGGCAAGATCGCCCTGGAGTTCCAGTCCTGGGAATTTTTCTGGCTGGCCATCTTCGGGATCGTCGTCTGCGGGAATCTCACAGCACCCACCGATCCGTTGAAGGGCTGGATTGCCGGCTTCATCGGCCTGTTGGTCTCGCTGGTGGGGCAGGAGAACATCGCCGCCTATCCGAGATTCGCCTTCGGGTCCGACCAGATGCGGGGCGGCTTCGCCTTGATCCCTGTCCTGGTCGGGGTCTATGGCATCGCCGAGGTCCTGGGGGTCATGCGGGAGACCGTGGTCCCACGCGTTGTCATACAGATCCAGAAGGTTTTGCCGAGATGGCAGGACCTCTGGCAGTACCGCCGGACCATGCTCCGCTCCGGGGTCATCGGGGTGATCATCGGGGCCATCCCGGGGGTGGGCGAGGACGTGGCCGCCTGGGTCTCCTACGACTTCGCCAAGCGGGCCAGCAAGAAGCCGGAGGAGTTCGGGAAGGGATCGCGGGAAGGGCTCATTGCCGCCGAGACGGGCAACAACGCCTGCATCGGGGGGGCCGTGATCCCGGTGCTGTCCCTGGCCGTGCCCGGGAGCGCGCCGGCCGCCGTCCTGCTGGCCGCCATGTGGCTGCACGGCGTGCGGCCGGGGCCCCTGCTCATGATCGAGTTCCCCAACTACATCTGGGAAGTCACGGCCATGTTCATCCTAGCCTCCCTGGCCATGCTGATCTTGGGGCTGTCGCTCGTGCGCACCCTGGTCAAGATTCTCATGGTGCCCCGCCCCATCCTGATGCCCATTGTCTTCGTCCTGTGCGTCATCGGCTCCTTCGCCATCAGCGTGCGCATCTTCGACATCTGGGTGATGCTGGCCTTCGGCCTGCTCGGCTACCCCATGCGGAAGTACAACTATCCGGCGGCACCTCTCGTCCTCGGGGTGATCCTGGGGGACATGGCCGACGTGAACTTCCGTCGCGCCCTCATCCGCACCGCGGGCGACGTGACCCCCTTCTTCACCCGGCCGATCTCCTTGGTCCTGGTGGCCATCACCCTCTTCACCATTCTGGCACGGGCCCAGTGGTTCCGGCGGATGCTCGTGGTCGGGTCATCCCGGGTGAAAGCCAGCCTTTCTCGTGGGTGACCGCGGAAGGGAAGGCAATTCATGGACACCATCGGCATCGGCATCATCGGATCGCGCTTCGCCGCAGACCTCCATGCGCACGCGCTGAGCAAGATCCGGGGCAGCAAGTGCGAGATCGTGGCGGTCTGCTCGCGGACCAGGGAGAGCGCGGAGGCCTTCGCGCGGAAGTTCAACATCCCCCACGTCTACACCGACCACCGGGCGATGCTGGCGCGGAAGGACATCCACCTGGTGGACCTGCCCCTGACGACGAACCTGCATCACACCATGGCCATTGACGCGGCCGACGCCGGCAAGCATTTCATCTGCGAGAAGCCGCTGACCGGCTGCTTCACCGAGGCGAATGCCCTTTCACGGCAAGCCATGTTCGAGGAAGCCATGAAAAACGCCGATGCGGTCCTTGAGGCCTGCCGGCGGAACCGGGTGATCATGGGCTACGCGGAGAATTTCGTCTACGCCCCGCCCGTCGCCAAGCTGCGGCGGCTGATGGACAGGAGCGGCGGGACCCTCCTCGATCTCCGCGCCGAGGAGAGCCATTCCGGCTCCCACGCGGCCTATGCCCGGCGCTGGGCCACGGCCGGAGGCGGCTCGCTGCTCCGCATGGGATCGCACCCCATCGGCGCGGTCATCCACCTGAAGCACTACGAGGGCCAGCGGAAATCCGGACGGCCCATCCGGGTGAAGTCCGTGCTGGGAGACGTGGCCCAGTTGACCAAGACCGAGGCGTTCCGCAAGGAACCCCGCAAATGGCTGGTGAG
The DNA here is from genome assembly GCA_001771285.1 of candidate division NC10 bacterium RIFCSPLOWO2_12_FULL_66_18. Taxonomy (GTDB): domain Bacteria; phylum Methylomirabilota; class Methylomirabilia; order Methylomirabilales; family 2-02-FULL-66-22; genus 2-02-FULL-66-22. The sequence continues at coordinate 5,791 of METI01000155.1, forward strand.
CGAGTGGGAGGACGTGGAGGATTGGTCGGCCGCCATCCTGACCTTCGAGGACGGGACCAAGGCCACGGTCCTGTCCACGGACGTCAGTTTGGGGGGCGTGAAGAACCTGGTGACCGCCTACCTCTCCAACAGCGTGGTCCAGGTGAACATCAACCCCAACACCAGCCTGGTGGTCTACGCTCCGGACGGCAAGATTTGGGGCGACGAGTACATCACCGAGAAGGTGGAGACCAAGGGCGGCTGGCAGTTTCCCAGCCCGGACGAGGACTGGATGCGCGGCTACCCACAGGAGATGGAGGACTTCGTGGACGCCGTCCGCGAGGGACGCGAGCCGCTGTCCGGCGCCCTGCTCGCCCACGAGACGGTGGAGGTCATCTACGCGGCCTACGTCTCGGCCCAGGAGGGGAGGCGTGTGGACCTCAAGCGTTGAACTTGTGTCCCCAGGCCTAACCCGGCGTAGCCGGAACTATGCAGGACAAGTCTTCAAGAAATATCGAATGTCGAACGGCGAATGACGAACTTCGAACGATCGCCGTTCCCGGGAGCCCTTCCACGCACCGTTCGTCATTCGATATTCCGTATTCGATATTCGACAGTTCGCGACGAGGGAGAAGTCTTTGCCAGGAAAGCCTGAATTTCATCCGGAAGGGAATATCATGCCCAAGCTGAAGATCGGCTTCATCCCCATCGAAGGCGGGCACTTCTACAAGGAGGCCCTGGAGGAAGTCATCCGTGGCGAGGAGTTGGGCTTCGACTCCATCTGGATGGAAGAGCACCATTCCGTGGTGAACCATTACTGGCCGTCGCCGCTCACGGTGCTGGCCGGCTTTGCCACGCGTACCTCCCGGGTCACCCTGGGCACGGACATCCTGGTGGCTCCCTTCTACCACCCGGTCCGGCTGGCGGAGGACGCGGCGCTCCTGGACATCATGTCGGGCGGCCGCTTCGTGCTGGGCGTGGCCATCGGCTACAAGCCCGACGAGTTCGCCCTGTACGGCGCGGAGCTGGAGAAGCGCGGGGCGCGCTTCGTGGAGCAACTGACCATCATGAAGGGCCTGTGGACCCAGGAGTCCGTCTCTTTTCGGGGGAAGTACTACACGGTGGAGGGCAGTCTGGAGCCCAAGCCGCTCACGAAGCCCCATCCGCCGGTCTGGATCGGCGGGTGGGGGGACTTCACGCTGAAGCGCGCCGCGACCCTGGGCGACAACTGGGTCCCCGGCCCCACGGCGGACCTGGCGCGCCTGCTGGCCGGCAAGCAGCAGTTCCTGCAGAACCGCGCCGCGGCCGGGCTGACCGCGCCTATCACCGAGTGGCCGGTCACCCGCGATGTCATCATCGCGGACGCCAACCAGGCCGCCCGGGAGCTGGCAGAGCAACACATCATGGTCGCCTACCGGAAGGAATATGCGGGCGGGTGGAAGCACCCGTTCATTGACGCCTCTATCGCCACCGACCTGGACGCCCTGATGAAGGACCGCTTCCTGATCGGGGGTCCCGACGAGGTCATCCGGGCGCTCAGGCCGTTCGTGGAGCAGTACGGCATGACCCACCTGATCTGCCGCCTGTTCTTCCCGGGGATGCCCCACCGGCACATCCTGCGGGAGCTGGACCTCCTCTCCCGGGAGGTCATGCCGGCCTTCCGGTGAGACAGCCGCGTCACGCCCACTTCGCCGAACCCTGGGTTTCCCGTTGACATTTTCCCCCGCCCTGGATAGGCTGATATCGAGCGGGCGTTGGGAACGCCCCGAAGGGGGGAGCGTATGCAGACGGTATACTTCAACAAGCAATTCGTTCCGCTTTCCGAGGCCAAGGTGAGCATCCGGACGAATGCCCTGCACTACGGGTCGGGGGTGTTCGAGGGAATTCGCGCCTACTGGAATGCCACCGAGCAGCAACTCTTCGTCTTCAAGCTCCCCGAGCACTACGAGCGGATGGTCAGCAACTGCAGGGTCCTGAAGCTCAAGCTGGACCACGACGTGAAAGAGCTCTGCGCCATCACCGTGGATCTCCTCCGCCGGAACCAGCCCAAGGAGGACACCTACATCCGGCCCATCGCCTACATCAGCTCCGAGGGTCTCGGCCCCAAGCTGGTCGGATACGAGACGGGGTTCGCCATCTACACCATCCCGCTGGGGGACTACATTGACACCTCGGTGGGGATCAGGGTCGGCTTCTCCTCCTGGCGACGGATCAGCGACAACACCATCCCGGCCCGCTGCAAGGTGACCGGGGGATACGTGAACTCGGCGCTGGCCAGGACCGAGGCGATGGAGCAGGGCTATGACGAGGCGCTCTTCCTGACCCAGGGAGGCTTCGTGTCCGAGGGCTCGGCGGAGAACCTCTTCCTGGTTCGCAGCGGCACGCTCATCACCCCGGACCGCTCCCAGGACATCCTGGAGGGCATCACCCGCGATGTCCTGCTGACCCTGTGCCAGGAAGAGCTGGGCCTGACGGTGATCGAGCGCCAGGTCGGCCGCACGGAGCTGTACGTGGCGGACGAGGTGTTCCTCTGTGGCACCGGTGCCCAGGTCGCCCCGGTGATCGAGGTGGATCGCCGCCCGGTGGGCAGTGGAAAGATGGGCCCCATCACGGCACGCATCCAGCAACTCTACTTCGAGGTCGTCAAGGGCAACCACCCCAAGTACCGCCACTGGTGCACGCCGGTGTATTGATACCGGGGGCTGGGGGTCAGGGGTTGGGGATCAGGGGAAAGAACCCCGGAGGCCAAAAAGAACGCGGCCCGGAAGCATCTTCCGGGCCGCGTCGCCGTTCCAGGATATTCCGCAGCACACCTGCCGCCATCGGCGCGCTACCAGATCTTCGACTCCACGTTCCCTCGATCCTTCACCAGGATGTCCACCAGCGCCAGATTGAAGTAATCCGTTTGCGCGGCCACCGCGGGGTCCACATTCTTCTCGTAGTACTTCCGCCCCACATCGAGTTCCTTCTCCAGCACCTGGAACAGGGTGTCGTTCTTGATCCCCTCGGCGATCTTGCCCTGGTTGTACAGGACGATGTCGCCCACGATCAGCCGGGCCAGGCGCTTGGCGCGCTCGTGCGGGTCCTTGCGATCCACAGGCATGGCTGCCTTTTCCCGGCGGGCGCCGCCTAGGCTTCGAACAGGCGGAGCTGGGCCAGGTCCTCCATGGGGAACGCCACCGGGTACTGCAGGCTGAAGCAGGCGTGGCAGAAGCCGGCATCCTTCCCCACGGCCGCCAGCAGGCCCTGCATGCTGAGATACCCCAGGCTGTCGGCCCGGATGTAGCGCCGGATCTCCTCCACCGAGTGGCTGGAGGCGATGAGTTCTTTCCGGGTGGGGGTATCGATCCCGTAGTAGCACGGGGAGATCGTGGGGGGCGCGCTGATTCGCATGTGGACCTCGCGCGCGCCGGCCGCCCGGAGCATGCTCACGATCTTCCGGCTGGTGGTTCCGCGCACGATGGAGTCGTCCACCACCACGACCCGTTTCCCCTCCAGGATCTCGCGCACCGGGTTCAGCTTGATCTTCACGCCGAAGTGGCGGATGGCCTGCTTGGGCTCGATGAACGTCCGGCCCACGTAGTGGTTGCGGATGAGGCCGTGATCGAAGGGGAGGACAGACTCCTGGGCATAGCCCAGCGCGGCGGGCAGGCCCGAGTCCGGCACCGGGATCACCAGGTCCGCCTCAGCCGGTGCCTCCCGCGCCAGCTGCCGGCCCAGGGCCTTGCGCACCCCGGCCACGGTCTGCCCATAGAGCAGGCTGTCGGGGCGGGCGAAGTAGATGTACTCGAAGATGCACTGGGCGGGGAGGCTGGCGGGGAGCGGGCGATAGGATTTTACCCCGTCCCGCGTGATGTGGACGAACTCGCCCGGCTCCACATCCCGCACGAAGGTCGCCTCGATCAGATCGAAGGCGCATGATTCCGAGGCCAGGACCCAGTTCTCCCCCAGCCGGCCCAGGGACAGGGGCCGGAATCCGTGGGGGTCGCGGATCCCCAGTAGCTCGGTCTCGTTCATCACCACCAGCGAGTAGGCGCCGGAGACCCGGCTCAGCGCCGCGGCCGTGGCCTCGACCAGGTCGTCGCTGCCGGAGCGGGCGATCAGGTGGACGATGACTTCGCTGTCGGTGGTCGAGCTGAAGATGGATCCCCGCGCCTCCAGCTCGGCCTTCAGCAGGTGAGCGTTCACCAGGTTGCCGTTGTGGGCCAGGGCCACCCCGCCGTGGCGGTAGCTGGCTACGATCGGCTGGGCGTTCTTGAGCTGGGAGCTGCCCGTGGTGGAGTACCGGACGTGGCCGATGGCCAGGGAGCCTTTCAGGCGCCGGAGGCGGGCCTCGCTGAAGACGTCGGCCACCAGGCCCATGCCCCGTTCCAGGTGCAGCGTGTGGCCGTCCGACACGACGATGCCGGCGCTCTCCTGGCCCCGGTGCTGGAGGGCATACAATCCGAGGTAGGTAAGATTGGCCGCCTCGGGTCGGCCCAGGATTCCGAAGACGCCGCAGGCTTCCCGAAACTTATCGAACATCGGCCTCCCCCATTACCCCACGGGCGGCCCTTTCGGTCAAATTGGCGACTTGGCAACTGGGCGATCCGGCAACCAGGGCCCGTAGATGGTTCGATTGGCTGAATGCCAGATTGCCAAGTTGCCTTATTGCCCGATTGCCCAGATCTTACAGGATCCGCTTGATCCCCTGGATCGCCTGGCGGGTCCGGTGCTCGTTCTCCACCAGGGCGAACCGCACGTACTCGTCCCCGTACTGTCCGAAGCCGATGCCCGGAGACACCGCCACCTTGGCATTTTCCAGGAGGAACTTGCTGAACTCCAGGGAGCCCATCATCCGGAACTGATCCGGGATCCGGGCCCAGACGAACATGGTGCCCTGGGGCTTGTCGATCTTCCAGCCGACGCGCGTCAGCCCCTCGCACAGGACGTCCCGGCGCAAGCCGTAGGTCCGCACGATCTCCCCGACGCACTCCTGCGGCCCGTTCAGGGCGATGATGGAGGCGACCTGGATGGGCTGGAACATCCCGTAGTCCAGGTAGCTCTTGATCCGGGTGAGGGCGGCGATAATCCGGGGATTGCCCACGGCGAAGCCCACGCGCCACCCCGGCATGTTGTAACTCTTGGAGAGCGTGAAGAACTCCGCGCCCACGTCCTTCGCCCCCGGCGCCTGGAGGAAACTGGGGGCCTGGTACCCGTCGAAGGTGAGGTCCGCGTAGGCGAAATCGTGGATCACGATCAGATCGTGGTCTTGCGCGAAGGCCACGATCTTCGTGAAGAAATCCGGGTCCACCACCGCGGTGGTGGGGTTGTGGGGGAAACTCAGGATCAGAAGCTTCGGCTGGGGCCACGACTCCCGGAAGGCGGCCTGCAGGTTCGCAAAGAAATCCTCCCCCGGGCCCAGCCGGACGTGGCGCACGTCCCCGCCGGCGATCACGACGGAGTAGGCATGGATCGGGTACGTCGGGTTGGGCACCAGGGCCACGTCCCCGGGCTCCACGATGGCCAGGGCCAGGTGGGACAGCCCTTCCTTCGCCCCGATGGTGGCGATGGCCTCGGTCTCGGGGTCCAGCTCTACCCCGTGACGCCGCCGGTACCAGTCGCAGATCGCGTGCCGGAGCTTGGTGATCCCCTTCGAGGCAGAATAGCGGTGATTGCGGGGGTTGCGGGCTGCCTCGCACAGCTTGTCCACGATGTGCGCGGGCGTGGGCAGGTCGGGATTGCCCATGCCGAAGTCGATGATGTCCTCCCCCCGGGCCCGCGCCTTCACCTTCAGCTCATTCACGATGGAGAAGACGTAGGGCGGCAGCCGCTTGATCCGTTTGAACTCTTCCATCGCCACCCTCTCCTACAAAAAGCGTTCGATGGTTCGAGCGTTCGGGTGTTCGGGCGTTCGCGAACAACCGAACCACCGAACAGCCGAACTGCCGAACGCTCTTGGTATCTAAGCCGGGACCTCCGCCACCCTGCGGGCGGACAGCTCCGCGTGATACGAGCTGCGGACCAGCGGCCCCGAGTACACCGCCTTGAACCCCAGGGCGTCTCCTGCCTCTTCCAGGGCCTTGAACCGGTCTGGATGCACGAATTCCACCACCGGCAGATGCTGCTTCGTGGGTTGCAGGTACTGCCCGATGGTCAGGATGTCACAGCCTGCCGCGCGGGCGTCCCGCATCAGGGTCAGGACTTCCGCCTCGGTCTCGCCCAGGCCCAGCATGATCCCGGTCTTGGTGACCGGCTGCCCCAACTCCTTGGCGATGCGCAGGACCTCCAGCGACCGATGATAGCGGGCCTGCACCCGGACCTGCTTCGACAGCCGCTCCACCGTCTCCAGGTTGTGATTGAACACGGTCGGCTGGCTCTCCACCACGGTGCGGATGCTCTCCCGGTTCGTCTTGAAGTCGGGAACCAGCACCTCCACCTGGGCCCCCGGATTCAGTTCGTGGATGGCGCGAACCGTGGCCGCGAATTGGGCGGCCCCGCCATCCATCAGGTCGTCCCGGGCCACGGACGTGACCACCACGAAGCTGAGGCCGAGCCGCCGGCTCACTTCGGCCACGTGCCGCGGCTCCTCCGGATCGGGCGGGCCGGGCCGCCCCGTGGTCACGGCGCAGAATCCGCAGCTCCGCGTGCAGGTGTCTCCCAGGAGCATGAAGGTGGCCGTCCCCCGCGTCCAGCACTCTCCCTGGTTGGGGCAGCGGGCCTCCTCGCATACCGTGTGCAGCCGAGAGCCGCCGAGGAGCACCTTCATCTCGTGCACCCGCTCCCAGTGGCCCGCCTTGGCACGCAGCCAGGGCGGGAGCCGGCGCGGCGCAGGCGCGGCCGGTGCCGGCATCCCTCCCTTTTCAATCTGCAAGAGTTCCATGCTCGTCGGCTCTCGGCTCGGCATTGGTTACCCGGGGCCCATCCCCGCCTCTCCCGGACTCTTGTCCAGGACCGTCGGGGTCCCTCCCCGTGGTCTCGGCTCTCGGCTCGCGGCTCTAGGCTCTCAAACGCGCCTTGTGGATCGCCTGTCCGTGAACATCGTGCATGGCCTCGCCCATCGCCTCGGACAGCGTCGGGTGGGCGTGGATCGCCTCCGCCACCTGAGCCGCCGTGAGGCCGTGGCGGACCGCCAGCACGCCTTCGGCGATGATGTCGGTGGCGTGCGGCCCCACGATGCCGACCCCCAGGACCCTGTCAGTCTGGGCGTCGGCCACCACCTTGACCATGCCCGCCGTCTCGCCGATGCACATGGCCTTGCCCAGGGCGGCGAAGTTGAAGCGTCCGACCTTCACGGCGCGGGCCTGCTCCTTGGCCTTGGGCTCGGAGAGGCCCACGCTGGCGATCTCCGGATCGGTATAGATGCAATTCGGGACGGCCGAGTAATCCATGGAGGCGCGTCCGCCCGTGGCGTTCACGGCCGCCACCAGTCCCTGCACCGAGGCCACGTGCGCGAGGAGGGAGATCCCGGTGACATCCCCGATGGCGAAGATCCCCGGGACAGAGGTCTCCATCCGTTCGTTCACCTGGATGGCCCCTCGCTCCACGTTCACCCCGACCGCCTCCAGGCCGACCCCCCGGCTGTTCAGGGCGCGTCCCGTGGCGATGAGGACGCGCTCCGCCTCCAGGTTCGTCCCGCCGCTGACCTGGACGCGGACACCCGCGGGCGTCGTTTCCACCTTCTCCACCTTCGTATTCACGTGGAAGGCCACGCCCTGTCTCTGCATGGCGCCCTGGAGGACACGGACGAGCATCGGGTCTTCCACGGCCAGGATCTGCGGCAGCATCTCCACCACCGTCACCTGCGTCCCGAGGCTGCTGAGCATGGAGGCGAACTCCATCCCGATGACGCCGCCACCCACGATGAGGAAGGTCCGGGGCAACGCGGACAACTCCAGGGCCTCGGTGCTGGTCAGCACCAGCTCGCCGTCCACCTGCACCCCGGGAATATCCGCCGGCTCGGAGCCGCTGGCGATGATGATGGCCTTTCCCGTGACGGTCTCGCCGGCGCCGTTGGCCGTGATTCGGACCGTCCTGGCATCCACCAGGCTGCCCACACCCTGCTTGACCTCGACCTTGGCAGTCCCCAGAAGCGTGTGCACGCCTTTCACCTGCGTGTTGACGATTTCGCTCTTCCGGCTCTGCGCTTTGCCCCAATCAAAGCTCCAGTTGCTGGCGGTGACACCGAAGATCGCGGCCTCCTTTGCGCGCTTCCACAGCGCGGCCGAATGGATGAGCGCCTTGGAGGGGATGCAGCCGCGGTTCAGGCAGGTGCCCCCGACCACGCCCTTTTCAATGAGGCAGACCGTCGCCCCAAGCTGGGCCGCCCGCAGCGCCGCCACGTAGCCGCCCGGACCCGCCCCCAGGACCACCACGTCGTATGCGCTCATCCCGCTCTAGCTCTCCTTCGCGGATCCGCCTCTCTCGGCTCTCGCCTCTCGGCTCGAGGCTCTCTGACCCGGCTCTCGGCTCGCGGCTCTAGGCTCTACGTCCCGGCTCTCTTGAACGACAAAGCCCCCGGCAGGGGGCTTGAACCTTACGACAGGAGACAGAGGAGATAGCGGAATTCCCAACACCATACAGTGACCGAGAAGTCCGCTTCCTCCACTGCGCCAGATCCTTTCCTCTCGCGATGTTGTACGACGCAGGCTACCAAAGGAACTCTGGGGTGTCAACGGGTTTTTGCCCCTGGTTTCAGGGATCTGCACCGATGTGCACCCGGGAAGAGAACGGATACGAGATTCGCCTCAATTTGACCTTGCGGCGACTTGAAAGGGTACCGCTCAGCTCGGGAGGACATTTCCTATGCGGGGGCTGGGGGACATGAGTGAGTGGTGAGGATTGACATGAACAGTAGTATGAGGTAATGTATGCGTACATTGCATCAGTGGAGTGGATGAGAATGGCACGGCGAACACACAGGCTCAGAATCACGGCAAGCCTCGATGCCGGAGTCGTAAAGGCATTGGACGACCTGGCCAAGCGGCGAGGTCTCTCGTCGCGCAGTCGGGCGCTGGAGGCGGCCCTGTCCTACTGGATCACGGAGCAGGAGCGGAGGCGGGTCGAGGAGGAGGTGGAGGCGTACTACCGGGGGCGGACCAGTCCGGAGAAACGGGAGGACAAAGAGTGGGCGGAATTCGCTTCCCGGTCGGCCAGGCATTTGGAGGCAGATGAGTGAATGGATCGTTCCCGCATCGCGGAGAGATCTACCTGGCGAGCCTTCGGACTCGCCCCGCCCGCCGGAAAGTCCGTCCGGTCCTCGTCGTCTCCCCTGACGTGCGAAACCGCTGGGCCGGCGATATCCTGGCGGCCCCCATCTCGACGCACATGCGGCCGGCGCCCACCCACGTGCTCCTCGATCGAGGCGAAGGCGGTCTCCCCCACGCGTCGGTCGTGAAATGCGAGCAGATCACCTGCCTCGACAAAACCCTCCTGGGCCCCCGACCGCTGGGCCGCCCGCTGTCCCTCGAGCGTATGCGCGAGATCGAGCGGGCCCTTCTGATCAGCCTCGGAGTATTTACCCTCCCTGCCCTTCCCGCGGCATGACTAGGTGAAGATTCCCAGGCGCATCGAGCCGGGGGCCGCGCGGCATATCTCCAAAGCGGCTCGGAGTGGACCCGAGCAGGAGCGAAAAGTTTAATAAGTGTGCTACGTCCCCTCCTGCCCATAGCCCTTCCGAATAGCGTATGGCAGAGCTGGTCCTCTGAGTCCGCCAGCAATCTGAGCTGCGTGCCTTCGCCTGTGAGCGTCGAACAGTGGGCCGCCAAGCGGCGCGTGGACGTAATCGCCGACCGGTAAGATGGGTCCTCGGTTGAGACGAGATGACAGAGAAGTTCGGCGATCGTCCAGAAGCTAGCAAAGGCACCAGCCGCCTTCGCACGTTCGAGCGCTTGAAGTTGCTGAAAGCGAGCATCGGACAGCTGACGATACGCGTTGGAGTCGAAGATGACATGTAGTCGGAACATTCTAGCACCGAGTCCCTGTAGTTCCCTCAGCGCGGCTGCGGGGCCTATGCCTTCAAACGCTTGATCTCCGCCAGGAGCCCACGGCAACCGCTCGGGAGGCGGCTTTCGGGAGCGACCCTAGCCGTGGGCCATGTCAGTAATTGGTGCTGAAACAACTTTAATTGGTAGGTGCTGACACAACTTGACGAAGAATCTTAGCCCAAAATCGTCACCGATTGACGTCCGGGTGTCCCCCTGCATCCCGCGCTAGTGCTTCCAGCACGGCCGTGTGCAAGGCAGGCGTGGCTGCGGCGACGATGCTCTGCCCCTGGGTCATGGAGCGGATGGGCGCAGGCGGCTGGCCGAAGCGATCGGTGATGGTCCCGCCAGCTTCGCGCACGATGAGGTACGCCGCCAGGTAATTCTCGGGGCTCAGGGTGTCGCGGACATCCACATAGGCATCCGCCCCCCCTGCGGCCACGCCGACCAGTTCGTAGGCGGCGCTGGCATATCGGCGGGCATCTTTGATCGAGGTCAGCAGGCGATGGATGCGGGGTACGGCGCGCTTGTCCTTGAAATTGAAGTCGATGGCTACAATGGCCTGAGACAATTCGGTGACCGCCGAGGCGCGCGCCGCCTGGCCGTTCTTCCACGCGCCCTGCCCCTTCTCTGCCTCGAACACCGTCCCGGTGAAGATGCGCCCCACCAGCCCGAACCGGATGTCATCGGGGCCGAAGGCCTCGTCCCCGGGGGCCAGGGCCAGGGACACGCAGGAGAATTCGTTCCCCCGAGCGAAATTTTCCGACCCGTCCACCGGGTCCACGATCAGCGTCCACGCGGCCCGGCCGGACTTGCTGCGGACCTCACCCCGCTCCTCGGTCAGGATCCGGATCGGCTCGGCGATCTCGCGGGTGCAGTAATCAATGATCCGCGCCTCGGCCAGGTAGTCGAACTCCTTGGTGACATCGCCGCGGGCGTTGTCCTGGACGATGCCCAGCTTCGTCAGCCCCTCCGTCAGAAGGAACCGCCGGACGTCCGCGAACATCGCCTGCAGGTGGTTCCGCATGTCGGTCATTTGAACTCCGTTCCTGGTTTTACCCCCCAACCTATCCGCAGATTACGCAGATTTCGCAGATTTCCTTTTTCATCCAATCCCCGGACTGATCAGTCGACTACTCCACAAATTGACCGTTCTGCTTTACATGCGTTCGGGCGCCGAGACCCCGAGGAGGGCGAGCCCGTTGGCGATCACCTGGCGCACGGCAGCCACCATCGCCAGCCGTGCCCGGCTGAGGTCGCGGTCGCCGGAAATCACCCGCTCCTCGCTGTCTTTGTACTTCGTGAAATAGCCGTGAAAGGCGGCCGCCAGCTCCTGCAGATGCGTGGTCACCCGGTGCGGCTCGTGCGCCAGCGCCGAATGCAGCACCATCTCCGGGTAGATCGCGAGGTGCTTCATGATGCCCAGCTCTTCCGGCAGGGTCAGGTGGGCGAGATCGGCGTCCGCATACGGCCCCGGCAGCCCGGCCTCGGCCGCCTTGCGCGCCATGCTGCAGGCGCGGGCGTGCCCGTACTGGACGTAGAAGACCGGGTTGTCCATGCTCTGCCGCTTCGCCGCCTCGATGTCGAAGTCGAGCTGGGCTTCGGATCGCCGGGTGAGGAAGAGGAAGCGGGCCGCGTCCTTCCCCACCTCGTTCACGACCTCGCGCAGCTCGACGAACTCGCCCGTCCGCTTCGACATCGGGACCGGGGCCCCGCTGCGCAGGACCTTGACCATCTGGAGCAGGATCACCCGGAGGATCTCCGGGTCGTGGTCGAGGGCCCGGATGGCCGCCTTCACCCGCGGGATGTAGCCGCCGTGATCGGCCCCCCAGATGTTGATGAGCCGGTGGAAGCCGCGCCGGATCTTGTTGGCGTGGTAGGCAATGTCCGAGGTGAAATACGTCGGTTCCCCGCTGCTGCGGATCAGGATGCGATCCTTCTCGTCGCCGAAGTCGCTGGCACGGAAGCCGATCGCTTTTCCCTCCTCGTAGAGATACCCCCCGGCGCGTAGCGTCGCCAGGGCCGCTTCCACTTCGCCGGAATCGTACAGGCTCCGCTCCGAGACCCACGAGTCGAACACGACGCCGAAGGCGCGCAGGTCTGCCTCGATTTCCCCCAGGAGGATCTGCGACGCCTGGGCGGCACAGGCGGGGATCGCCTGCTCCGCCTCCGCATCGGCAAGGCCGGGAACGACCGCGGACACCCGTTCCGCCAATTCCCGGACATACTCGCCGTGGTAGCCGTTCTCGGGAAACTGGACGGGTTTTCCCTTCGCCTCCAGGTGTCTGGCCCAGACCGACTCGCCCAGGAGGCGCATCTGGCTTCCGGCATCGTTGATGTAGTACTCGCGCTCGACGCCATAGCCCACCGCCTCGAGGAGGTTGGCGACGGCATCGCCCAAAGCGGCGCCCCGCCCGTGCCCCACGTGGAGCGGCCCCGTCGGGTTGGCGCTCACGAACTCCACCTGGACCCGCTGCCCCTGGCCGATGCTGGCCCGGCCATAGCTTGGCCCGGCCCCCAGGACCTCCCGGAGCACCCCCTGCCACCAGCCGTTGGCCACGAAGACATTGAGGTATCCCGGGCCGGCTACTTCGACCTTCGCCACCAGGGCGGGGTCCACATCCAGCGTCTGCTGGATCGCCGTGGCGACATCCCGGGGGGACCGCCGGACCTGTTTCGCCAAGGCGAAACTCAGGGTGGTGGAGAGGTCGCCGAACGACGGCTCCGGCGGGTATTCCCAGGTGACCTCCGGCACGGCCACGGGCGGCCACCCACGCGCCGCGGTCGCGCGCGCCACGGCGTCTGCAAGGGCGGCACCCAGCATTTTCTTGAGTTGTTCCACAGGCAATCCTCAGTCTTCCAGGTCGAAATCGGGCGATGGATCTCTTTCCCGATCTTCCAGTTCTTCCTGCCTTCCGCCTTCTGCGTTCTGCCTTCTCGGGGGAACGGTCAATCCGGCACTCGCAGAATTCTGGCGAGAGCTTTCCGGGAACTCGAATGCCTGGATCTCCATCTGATCCAGGCCCATCTGGACCAGCTTCTCGATGGGGAGCTGGGATTCCACCGCCCGCACCTCGTCCAGGCTGGAAAAGGTCGCGGGATGACGGGGGACAAAGAGGCGGCAGCAGTCCTGGTCGGGGATGATGGAGATGTCGTACGTTCCCAGCGCCCGGGCCTGCTGGACGATCTCCTCCTTGTCGCTGCCGATCAGGGGGCGCAGGACGGGCATCCCCACCGCCTCCTCGATCACGGCCAGATTCTCCAGCGTCTGGGAGGCGACCTGGCCCAGGCTTTCACCCGTGACCAGGGCCTTGGCCTGTTCGCGGCGGGCGATCTGTTCCGCGATGCGCCCCATGAGCCGCCGGTACAGCACCACCCGCAGCGGGGCAGGCGCGCCCACCACGACCTCTCGCTGGATCTCTCCGAAGGGGACCAGGTACAGGTGGGACCAGTACTGGAACCGCGTCAGGAGTTGCACCAGTTCCACGGCCTTGGTGCGCGAGGTGGAATCCAGGAACGGGAAGCTGTGAAAGTGGACGAAGACCACCTGGCAGCCCCGCTTCATCAGGCGATGGGACGCGACCGGCGAGTCAATCCCTCCCGACAGTAGCGAGACCACCCGCCCGCTCACGCCCACCGGGAGGCCGCCAGGCCCCGCCTCTCTGCCACAGGAGAAATAAAGATCGCGGGGCAAGACCTCGACGTGGATCGTGAACTCGGGTTGGTCGAGATTCACCGCGGCGTGCGTCTGGCCCTGGACGAAGGCTCCCAGCTCGCGGTTGATATCCTCGGAGGTGAGCGGGAACTGCTTGAAGGCCCGCCGAGCGGCGACCTTGAACGAGCGGAACGTCCGGCCCTCCAGGGCTTTCCCCATGGCCGCCTTCAACGCGGCCATGTCCGGCTCCACCCGCTCCGCCAGGGAAAAGTTGGCAACGCCAAAGACGGTGCGGAGCCGCCCGCGGATCGCCTCCCAGTCGGCCTCGCGGGAGAGGCGGAGCACCATCCGGCCCGAGCGCTGCTCCACCCGGCGCACGCCGGCCCCGTCCGTCGCCCGCAGCAGATTCGCTTCCAGCCGCCGCAGGAACAGCGGCTGGTTTTTCCCCTTGAGGCCGATCTCGTTGTAGTGAATCATCACGCAGCGCATGGGTTCCCCTTCGGGCGTTACGTTACCATCCTCCGGCGATGAACCCAAGGGGAAAGTCGGTTAGGTCAAAGCAAGGCAGAGAGCAAAGGAGCGATCTCTGTTCAGGCGAGGCTGCGTGCGTCCTGCTCCCACAGTACCGCCTTCACCGAGCGGCAGGCAGGACTTCCAGCTCGAAGGCGAAGGTGTATACGGAGACCTCCCATCACATTGGGATGTCTTTCCATTGTTCTGCTTCCTGGTCTATGGGCGGCCGTCGGATCCGCACACGAGATGGCTCCACGATAGTCAGGCAGCGGGCAAGCTCTTCGAGGTTCGTCTCCCGGACAAACTGCTCGACGAAGTCGTTCACCCTCAGAGGCCCGAAGCTCCGAGGCCGGAAGAGCACGATCCCGGGGTGACTGCCGGGAGGGAATCTGCGCAAATCGCCGAACTCAAGGTCAAGGGTAAGGAGAACCCGTCCTGCACTCTTCGCGGCCAGCCCGATTTCGATGTCCGGCCTGGAGAGCAACCCCTCCTCCGCAACCGTTTCCGTATCGTGACCGAGCCGTAGCAGGATGGATTTCAGATGACGAGAGAGGTTCTCGTCGAGCTTGAGCTTCACGGCGTCGATGTCACTTTCCAGACGTTTTCCCGGGAGAGCTCTGCTGCGTAGGCCAGCGCCGCGCGAATGTCATCAGGCGTGAGCTGCGGGTAGTGGTCAATGATCTGCTCGGGGGTGAGGCCTTCTGCTAGGCCGTCCAGGATGATCGCGATATAGATGCGAGTGCCCCGGATGCACGGCTTGCCGGCGCAAACCCGCGGGTCCACAGCGACGCGGCTCAACAGCTCTTCGTAGGTCATCGCAAACCTCTCTTCGAGAAGTGGTCGGTATCAAGACGTCCTTGCAGAAGCGGGCCCACGATGGGGATCTTTGCCCCGGCCAGCACGCGCGCCAGGAAGCCGCCCTTTGCCTTCCGCCGCCGGGCAAATTCGTGGCGGCTGAGCAGTGTATAATTGACGGACCGCCCGAGTTGCCTTTCTGCACGACCCACAGCCTTGTGAAGCCCCATCTCATCAACGTCCCCCACCACCAGCAAGTCAACATCACTTGACCCCGTGGCCTTGCCGCTGGCGTGGCTGCCGTAGACGAAGGCGACGTCCAACTTTCCCGAAACGGGGGAGAGCGCCGACCGCAGGACATCGGCCATTCCGGCAGTCTTCATCATCAGCCCTTGCAGTTCCGCAAAGATCGGACAGTGTCGGTTCGCCTGATAGTAGACTTGTCGGCCACGTCCTGACCGTACAATGATGCCCGCATCCACCAGGCGTCTGAGCTCTCGCTGCACGGAGCCCTGTCCAGCACCCGTGGTTCGTGCCACTTGACGCAAATAAAAGGATTCGTCCGGGTGGGAGTACAAGAGGGCTAACACGGCCTGGCGTGTCTTGCCAAACAGAGCAGAGGAAAGGCCCCTGTCTTCGACGCGCGCACCCATATTGGGTTCGATTGTACCCATTTCGGGTGCACTGGTCAAGGACAGGTTGCGTCCAAGACTTGGAGGACGTTGTTGTCTGGATTAACCCTGATCCGAGAAAAACCTTGAACCGCCAAGATGTAAGGATGACCGCTAGGTATCGAAATATGCAGCGGGGCGAAAGGAGGTGATTTTGGCGCCTGCCTTGGGAATTTCACGGACCCTCGGGTATTTCGTCGCTGGGGCAAGAGCAAGAGCCGGTGGGAGGATTTTGCGCCGAGTTCAGGCGCGGGTCACCGACTGCGCCCGATGAGAACGGCGTCCACCAGGTCGCGGGCGGTGGCTTGGACTTTCAGGGCGGGGCGGCCGAGGTGGGTGCCGAGATCCTGAAGCAGGAGATCGTCGAGGAAGATGTCCTCGTCCGCTTTGAAGGCCACCGAGGGGATGAGGATGGCATCGCCCAACCTGTCGCGCTGCCGGTCGAGGGTCTTGACAATGTCGGTGCCGGTGAGCAGGCCGGCGCAGGTGACCGATCCGCCGAAGAACTCGTTGACCACGGGGATCAGCTCGATGCTGAGGCCGTCGATCTTATTCAACGGTTCGACTACGCCCCCAAGGATGGGGGTTGCCAGGGTCCCTGTGACGACGGTGAATCGGCGAATCGGGGAAACGGAGAGAGGGAGTCTGCGGGAAAGGCGCCGGAACTCGTCCAGGAATTTCCGACAGCCGCCGACCCCGTTGCCGAGCTGCGGGTACCCTTCGTACGTGCGACCGGCCGGAAACGGCCGGCCCGCCAGGAGGTAGAACTCGTCTGAGGGGAAGGCGAAGCGGGTCCCCAGCGCCTTGAAGAATCGCCGCCGCCAGGGCTCCGCCCAGGCCAGGAGGGAATGTGCGTACTCTGGGTCCGGGCTTTTCAGCACCGGTAGCTTCTCCCGGTATTGCGTGAGGCCCACGGGAACGAGGGCCACGGTCTGGATGTACGGGTGAAATCGCGCAAGGTCCTCCAGACTCTTGGCGAGATGCTCCCCGTCATTGATCCCCGGGCACAGGACCACCTGGGTGTGCATGTGGATGCGCCCGGCGGCAAAGAAGGCGATCTGCTCCAGGATGTTCGGGGCCTTGGGGTTGCCCAGGATCCGGTTGCGCAGCGCCCAGTCGGTCGCGTGCACCGAGATGTACAGCGGGTGGAGCCGCTGCTCCACGATCCGGTCCATGTCCGCCTGGCTGAGGTTGGTCAGGGTCGCGAAGTTCCCGTTCAGGAAGGAGAACCGGTAGTCGTCGTCCTTGAAGGACAGGGCCCGACGCATCCCCCGCGCGTTCTGGTGGGCGAAGCAGAAGGCGCACTTGTTGTTGCAGGCCCGCATCTTGAGCGGATCCACGTCGAGGCCCAAGGGGAGGTCCTCCGGCTTCTCCAGTCGGGCGCGATGCTCTGCCCCGTTCACATCCCGCCAGATGAGCTCCACCCGCTCGGCCGTCTCCGCAAAACGAAGGTCCAGGGTATCCTGCACCGGGCGGCCGTTCAGGCTCACCAGGAGGGAGCCGGGGGCCACTCCGGCCCGCGCCGCCGGGCTGCTCGGCTCCACATCGTGGATCGTCAAAAATGTCGTCATTCTCTCTGCGCTTCGCGGCTCTCGGCTCTCGGCTCTCGGCTCTTGCCTGCCCGTCACGCCTGCACCCTCGCCTGCCGGAGAAGCGTCCACACCTCGGGGATCAGGACCCGCAGGACCGCGGCTGCGGGAACTGCGAATAGGATCCCCCAGATCCCCAGGAGTTGCCCGGCCGCCAGCACCACCACCATGACCACCAGGGGATGCAGCCCGATCCGGTGCCCGATGACCCGCGGCGTGATCACGAAGGCCTCGAGCGCGTATACCGCGGCGTACACCGCCCCTACGAGCAGACCGTGGCTCACGTCGCCGAACTCCAGGAACGCCAGCAGCACGGCCGTGACGGCGCTGAGCAGGGGGCCGAAGTAGGGAATGAAGGTCGCCAGGCCCGAGGCCACCGCCATCACGATGGCCAGCTTCATCCCGACCATGGCCAGCCCCACGCCCAGCAGGACGGCCACCACCGCGCACACCGTGGCCTGGCCGCGCAGGAACCCCCGCAGCGCCTCATCCATCTCGGCCATCACCCGCTCCGCCCAGGCCCGCCGCGCTCCGGGCAGTCGCAAGAGCAGCCGGGCCTTCACTGCGGGCCCCTCCTGGAGGAAGAAAACCCAGAACGCCGGGATGATGAGGAGGTCCAGCACCGTCGTGACGAGACCCACCACGCTGGAGGCCGCGCCCGCGACGAGCCCCTGAGTGCGCTCCGTGAGCCAGGGCCCCCACCCGCCGCGGAGCCCCCAGACCTCCCGCGCCGCCTCGGGCAACGTGGCCGGGATCTGGATGCCCGCCAACGCCTGCAGGCGCGGAACCATCGCTTCGTAGGTCTGGGCCGCCTTGCCCGGCAGGGTGGCCGCCGCCCACCGGAATTCCACAGTGACCCGGGGCCCCAGGGCAGCCACCGCACCCACCAGGATGAGCACGAGAGCCAGCGCCACGCAGGCGATGCCTCGCCCCCGTCCTCCCACAATCCGCGCCAGCCGTGTGACGGGGGGATCCAGGACGTAGGCCAGGATGAAGGCGAACAGGATCAGGAGGACGAGCACCCGCAGGTTGTAGATGAGGAAGAGGGCCAGTGCCCCGCCGGCCAGGGCGGCGATCCGGACTCCCCAGCGCGCCCGGTCACCCATCACTGATCGTTCAGGAGCCGGGCCCCCCGGTAGATGTAGTCCAGGCCCGAGGCAATCGTCAGGGCCAGCGTGACAACGGCCAGCGGCAGGATGGCGGGCTTGATGGCCGGAAAGAAGTTGTCCACCATGGCCCACAGGACCGTCAGGAGCTGCAAGCCGGTGGTCGTCTTGCCCAACCACGATGGGGGCATGCCGATCTTCCCCAGGAACATGTACAGGATCATGGAGCCCCCGATCAAAAGGACGTCGCGGCTCACCAGGATGATGGTGAACCACCGAGGCAGCTCCTTGAGAATCGTGAGGGTGACGACGGTGGAGGTCAGCAGGAGCTTGTCGGCGATCGGGTCCAGGACGATCCCCAGCATCGTCTTCTGCTTCCAGGAGCGGGCCACGAGCCCGTCCAGGCCGTCCGTCGCTCCGGCCAGCAGGAACAGGGCCAGGGCGGCCCCCATCTGCCGGTACAGGAGTAAGACCGTGATGATCGGCGTCATCAGAATTCGGAGGATCGTCAGTCGGTTCGCCAGGGTCAACACGCGGCTCGCCCATTATCCCGGATTATTCGCGAACATGTTCGCGAATAATCGCGGGGAATGACCAAATCCCAATGGCCAATGACCAATTGCGGATGGTAGTTCCGTGAAGCCCCTTGACGGCGCGCTGCGGGACCCATCGCACCGCCCGGGGCGGGCGAGGTGCGATGGGTGCCCCACCATCATCGGTCATTGGAAATTGGTCATTGGTCATTTGATCCGAAGGAGGCACGGGTCCGTTCATGAATAATGCGGGTTATGAGGCCGTGGCTCCGGCCGCCTCGCTGGTGGCGGCGGCGCTCAGGGTGGCCCCTCCGTTCAGGCAGCACACGATCTCATGGCGGAGGTCGTCCAGCCCGGCCCCCGTCTTCGCCGAGGTGGCGACGCGGCCGCTCCCCTGGCGCCACGGGAATGGCGATCGCCCGAGGCGATCGATCTTGTTGAACACCAGGATGGTCGGCCGATCCGCCAGCCCCAGTTCGCCCAGGACCGCCTCTACCGCCGCCTGCTGTTCTTCGGCGTGGGGGTGGCTGATGTCCACCACGTGGAGGAGGACTTCCGCCTCCTGGAGCTCCTCCAGCGTGGCCTGGAGGGCGGCAACGAGCTGGTGCGGGATCTTGCGGATGAACCCGACCGTATCCGAGAGGAGCGCCACGCGGTCCCCCGGCAGCATCAGGCGGCGGATCGTCGGGTCCAGCGTGGCGAACAACTGGTCCCGCACCGTGACGGTGGCGTGGGTCAGGACGTTCAGCAGCGAGGACTTCCCTGCGTTCGTGTAGCCCACCAGCGCCAGGATGGGAAACGGGACCTTCCGCCGCGGCCGACGCAGGAGCGCGCGATGGCGTCGCACCTGTTCCAGGTCCCGGCGGACCTTGGCCATGCGGGTCTTGATCCGGCGGCGATCCGACTCGAGCTGGGTCTCGCCGGGCCCCCGGGTGCCGATCCCGCCGCCCAACCGTTCCAGGTGGGTCCAGGCCCCGGCCAGCCGCGGCAGCAGGTAATCAAGCTGGGCCAGCTCGACCTGAAGTTTTCCCTCGCGGGTCTGGGCCCGCTGGGCGAAGATATCCAGGATCAGCCCGGTCCGGTCCACCACCCGCTTGCCCAGCAGCCGTTCCAGATTGCGCTGCTGCGAGCCCGAGAGTTCCTCGTCCAGGATGACGAGATCTACTCCCGCACAGCGGTCACGGACCTCCAGGGCCTTGCCCTTGCCGATGAGGTAGCGGGGGTCGAGGCGATCCCGCTCCTGGAGGACGCTGCCGGCGACGCGCGCCCCGGCCGACCGGGCAAGCTGTTCGAGCTCGGCCAGCGAGTCCTCGGCCTCCCAGCGGGCCTGGCGAGCGCGGCAGACGCCCACCAGGAGGGCCACCTCCGATCCGCGGTGTTTCAGGACGTCACGGGCGATGGGTGATTTCCTCCTGCGCCGTTCGCGCGCGCGACAGGCGCGCGGTCAGGGCCTCGCCGTCCCCGTCCCGGATGGCCGCCTCCAACCCTGCCAGCGCCTCGCGGTACGCGGCCAGCACCCGTAGGATCTGTTCACGATTCATGAGGAAGATGTCCCGCCACATGATGGGATGGCTGGCAGCCACCCGGGTGAAATCTCGGAGACCGCCAGCCGAGAACTTCAGCCGTTCCTCGCCTCGGGCCATCCCCAGGACGGCATCCATGAGCGCATAGGCCACGAGGTGGGGCAGGTGGCTCACCGTCGCAAAGACCTCGTCATGCCAGCCGGCCTCCATCGTCACGACCTGAGTGCCCACCCCGCGCCACAACGCGGCGACGCGGTCCACGGCATCGGCGCGCGTCCGGGTACTCGGCGTGACGATCCAGTTCGCCTGCTCGAAGAGATCCGGCCGGGCCGCGGCCGGGCCGGACCGCTCCCGGCCCGCGATGGGATGGCCGGCCACGAATCGCCCATCCGGAAAGGCAGCGTCCCCGGCGGCCAGGATCGGTCCCTTCACGCTGCCGACATCGGTGACGAGGCAGGTCTCGCTCGCGAAACGCGCCACTTCCGGCAGCAGGGCCGCGATCCCGGTCACCGGCACGGCCAGGACCACCAGGTCGGCGCGGGCCAGATCCCCGGACAATCGCTCCGTGACCCGGTCCGCCACCCCGGCGGCCAGGGCCATCTCGCGATGCGCGGGATCCGCCTCCACCCCCACCACCGTCTCGACCAGCCCCGCCTTGCGCGCGGCCAGGGCCAGGCTGCCCCCGATCAGGCCCACGCCCACCACGACCATCTCGCGGAACAAGGGACCGTCTGATTTCGAATTTCGAATTTCGGATTTCGGATTTGCCATAACGTCCCGAACAGCCGAACCGCCGAACGCTTTTGTTTAGACTGTTCTCCCGACCGCCTCCGCGACTTTTCGCAGGTCGGCCATCAGCCGGTGGAACCGCGAGGGCAGGAGCGCCTGGGGGCCATCGGAGAGGGCCTCCTCTGGTTTGGGATGCACTTCCACCATGATGCCGTCCGCGCCGGCGGCCACGGCCGCCAGCGCCATGGGCACCACCAGATCCCACTTTCCCGTGCCGTGGCTCGGATCCACGACCACGGGCAGGTGCGTCAGTTGCTTCAGGACCGGGACAGCCGACAGATCCAGCGTGTTCCGCGTGGCATCCTCGAAGGTCCGGATCCCCCGCTCGCACAGGATGACGTTGTAGTTGCCCTCCGACATGATGTACTCGGCGGACATGAGCAGCTCGCGGATGGTCGAGCTCATCCCTCGCTTCAGGAGCACCGGGGTCTTCTGCATCCCCAGCTCTTTCAGCAGGCGGAAGTTCTGCATGTTGCGCGCCCCCACCTGGATCACGTCGGCGTACTGCAGGACCAACTGAGTTTCCCGGGGATCCATCAACTCGGTGACCACGGGCATCCCCGTCTCCCGCTTGGCCTCGGCCAGATAGCGGAGCGCCTCTTCCCCCAACCCCTGGAACGCATACGGGGACGTGCGCGGCTTGAAAGCCCCTCCGCGGAGCAGGTGGGCGCCGGCGACCTGCACCTCCTTGGCCACGCTGAGCAGCATCTCGCGGCTCTCCACCGAGCACGGGCCGGCGATAACCGCCAGGCGCCGGTCCCCCACCAGCACGCCGTTGACGGACACCACCGTGTTCTCCGGGTGGAAGTCGCGGCTCGCCAGCTTGTACGGCTTCAAGATGGGGAGGACCTTCTCCACCATGGGGAGGGCTTCGATGGCCTTGTCCAGCAGGATCCGCTCGTCCCCGATGGCCCCGATGATGGTGCGCTCCACCCCCCGCGACAGGTGCGGCGTGAGTCCCAGGGCCTCGATCCGCCGGCAGACCTGGGCGACCTCCTCGTCGGTGGCGCGCGGCCTCAGCACGATGATCATGCCAATACCCCCACAAACGCTGAAACCACAGATGCACACAGATACACACAGATCAACCTCAAGAAGACGAGCGGTCTGAACCTTCTGTGTTCATCTGTGTTCATCTGTGGTTGCATCTATTTCCCCAGGACTGCCTTCAATGCCGCGATGCACCGCTCGTTCTCCGGCGGCGTGCCGACGCTGATCCGCAGGTGCGTCGGGAAGCCATACCCGGCCATGGGACGGACGATGACCCCGTGCCGGAGCAGCGCGTCGGCTGTTGCGGGACCCGGCCGGCCCACATCCACCAGCAGGAAGTTGGCCACGCTCGGCACCACGCGGAGGCCCAGGGCCCGGCACTGCTCCGTCAGAAACTTCCGCCCCGTCTCGGTGATGGCCCGGGTACTGGCCACGTGCTGCTCGTCGGAGAGCGCCGCCGTCGCCGCCGCCTGGGCCAGGCTGTTGGTATTGAACGGCTCGCGGGCCCGGTTCAGCAGGCCGACGAGCGGCGCCGGCCCGATCCCGTACCCGATGCGCAGGCCCGCCAGGCCGTAGATCTTGGAAAAGGTGCGGAGCACCAGGACCAGCCGCCCCGCCCGGACGAACCGCAGCGCGTCCGGTATCAATTCCGGCGGCAGGTACTCGTAGTAGGCCTCGTCCAGGATCACCAGCACCTCGGAGGGGACCGATTCCAGGAAGGCCTCCAGGGCGCGGGCCGGGACGGCCGTCCCCGTCGGGTTGTTGGGGTTCCCGATGAAGACCAGCTTCGTCCGCGGGGAAAGAGCGGCGCGGATGGCGTCCAGGTCGTGGGTGAAGTTCGTGAGGGGCACGCGGACCTTCGCCGCCCCGGTGACCTGGGCCACCAAGTCGTAGACGATGAAGGCCTGCTCCGCGTACACCGCCTCGTCGCCCGGCAGCAGGAAGCAACGGCCCGCCAGTTCCAGCAGCTCGTTGGAGCCGTTGCCCAGGATCACCAGCTCCGGCGCCACGTCCCAGTGCCGGCCCAGCGCCTGGCGCAGGGAGTGCCCGCTGCCATCCGGGTAGCGATGAATGCCAGGCAGGGCCTCCCGCAGGGCCTGCAACGCCAGGGGGGACGGGCCCAGAGCATTTTCGTTGGAGGCGAGCTTCACCGAGTTGGAAATCCCGAGTTCGCGCTCCACTTCTTCGATGGGCTTGCCGGGGGAGTACGGGATGAGGCCGCGCAGATACGGGGAGGCGAGATCCTCCAGCGAGCGGGTCAACGCGACACCTCCATGCGGGAAGCCGCTGGAACCATCCTCAGGCCTCCTGGGGTCGGCGGGTCTGGGGGTACGAGCCCAGGACCTTGAGAAAGATGCACTCGTCCCGGAGGGCCTCCAGGGCGCGCTGGACCCGCGGCTCGCCGGCGTGGCCCTCGAAATCCACGTAGAAGACGTATTCCCACACCCGCTTCTTGGACGGCCGGGATTCGATCTTGGTCAGATTGATCTGGTATTCCGCGAACGGCTGGAGGATCCGGTGCAGTGCCCCCACCCGGTCTTTGATGGAGAACAGGATGGAGGTCTTGTCGGCCGCCGTCGGCGCCGTGGGCTTGCGTCCGATGATCAGGAAGCGGGTCATGTTGTTGGGATGATCCTCGATCCGCCGCTGGAGGATGGTGAGTCCGTACAGGCTGGCCGCCAGCTCCGAGGCGATGGCGGCCGCCCCCGGCTCCGACGCCGCGGTCTCGGCCGCGGCCGCCGTGCTGCTGGTCTCGATCACAGGGATGTGGGGAGAGTGGGTCTCCAGCCACTTGCGCGCCTCCGCCAGGGCGTGCGGGTGCGAGTAGATCTGCCGGATCTCCGCCAGGGAGCCAGCCCGGCTGAGCAGGTGCAGGGCGGTTTCCACCACCACCTCGCCGCAGATCAGGAGGCTGGAGTCCACGAACATGTCCAGCGTGTGGCTGACGATGCCCTCGGTGGAGTTCTCCACCGGGACGGCCCCGTAGTCGGCATTGCCCTTCTCCACCTCGGCGAACACCTCGCCGATGCTGCGCATGGCCAGGAACTGCGCCGAGAGCCCGAACCGCTCCATGGCGGCCAGGTGCGAGAAGGTGGCCCGCGGGCCCAGGTACGCCACCCGGAGGGGGTGCTCCAGTGAGAGGCAGGCGGAGATCACCTCGCGAAACACCGGTCGCACCGCCTGGACGGGAAACGGCCCGGTGTTCTCCCCGGCCAGGCGGGCGTAGATCTCCTCCTCGCGCTGGGGAACGTGGTACTCCAGGTTCTGCTCCGCCTTCAGGCGGCCGACCTCGAGGACCAGCTCCGCCCGGCGGTTCAGCAGGCGGAGGATCTGCGAATCAATCTCGTCAATTGTCTTGCGCAGCTCGATGATCCGCACGGATGACCTCGCGCTGGAGCGTCGGCCAGGGTGTCCTGCCGGCATGATAGCCGGGCGCCCGGAGCCGATCAAGGGCTTTCTGGGGGCCGCCCCGTCCGGCGAAGCGCTTCCCGCTGCCCGGCTCGCAAATCCACGGGGACCTCGGCCCCACGGGTCTCATATCCCGGACGGATCCGTGTCTGGAACGAGCGCGCGGAGCGCGCGGAGCTCGTCCGCCGAGAGCGGACGCCACTGTCCCCGGGGGAGCGATCCGAGCCGGATCGGACCCAGGGCCACCCGGATGAGCTTCAGGACGGGGTGGCCGAGGGCCTCGCACATCCGCCGGACCTGGCGGTAGCGACCCTGCTCCAGCGTGACGCCGATCCAGGCGTTCTGCCGGGTCGGATGGAGCAACTCCACCCCCAGGGCCTTCATCCGCTCCCCGTCGCACACGACCCCCCGCGTCAGACGCGCCAGGCTCTCGGGCGTCGGGTGCCCCTTCAGCTTGGCGTGGTAGACCTTGCGCACGCCGTAGCGGGGATGGGTCAGGGCATTGGCCAGCGCGCCGTCGTTGGTGAGGAGCAGGAGACCTTCGGTGTCCCAGTCCAGGCGCCCGACCGGGAACAGCCGCGGCTGGCCCGTTTGCTGGACCAGCGAGGTCACGACTGGACGCCCCTGGGGGTCGGCGCGCGAGGTGATGTAGCCGGCCGGCTTGTGCAGCAGGATGGTGACGAGAGCCTCGGGCCGGACCGCTTCCCCATCCACCTGGACGCGATCCCGGCCGGGTCGCACCCGGGTGCCGAGCGTCCGCACGGTCTGGCCGTTCACCTGGACGCGCCCCGCCGCGATGAAGGCTTCGCACTGTCGTCGGGACGCGATCCCGGCCCGGGCGAGGAACTTCTGCAACCGCTCCCCTGCGTCGAGTGCCGGTGGCGATGGCCGCTGCTGCAAGCGGTCAGGACGGCTCCCCGCCTTCGGCCGCCCCCGTCTCCGAGGGGGATGGGGGGGCCGGGGATGGCTCGGCAGCCGTGTTGGCATTCGGGCGTGCGGGTTCCGCCCCCGAGGCGCCGATGAGCTCATCGATCTCCCTGAGGCTGGGCAGATCGCCCAGGTCCTTGAAGCCAAAGTGCTCCAGAAACTCGCTGCTCGTCCCGTACAGGATGGGCCGGCCCGCCTCCGCCTTCCGGCCCAGCATGCGAACCAGGCCGCGCTCAAGCAGCGTCCGCATCACCCCGTCCACGTCCACCCCGCGGATGGCTTCGATCTCCGCCCGGGTGATGGGCTGCTTGTACGCGATGATGGCCAGGGTCTCCAGCGCCGCCCGACTGAGGCGCGCCGGCTTGATCTGCTGCAACCGCTGGATCCACGGGTGCGCCTCGGGCCGCGTGGCCAGGCGGAATCCCCCCGCCACCTCCTGTACCATGAGGCCGCGGCCCTCGTTCTCGAGGGCGAGTGCCAGCTCGCGAACCGTGGCCTCGGTCGTCGCCAGATCTTCGTCCCCCAGCACCTCCTGGAGCCGAACCAGGGGCAACGGCTCCTCCACCACGAAGAGGAGCGCCTCCAGGACGCCGTGCCGATTCAATTCCTCGTTCACGCCCGCCTCCTCCAGCAATGCCAATTTCGGCTTTCGAAAGGCGAAGTTCCCGCTTTAGCGCGCCCGGCTAGTAGGTGCTGGCGACGCCGCTGCAAGGGCCCGCTCCGCCTCTTCGGGTACCTCTACGGCGACGAACCATGCTGTCGGGTAAAGGTAGTCTTCCCCCGATTCGTCCACGACGCGAATATACCCGCGCGCTGCAGCCGATTCGTCTGGAAGAACCCGGTACAACTTGCGGACCTCCAAGTCCTCGGCGCCTTCGGCCCGAACGCAGATGACGTAACGACGCCTAGCTTTTTTCATGCCCTACTCCAGGAAGCGCTTGATCTTGAGCTTCCTCCGTCCGATGCCATGGGCCTCGTACCAGTGGAGCTCCACTCGACACGTGGCTCCACTCTCGAGGCGAATCGTCGCTCTCCCCTTCAGTTTCCTCCACCGCCCCCAACCGAACTGCGCCGCTAGGCGAGCCCGCTCCCGCACCGACGGGCCCTTGGCGATAACCTCCATGTCCTCGATCTCGCCGATGATCTCGAAGTACATCCCTCTCCAGCTCTTGCTCGATCATTCTCAGCCCTGGAGCGCTAACGATGCGCGTAACCGGCCCGGGTCTGGCGGGCGAAGCCGGCTTGCAAAGGGTCCATGTTCACGCGCGGGTTAGGGCGCGACCATAGCGGCCCCTTCACGCTTTGCCAGACAGAATACTTGGGTCAATTCGTAGAGCGTATCTTATTGGCATTTCGGTCTTGGGTGGCTCATTCCGGGTCAGAATGTAAGGGAAATGTTCGGTTTGCATTCCCGCGCAAAGCACAATGAGTCCTTCCACAAAGTCCAAGATGAACTCGACAATGGCGACCACATCCTTTGCAATTGCACCAGGTGGGTCGCCGGTTATGTTCCACGTTGGAAGGTGCGTCTTGCGAGTCTCCGCTTCCCAGTAGAAATCCCGGATCTCTAGAGTCTTCTCACCCGGGTGTTCGAAACAGTTCCGCATTTCCACTATCTACTTGATCCTTGGCTCATTGACTTCAATGAACTTGGCAAATCCAGTACCCGAGAAGGTCTTGTTCAACCAATCTCGGATCTTGTGGTAATGTGGTCCCGTGAACACTTGTCCAAAGAAAGCATTGATAATTCCTGCTGCATGCTGGAGGGCCTGTTTGGCACTGAGAAGGAATCGGCCTGCTGCTTCGTGTAGACCTTCATATACTGGGAATGATGTGATTACGTTTCCTCTTAGATTGAGGAAACGATACTTCCTTACAATTCGATCGATTTCCGCGTTGATTTCTTCTGCGATTCTCCGGCACTCTAGGATAGAGTTTCTGCAACCCCTTGCCGCTTCCATTACTTTCTCTCGATCAACCGTATCCTTAAAGGTTGCTTCCTTGAGGAACGCATTTGCCTGCAACACAGTCCGCGCCACGATGTCATTTCCAGCGCCGAATCCTGATACATGCCGGACTATCCAAGGAGCGTTAGGATCAGTCTGCTTCGGGTCGACAGAATCTGGAGAAAGCACCTCGAAGCAGCGGTCTACCTTGTAGATTTCAAGAGCGTCTCCAGCAGGGCACATCACAAGGATAGGTCCCGTACCTTCGGCAAGCTCGAGGGACATTGCCGAATCTCTCGGTCGGTCACTCATTTTGGGCTACGCCCACCAACCCAGAGCGAAGATATCACGTTTGCCAGCACCATCAAGATGAACATAACAACACGTATACAGTCTGTATAAACCCTCAAACACAGACCGTGCTCCTGTGTATAAGACACTCCACGATTTCACAAGAGTATCTCACAGGTTCAACCCTCCCAGGACTTCCGCGCCGTCGGGGGCTCCGGCGAGGGCCGGTATATGCAGACT
>METI01000155.1:33768-33965 GCA_001771285.1 candidate division NC10 bacterium RIFCSPLOWO2_12_FULL_66_18
CCATTCGATATTCGACATTCGTCGGTTCGACATTCGATATTCGCTTGTCCGCCGAAGCTCAAGGGGAGGCGGGATGGGCCGGGGCCGCAGGCTCGGATTCCTCCACCCGCTCCACCCCCCGGTAGATCATGATCGGCCCCATGGGCTCCGCCTGCCGTGCCGTGGCCAGGCGCCGTCGCAGCAGCTCCAGGAGCGCC